>JAHWJY010000290.1 GCA_019348135.1 Actinomycetota bacterium
CCGAGAACCGGATGGTCGAGCTCGAGGGCGCCGAGGTCACCGAGGTGCTCGGTCGGCGCATCGCGCTATCGCTCGTGCACTTCCACTCGGTGCAGGGCGGCTCGACCGTCTGCGGCTCGGCCATGGTCCGCGACGACGAGTCCGAGGCGATCGCCCGCTCCGTCCTCGACGCGGTGAACCGCGCCATCGAGGATGCGAGCCGCTAGCTAGCTGCCCTCGACGAGGACGCCCGCCTCGCGCAGCTCCTCGACGAGCGAGTCCGGCGACGTCTCGAGGATGATCGCGAGCGCCCGGAGGTCGTCGCCCCGGATCGACAGCAGCTGACGGTTGTAGTCGCCGCGCTGGAGCTGGATCGACTCGCAGTACCGGCGCAGCCCGCGCCAGCGCTCGCCGTCGTCGCCCTCGACCTTCGTCAGATCGATGACGATGCTGCGGCCGCGGTCGGCGGGGCGGGGGGAATCGTCCGTGGGCAGCACCTCGGAGGGCGAGACGCCGTAGAACTCGGCGAGCTCGCACAGCCGGGACGCGCTGATGTTGCGGTCCCCGCGCTCGTACGAGCCGACGACCGCCGCCTTCCAGAGGCCTTCCGACGTCCGCTCGACGTCCTGGAGGGAGAGCCCCTGCTGCAGGCGGATGCGTCGCAGGCGGTTGCCCACATCCTCGGCGTACGACACCCGTGAACCCCCTCGGACTGGCGATGCGATCGGAACCGAACGGTACCCGTCACCCTCCGTATCCGGGGGTTCCTCTGCGCAATTCCTCCGCGGATCCGGGAGCGAGCAGGTCGCCGAGGTGTCCCCGGACGCTCCCACCCGGGCTGCTGCCGAGGGTCAGCCGGCGTCACGCTCGCCGCTGGCCCACTTCAGGGTGGCCGCGAGCCCCTCCTCCAGGGTGGTCCACGGCTTCCAGCCGAGACCCTGGGCGGCCTTGCGTGCGTCCACGGCGTTGTGCCGCAGCTCGCCGGCGCGCTCGGGGGCGTAGACGGGCTCGCGGTCGTAGCCCGTGGCCGCCGCGAGCCCGCGGAACAGCTGGTTCACCGACGTCCGCTCGGACGTGCCGATGTTGAACCGCTCGTCGTCGCCCCGGTCCATGGCGAGCACGAACGCGTGGACGACGTCGTCGACGAACACGAAGTCGCGGCTCTGCTCGCCGTCGCCGTAGATCGTGCACGGCAGACCGGCCAGCATCCGCTCGGTGAAGATCGCGACGACGCCCGCCTCGCCGGCGGGGTCCTGGCGTGGTCCGTAGACGTTCGACAGCGCCAGGGAGGTCCACCTCAGGTCGTAGAGCGCCGCGTACATGCGGAGGTACTCCTCCCCGCAGCGCTTGCTCGCCCCGTACGGCGAGTGGGCCACCCCCGGAGCGGTCTCGGGCACCGGCAGGTCCTCGAGCGCCGGCTCGCCGTAGATGCACCCACCCGAGGTGGCGAAGACCACCTTCTGCACGTCGTACTGCCGGGCCGCCTCCAGCACCCGGATCGTGCCCAACACGTTGACCGTGGCGTCGTACAGCGGGTCCTCGACGCTCGCGCGGACGTTCATCTGCGCGGCGAGGTGGATGATGACCTCCGGCCGGTGACGCTCGACGACGGTGTCGAGCGCGCCCGACGTCAGGTCGAGACGCTGGAACTCCACCTCGCCGGTGCTCGACTCCCGCGCCTGCTTGAGGTTGGTGAGCTTGCCGGTCGACAGGTCGTCGACGACGACGACCCGCTTGCCGTCGGCGAGGAGACGGTCGACGAGGTTGGAGCCGATGAAGCCCGCCCCGCCGGTGACGAGCACGGTCTCGATGGTCGACACAGGAGCTCCGGAGGGACGGCGACGCGGCAGCCCGATGCTACCCGCCGACCCTCACGCTCCCGTGGCGTCCAGACGTTGGCGGATCCGCTCGATCAGGGCCGGCGGCGCCGACTCGGCGCAGTCGCGACGGATGATCGCCCGCAGCTGGGACTCGAAGTCGGCCCGGTCCGCGCAGGGGTAGCAGTCGGCGAGGTGCTGGGAGATCTCGGCGACGTTGGTGTCGGGCAGCTCGCCGTCGAGGAACTGCTCGAGCTTGGTGAGCGCGTCCTGACAGTCCGTCCCGCAGTCGGGCGTCTCCGCGGTCATCGGTCTTCCTCCACCGCGCTCGGGTCGATGAGGCCACGTTCGGCCGCGTACCCGGCCAACGCACGCTCGAGCGCTTTCCTTCCCCGGTGCAGCCGGGACATCACGGTCCCGATCGGGGTGTCCATGATCTCCGCGATCTCCTTGTACGCGAAGCCCTCCACGTCGGCCAGGTACACGGCCAAGCGGAAGGTCTCGGGCAGCTCGGCCAGTGCCGTCCGGACCTCCTCCGCCGTGAGGCTCTCCAGGACCTCGCGCTCGGCGGACGGCCCCGCGGTCGCGACCGTGTCGTAGAACGAGAAGTCGTCGATCGTGTCCTTCAGGGACTCCTGCGGCCGCCGCTGCTTCTTGCGGTACATGTTGATGTAGGTGTTGTGGAGGATCCGGTAGAGCCAGGCGCGCAGGTTCGTGCCCTGCTGGAACTGGTGGAAGGCCGTGTAGGCCT
>JAHWJY010000109.1 GCA_019348135.1 Actinomycetota bacterium
ACGCCCAGACGGTCTCGCGCCTGTCGCACCAGGTCTCGCGCATCCGCTTCCACCCCAACTACCGCTCGTGGCGCAACCGCATCGACCACACGCTCGAGCACTTCCCCCTGGCCGAGCGCGTGGCGGGAGCGGGGCTGAAGGGCCTCAAGGCCGCGGTCTCGGACGCGCCCGCGCTGCAGAGCTTCGTCGAGGCGCTGGGCGTGCGGTACTCGGGTCCGGTCGACGGCCACGACATCGAACAGGTCGAGCGCGAGCTGCGCCGCGCGGCGGGCCAGGAGGGCCCCGTGCTGGTGCACGTGCTGACGCAGAAGGGGCGGGGGTACGCGCCGGCCGAGACCGACCCGGAGAAGTGCCTGCACGACACGTCGGCCTTCGACATCGCGACCGGGCTCGAACCGAGTGACAAGCCCCAGAAGTGGACGTCGGCCTTCAGCGACGCGCTGGTCGAGGTCGCCGAGGAGCACCCCGAGGTGGTGGCGATGACCGCGGCGATGCCGGGGTCGACGGGGCTCCTGCCCCTCGCCGAGCGCTACCCGGACCGCGTGCTCGACGTCGGCATCGCCGAGCAGCACGCGGTGACGTCGGCGGCCGGGTTGGCGATGGCGGGCAAGGTGCCGGTCTTCGCCGTCTACTCGACCTTCTTCAGCCGCGCCTTCGACCAGGCCAACATGGACGTCGGCCTGCACGACGAGCACGTCGTGTTCGTCTTCGACCGCGCCGGCATCACGGGTGACGACGGGCCCTCCCACCACGGCATCCTCGACCTCAGCCTGTCCCTGCGGATCCCGACCATGACCGTCCTGGCGCCCTCCTCGCGGGAGGAGCTCGCCGCGATGCTCCGGACGGCGGTGACCCTCGACGGTCCCGTCTCGATCCGCTTCCCCAAGGGCACGGCCATCTCGCTCGACGGCACGGGAGAGGGGCTCTCGGCCCGGCGCGTCCGCAGCGGTGCCGACGTCACCTTCCTGTCGATCGGCGACCGGCTGCGGGCCACGCTCGACGCCGCCGACCTCCTCGCCGAGGACGGCATCGACGCGGCGGTGTGGGACGTGCGCTCGGTGCGACCGGTCGACGCCGACATGCTCGACGCGGCCGGCGGCGCCCCGCTCGTGGTCACGGTCGAGAACGGCGTGGTCAGTGGCGGCGCCGGCGCCTACGTCGCCGACCGCCTCGTCGAGCGCACCGGGGTCCGTCACGCCCCGCCGGTGCTGCGTCTGGGCGTGCCGGACGGCTACCTCCCCCACGGCAAGCCCGACCGGATCCTGGCCGAGCTGGGGCTCGACGCCGCCGGCATCGTCGCCGCGACCCGCAAGGCGCTGCGCGACGACTGACCGCCCGGGGCGGGTGGGACCCTCAGGCCGGGCGCGGGAGCCTGGACGGTCGCGTCCGGGTGCACACGATGTCGAGCAGCCGGGCGGCCTCGCGCCGGTCCGGGACGCTGCCGAGCCGGGAGGAGTAGAGCCGCCTCCGGGCGGCCACGGCGTCGCCGTGCCTGCCGTCGCACGCCGAGACGAGCGTGGGGATGGCCTCGTCGTCACGCACGCCCGCCGTGGCGAACCCGACGGCGAGCGCGGCGAGGTACATGGCGCGGTCCCGAGGTCGCAGCGGCAGGGTCTGCGTGACGTGCTCGCCCGCGTCGGCGATCATCCCTCGCCCTCCAGGAGCAGGACCACGGCGTCGAGGGCGTCCAGGACCCCGGCCTCGTAGTCCGTGCTGTCGAACACGTCGGCCTGCTCCATGAGCCGGCGACGCAGCTCCTCCAGGTCCGAGGTCACGTCGGTGGTGCTCACCGGTCGTCCTTCTGTCTCCCAGCGGCCATCGCTCCCGTCACCACGACGACGGGGGGAAGACGGGGGCTGGGCCCTCCCTGCAGGGAGAGGTACCCCTGCCGGCATCGCGAGGTGTGTCCGTTGCACGGACGGAGGGTCACCTTCCCCGCACGGTGGCGGGCCGGCGGTGGCGGGCCGGACTTGACGGCTCCCGGGGGAGCGGCGACCCTACGCCCGGCTGCCTGCGCGGAGAGCGCCCGGCGGCGACACCCCGGAGGAACCGCGTGACCCCGAGCCTGCGCCGTCGCGAGACCACGATCGTGGTCCCTCTCGTCGTGCTCGTTCGGTAGCGCGTACCCGCTCCGGGTACGCGCGAACCTCCCAGGACGGGAGGTTCCAGCGTTTCCGGGGCCACAACCCCGCGCGCGGGGATGGAGGCGAGAGATGTCCAGCAGCGCCAGCGGCGACCGCCCGACGGGCCGCGTCACCGGAGCCCAGGCCGTGCTGATGAGCCTCGAGGCGCTCGGCGTCGAGGTCGTCTTCGGGTACCCCGGCGGGGCGATCCTGCCGGCGTACGACCCGATGCTCGACTCCTCGATCAAGCACGTGCTCGTCCGCCACGAGCAGGGCGCGGTGCACATGGCCGAGGGCTACGCCCACGCGACCGGACGCGTCGGCGTCTGCATCGTCACCTCGGGCCCGGCGGCCACCAACATCGTGACGGGCCTGGCCGACGCGCACATGGACTCGGTCCCGCTGCTCGCGATCACGGGGCAGGTCGCGACCACGGCGATCGGATCGGACGCGTTCCAGGAGGCGGACGTGACCGGCATCACGATGCCGGTGACCAAGCACAACGAGCTCGTCGGCACCGTCGAGCGCATCGCCGCCGCCCTGAAGGAGGCCCACCACATCGCGTCGAGCGGTCGACCGGGCCCGGTGCTCGTGGACATCCCGAAGGACATCCTGAACGCCACGGTCGAGTGGCGCTGGCCCGAGCACATGGAGCTCCCCGGGTACCGACCCACCGTGCGTGGCCACGGCAAGATGGTCCGGGAGGCCGTGGAGCTGATCGGGCGGTCGCAGCGGCCGGTGATCTACGCCGGCGGCGGGCTGGTCCGCGCCGGCGCCGCCGAGGAGCTCTTCGAGCTCGCGACCCTGCTCGAGGTCCCCGTCGTCACCACGCTGATGGCGCGGGGCGTGTTCCCGGACACCCACGAGCTGTTCGTCGGGATGCCCGGCATGCACGGTCACTACGCGGCGGTGAAGGCCTTCCAGGAGACGGACCTGCTCATCACCCTGGGCGCCCGCTTCGACGACCGGGTCACCGGTGACCTCGGCAGCTTCGCCCCGCACGCGCGCGTGATCCACGTGGACATCGACCCGGCCGAGATCGGCAAGAACCGCGTGGTCGACGTGCCGATCGTCGGCGACGCGAAGGTCGTCACGGGCCAGCTCGTCCGCGCGGCGAGCGACAAGCTCGACCTCGTCAAGCCGGACACCACGGCGTGGCGTGCGCACCTGACCGAGCTCAAGGCCGAGCACCCGCTGCGGGTCGAGCAGCCCGAGACGGGCGTGATCAAGCCCCAGACCGCCATCCGGGCCATCCACGAGGTCTTCGGTGACGAGGCCGTCTACGTCGCCGGCGTGGGGCAGCACCAGATGTGGGCCGCCCAGCACATCCCGTACAGCCGTCCCCGCCAGTGGATCAACAGCGGCGGCCTCGGGACGATGGGCTTCGCCGTGCCGGCCGCCATCGGCGCCAAGGCCGGTCTGCCCGACACGCCGGTCGTCTGCATCGACGGCGACGGGTGCTTCCAGATGACGTTCCAGGAGATCGCCGCGGCGGTGCAGGCGGACCTCCCGGTCGTGTTCTGCGTCGTCAACAACGGCTACCTCGGGATGGTCCGGCAGTGGCAGTCGCTGTTCTACGACGACCGCCTCTCGGAGGTCGCGCTCCCACAGGACCTGCCCGACCTCGTCAAGCTCGCCGACGCGTACGGCATCCCGGGCTTCCGCGCGACGACGATGGACGAGCTCGGACCGGTCCTGCGCAAGGCCCAGGAGGTCACCGGCCAGCCCGTGATCGTCGACCTCCGGGTCGACCCCGACGAGATGGTGTTCCCGATGGTCCCGGCCGGGGCGAGCAACGACGAGGTGCTCGAGTCCGCCGAGGAGTGGTACGCCCGCGCCCGGGCGATCGACCTGCCCGGCGACGGCGTCCCGGCCGAGTGAGGCACACCGGCGCCGGTTGGCGCCACGAGGAGGAACCATCGTGATCCAGCGTCACACGTTGTCCGTGCTCGTCGAGAACAAGCCGGGCGTGCTGACCCGCATCGCCGGGATGTTCGCGCGCCGCGCCTACAACATCCACTCGCTGGCGGTCGGCCCGACCGACGACCCGCGCGTGTCGCGGCTGACGATCGTCGTCGGGACCGAGGCGGTCCAGCTCGAGCAGATCGTCAAGCAGCTCAACAAGCTCGTGCACGTGCTGAAGATCGTCGAGCTGGACCCCGCGGAGTCGGTCGAGCGCGAGATGCAGCTCGTCAAGGTGACCGCGGACCCCGACACCCGCAGCCAGATCATCGAGCTGGCGGACGTCTTCCGGGCCAAGATCGTCGACGTCGACCACGACTCGCTGACGATCGAGGCGGCCGGGGCTCCGGCCAAGCTCGAGGCCATGGTGGAGCTGCTCGAGCCGTTCGGCATCCGGGAGATGGTGCGCTCCGGCACGATCTCGCTCGCCCGGGGGTCCCGGTCGATCACCGACGGCTCGAAGCTCCGCATGCAACGGGTCGTGTAGGCGACCCGTCGCCGGGCGCCCTCGTGTCGTGTAGGCGACCCGTCGCCGGGCGCCCTCGTGTCGTGTAGGCGACCCGTCGCCGGGCGCCCTCGTGTCGTGTAGGCGAGCGCGTCTAGGGCCGGGGGGCGAGGGGGAGGTGGACGGTCACCCGTGCGCCGCCGCCGGACCGTCGTCCCGCACTCATGTCCCCGCCCATCGCCTGCACCAGCCGTGCCGCGACCGGGAGGCCGAGTCCGCTCCCGCCGCGGTCGGTCCCGGCGCTGCCGCGCCCGAAGGGCCGGAACAGGCTCTCGAGGTCCGCCTCGGTGAAGCCGGGCCCACGGTCGAGCACGTCGATGCGGCCACGGTCGCCCTCGGTCGTGACGACGAGCGACACCTCGCCGCCCTCGCTGTAGCGCAGCGCGTTCCCGGTCACGTTGCGCAGGACGCGGTCGAGGGCGATGCGGTCCGCGAGCACCTCCGCGTCCTCCCGGAGGCAGACGTGGAACCGGCCCCCGTCACCGAGGTCCGACAGCACGTCCCCGAGTGCGTCGCCGACCCGCACCACGCGCAGCGCGAGGGACTCGGCTCCCGCCCGGGTGTAGGCCATCGCGCCGTCCAGGAGGCGTTCGAGCCGGTCGACGGCGTCGCGCGCCCGGTCGGCCGCCGGGACGGCGTCGTGGTCCTCCTCGAGCTGGTGACGCACGAGCGCGAGGAACCCGCTGGTCTTGGCGATCTGGCCCCGGAGGTCGTGCGCGAGCTCGGACAGCAGCGTCGCCGTGTCCGGAGGCTCGATCGGCGGTCGCGCGACCGCGTCGTCGTCCGCCGTGCGGGCGGGCACGCCCCGGGCGGTGTCCAGCGCTTCGATGAGCTGCGTCGGGCGCAGACCCTTCTCGAGGTACGCGATGGCGCCGGCGGCCAGCGCGGCGCTCTCGGCGAGCTCGCGCGTGTGACCGGACAGGATGACGACGGCGGATCCCGGGCTGACGGCGTGGAGGCGGGGGAGGGCCTCGAGGCCGTCCATCCGTGGCATGGAGAGGTCGAGCAGGACCAGCTCGGGGCTGAGCTCCGCCGCCTGGGCGATGGCCTCGACGCCGTCGCCGGCCTCGCCGACGACCACGTACCGGCCGCTCGCCTCCAGCGCCCTCCGGATCATCACCCGCAGATCCACCGCGTCGTCGACGAGGAGGGTGCGGACGCGGCTCACGGGGACGCCACCTTCCGGCGGAGCTCCCCGGCACGGGTGACGCTGGGCGCGCCGGGCCGCGAGGCGCGGTCGGCCACCATGCTGCGCGAGGCCGTCAGGCCCGCCTCGAGGGCGCGCATGCCGGCCGCCTGGTCGCCCAGCTCGAAGGCCATCTTGGCGGTCGCGAGCTGCTGGACGACGCCGTCCTGGATGTCGAAGGCCTCCTGGCGGCGGACCGCCACGTCCTCGAACAGCGACGCCCCGCGGACCAGGGTCCCGAACCGGCTGCGGAGCATCCAGTAGCGCAGGCCCACACCCGCCGTGACGAGGTCGATGGCCACCAGGTGCCAGTCCCACACGAGGCGGGACGCGCTCGTGCTGGCGAGCAGCAGGTGCTCGACGTGGCCGGCGTGGCCGGCGGCGCACGTGAGGAAGATCGCCCCGGTGGCCACCGCGAGCGGGTTGGTGCGCCACTGCCGGCTCGCGTGCACGACGGCGATGACCCGGGTGCCGATGGCCGCGTAGGCGATCGTGACGGCGACGTTCGCCAAGAGCGCGAGGTGCCACAGCTCCAAGAGATGCTCCCTACGGCCCCACCCGACCCCCGGGGTACCGCCGCCGATCCTTCCCTTCCCGTCGGCCGCGCCGGCCGGAACTGGAGTTCCGTGCGTCGTTCCTGCGTCTACGTGCGTCCCGCGCCCGCTCCGGCCGCGGTCTCTCCTATGCTCGGCGCGTGGCAGCGCCTCCCGGACTGACCTGGTTCTGGCGCGCGATCGGCGTCGTCGCTCGCGTGCTGTTCCGTGGCGCGCTCGGCTGGCGTCCCGACATCGCCGGGCTGGAGCACGTCCCCCGCGCGTCCGGTGCGGTGCTCGCGTTCAACCACCACAGCTACGTCGACGTGGTCTTCGTCGCCTGGTCGATCGTGCTCGACCTCCGCCGTCCCGTGCGCTTCCTCGCCAAGCGGGAGATCTGGCGCTCGCCGCTGCGGCCCGTCGTGCGGCTCGCCGGCGCGGTGCCCGTGGACCGCACGGACGCGTCCAGCCGGCACGGCGCCTACGCCGCCGCGATCTCCGCGCTCGCCGACGGCGAGCTCGTCGCGGTCGCTCCCGAGCAGACCGTCTCGCCGTCGTTCGAACTGCTGCCGTTCCGCACCGGAGCCGTCCGGATGGCCCAGCAGGCGGGCGTGGCCGTCGTGCCGGTGGTGGGGTGGGGGACGCACCGTGCCGCGGCGAAGGGCCGCCGGCTGCGGTGGCAGCGGCACCTGCCGGTCGTCGTGCGCTACCTCGAGCCGGTGCCCGTCCCCCCCGACGCCGACCCCGTCGCCGTCACGCGCGAGCTCGAGGCGCGGATGGCGGCCGCGCTGGAGGAGGTCCAGCGCGCGTACCCCGACCGCCCCCGTCCCGGTGAGGAGTGGTGGCTGCCCGCCCGCCTCGGCGGGACCGCACCCACGCACGCGGAGGTCCTCGCCGAGCACGAACGGCGGTTCCGGGAGCGTCAGCGGCGCTCGCGGGCCGTACAGGACCGGGAACGTCCCACCGGGACGTGAGCCGTCAGTGCAGCTCGGCGGTCATGCACTTCACGCCGCCACCGGACTTGCGGAACTCCGACACGTCGACCGGCACCGGCTGGAACCCGCGGGCGGCGACCGCCGCGGCGAAGGCCTCGGCCTGGATCGGCAGCACCACGTGCGACCCGTCGCAGACGGCGTTCAGCGCGAGCCAGGTCGCGTCGGCCTCGCTCACCTCGACGGCGTCGGGGTAGCGCCGTTCCAGCTCGGCGCGCGAGGCCGGGGCGAACGCGCCGGGCAGGTACGCCACGGTGTCGCCGAGCGGGCACAGCGCCACGTCGAGGTGGTAGTAGCGGGGGTCGACGAGCTCGAGGCTGACGACCTCGCCGCCGGTCGCCTCGGCGACCTGCCGGTGGGCGCGCGGGTCGGTGCGGAAGCCGTGTCCCGCCAGCACGGTGTC
>JAHWJY010000291.1 GCA_019348135.1 Actinomycetota bacterium
AGATCGCGTTCGCCGTGGCCACCGAGGAGCACCCGGCCCGGTACTACACGACGCTGTCCGAGCCACACGCCAAGCTGATCCGTCACCTCGAGCCGTTCTCGTTCTTCGACCACGCGTCGCTCGGCAAGCGCGTGTCCTACCTCCACCTGACCGAGCTGGCCCAGGGCAACGGCGACGACCAGCGGGGCCTCGGGGCGGCCCTCGACGAGATCGTCGAGGGGGCGTTCGACCACCGCCCGTCGCTGGTCGTCATCGACTCGTCGAAGGCCCTGCACCACTTCGCCGACGGCGAGCGCCTCCGCGAGACGATCTTCTCCCTCGCGTCGCGCGTGGCCCACACCGGCGCCAGCCTGCTCCTGGTGGGCGAGTACACCTCCGACGAGCTCGAGACCTCACCGGAGTTCGCGGTCGCCGACGGCATCATCCAGGTGTCGAACACCACGGTCGGTCCGGTCGATCGGCGCGTGCTGCGCGTCGTGAAGATGCGCGGCACCGACTACCTCACGGGCCAGCACACGTTCCGCCTCGGCCCCGGCGGCTACGAGCTCTTCCCGCGCCTCGAGACGACCTCACCGTCGAGCGGTGACCACCTCGCCGACACCCGCCACGGGTTCGGCCTGCCGCAGGTCGACGAGATGACCTCGGGCGGCACCCCCGCGGGGGACGCGACGCTCCTCATGGGACCGTCCGGCGTGGGCAAGACCGCGCTCGCGTGCCACTGGATCCAGGAGGGGCTCGACCGCGGCGAGCGGTGCCTCTTCGTCACGTTGGAGGAGACCCCGGCGGAGCTCCTCGCGAAGGCACGGACGTTCGGCCTGCGCTTCGAGGCGGCGCTCAGGTCCGGCGACCTGCGCATCCTGCACGTGCCGCCGATCGAGCTCGAGATCGACGAGTTCGGCGTGATCGTCCGGGACCACGTCGAGCAGAACGACCAGCAGCGGGTCGTGATCGACTCGCTCGGGGAGCTGCTGCCGGCCGCGAAGGCGCTCGCGCGCTTCCCGAGCTACCTGTGGGCGCTCACGCTGACGCTGCGCGAGCGCGGCTCGTCGGCGATGTTCACCTACGAGATGTCGACCCTCGGCGCCGCCGACCGGCTCGACTCGCTCTCCTACCTGTTCCAGAACGTGCTGGTGCTCCGCTACATGGAGCGTGGCTCCGAGCTGGGGCGCGTCCTGACGGTCCTGAAGATGCGCCGGAGCGCCCACGCCAAGGGGCTGCTGCAGTTCCAGATCACCGGGGACGGGTTCACCCCGGTCGGTCAGGCCGACGTCGCCAGCGGCGTGCTGGGGTGGACCGTCATCGGCTCGCCCGTCGGCGGGAACTGAGCCAGCTACTCCCACATGTGGGGGTAGGTGTGGTCCGTCGGCGGGTCCAGGGTCTCCTTGACCGAGCGTGGCGAGATCCACCGGTAGAGGTTCAGCGGCGAGCCCGCCTTGTCGTTCGTCCCCGAGGCACGGGCGCCACCGAACGGCTGCTGGCCGACGACCGCCCCGGTGGGCTTGTCGTTGACGTAGAAGTTGCCGGCGGCGTTCCGCAGCCGCCGCATCGCCCGGTCGATGGCCTGCCGGTCGGTGCCGAAGACGGCGCCCGTCAGCGCGTAGGGCGAGGTCGAGTCCACGAGGTCGAGCACGTGCTCCCACTCGCTGTCCTCGTAGACGTGGACGGTGAGGATCGGCCCGAAGAGCTCGGTCTCCATCAGGTGGTGGCGCGGGTCCTCGGAGACGACGATCGTCGGCTCGACGAACCATCCCTGGCGGTCGTCGGTGCCGCCGCCGGCGATCACCTCGGTGGTGTCGTCGGCACGGGCCATCGCGATCGCCCGGGCGTGGCGTTGGAACGCCCCCTCGTCGATGACGGCACCCATGAAGTTGGAGAGGTCGGCCGTGTCGCCCATCGTCAGCGAGGACGTCGTCGCCACCAGTGGCTCCTCGAGCTCGTTCCAGACGCTACGCGGGATGTAGGCCCGCGACGCGGCCGAGCACTTCTGCCCCTGGTACTCGAAGGCCCCCCGGACGAGTGCGGTCCTGAGCTGGTCGACGTCGGCGGAGGGGTGCGCGACCAGGAAGTCCTTCCCGCCTGTCTCACCGACGATCCGCGGGAACGTGCGGTAGTTCGCGATGCGCTTGCCGATCTGCCCCCACAGCCCGCGGAAGACGTTGAGCGAGCCCGTGAAGTGCAGGCCGGCGAAGTCGGGGTGGTCGAAGCACGCCTCGCTCACCTCGGCACCGTCGCCGTGCACCAGGTTGATGACCCCGTCCGGGAGCCCGGCCGCGCGCAGCACCTCCATCGTGAAGTGGGCCGCGAACGCCTGCTTCTCGGACGGCTTCCACACCACCGTGTTGCCGCAGAGGGCCGGCGCGGTCGGGAGGTTCCCGGCGATGGCGGTGAAGTTGAACGGCGTCATCGCGAGGACGAACCCCTCGAGCGGACGGTGGTCGGTGCGGTTCCACACGCCGGTGGAGCTCCGTGGCTGCTCGGCCAGGATGTCCGCGTAGAAGGAGACGTTGAAGCGGAGGAAGTCGATGAGCTCGCAGGC
>JAHWJY010000028.1:0-17229 GCA_019348135.1 Actinomycetota bacterium
CAGCGCGACGTCGTCGCGCAGCGCCGGCATGTCGGCCTCGAGCGAGCCACCCGGGCACTCGGTGGCGACGAAGTCCTTGTGCATCGAGATGCTGTAGACGGTCTTGGCGTTGGTGCCGTTGTCGTAGTGCACCTTGCCGGTGTCGTCGTTCGCGACCACCAGGCCGTGGCGCCCGGCGAGGTGGGCGAGGACGTCGACGAGCGCCTGTCGCGAGGCTGCGGTCGGCACCGCCGTGCGGTAGTCGCCGAGGACGGACACACCGGCGTTGCCGGTGTTGTAGCCGCCGGTGTGCGCAGCGGTCACGAGCTGGTCGGTGGCGTCGTGGGCGAAGTCCGCCCCGTCGCCGAGCACGCCGTCGCCGTCGGGGTCGCTCTGGCAGGCTTCGCTGTCCACGTCGGAACGGCGACCTTCGAACAGCTCGCCACCGGGCCCGACGAGGTACTGGTAGCCGATGTCGTCCCAGCCCCGGCTGAGGTGGTACTCGTAGATCGAACGCACCCATGCGGCCGGGTCGCCGCTCGCGTGCGCCGACTCGCCGGTGTGGTGGACGGTCAGCACCTGCACCGGCGCGAAGGCGCGCTCGGTCGTGGGCAGGAGGGACTCGTCGGCGCCCCAGTCGTAGCGTGACCAGCAGTTCGTCATGGCGTCGGCGGCGCCGGCGGGGCGCTGGCGCACCTCGCGCGCGGGGCCGTCGGTGGTGTTGAGCGCGACGACCTCGGCCCACGCCGGCACGCCCCGGACCTGGTAGGCGTCGGCGTCGTCGCCGGCGACGAGGCTCGTGCCGAACGACCCGTGGGCCTGGGCGCCGTCCTCACCGAACGGGGTCCAGTCGCCCCAGGTCCCGTCCGTGCGGAAGCGGACGGCGCCGAACTCCTCGGCGTGGTCCCCGTGGCCGTCGTGGCCGGGGCGGTCCTCCCAGGTGACCCCGACCGCGTCGATGGGGAAGCCGGGGGAGACGGGGCCCACCTGGGCGGCACGGACGGACGACAGCGTCGTCGGCACCGTTCCGGCCTGGGCGGCGCCGACACCGGGGAGCAGCGCCGCGACGGCGAGCGCCACGACGAGCAGGACACGGACAGCACGCGACACGACGGTTCCTTCGCTGACCGGACCCCGGCGTTGCGTCGTGCCGCGCCATCGGTCCCGAGTGCTGCTGAAGGTAGCCAGAACCGGACGAACCGCCACGCGTCGGAGCTATCTCACGCGCCGTGGTAGACCGTCGCTGCCCGTGACGAGGAGCCGTACCGTGACCGCCGCCCCGACGCCGCCCGACGACCCCCGGTACCGCCCCGTCCCGCTGGACTTCGTGCGGCTGCCGGAGGACGAGATGCGCCGGCGCGCCGACGACCTCCTCGCCGACATGCGGCGCCGGCGGTCGGTCCGACGCTTCTCCACCGAGCCCGTCCCGCGCGACCTGGTCGCGACCGCGCTCGAGGTCGCCGGGACCGCCCCGTCGGGAGCGCACAAGCAGCCGTGGCGGTTCGTCGTCGTGACCGACGCCGAGCTCAAGGCGCGGATCCGGGCCGCGGCCGAGGAGGAGGAGCGCGACTTCTACCGCGCGCGGGCGCCGCAGCACTGGCTCGACGCGCTCGCCCCGCTCGGGACCGACGAGGTCAAGACCCACCTCACCGACGCGCCGTACGTGATCGTGATGTTCAAGGTCCGCCACGGCGTCCAGCCCGACGGCGCGATCGAGAAGCACTACTACGCCACCGAGAGCTGCGGCATCGCCGCGGGCTTCCTCATCGCCGCGCTGCACCGGGTGGGGCTCGCGACGCTGCCGCACACGCCGAGCCCGATGGCGTTCCTGTCGGAGGTGCTCGGCCGTCCCGCGGAGGAGCAGCCCTTCCTCGTCCTGCCCGTCGGCTACCCCGCCCCCGACGCCGAGGTCCCGGACCTCGGCCGCAAGCCGCTCGACGACATCGTCGTCTGGCACTGACCGCCGGCGGCGCGGCAGCGGTCAGCCGTGCCGCGACGGTCCGCTCGTCGCGTCGGCTGCACCGTTCACTGAACCCTGCCACCGGTATCCCGGCTGGAGGGTGCAACGTCGCGACGTTGCACCTCTCGGCCGGCGCAACGATGAACGCCCCGACCGGGATGCCGGCAGGGGCGTTCAGTGAACCGATCGGCCGCCGGCGCGGCGCGGGGTCAGGTGGTGGCGCCGAGGACCTCGTCGAGCTGCCGCAGCAGCTCCTCCATGTCGGTCTTGGCGACGCTCGCGCACCCGAGCTCGGTCGCCTCGGTCTCGAGGTCCCGGTCGACGTAGGCCGAGAAGATGAACGTGAGCGGCTCGCAGTTCGTGGTGCGCGCCACCTCGATGCCGGTCAGCCCGGGCATGCGGTGGTCGAGCACCACCGCGTCGTACTCCTCGTGCTCGAGCCGGTCGAGCGCCTCGGTGCCGTCGACGGCCTCGTCGACGTGCCAGCCACGCCGGCGCAGGTGCGTCGCCAGCACGAGCCGGATGCCGGCCTCGTCGTCCGCGATGAGGATGCGCCGGGTCACGGCGCGTCCGCCGTCGGCAGCACGAGCGTGAAGGTGCTGCCCTCACCGGGCGCCGAGTCGACGTCCACGCGACCGTCCTGGGCCTCCGCGAAGATCCTCGTGACGTACAGGCCGAGCCCGGTGCCGGTGCTGTCGCGGCCGCGGAACGACTTGTCGAAGATGCGCTCGAGGTGTGCGGCGTCGATCCCGCGGCCGTGGTCGGTGACGGCGACCGCGACCGTGCCGTCGGCGCCCGGCCGCACCTCCACCTCGACGTCGCGACCCTCGCCGAAGCGGACGGCGTTGTTCAGGAGCTCGAAGACGATCTGTCGTGTGCGCTCGCGGTCGGCCAGCGCCGGCGGCGTCCCGTCCCCGGCCTCCACCGTGATGTCGCACTCGCCGCGGAACACGTCACAGGCGTCGGCCACGACCTCGGCCAGGTCGGTCGGCTCCAGGTCCACCTCGGGCGCGCGGTCGTCCTCGATGCTCGCGTAGTCGAGGAACTGCCGGACCAGCCAGTCGAGGTGGCGCAGCTGGCGCCGGCGGAGGGTGCGGATGTGGGCGGCCTCGTCCGGCTCGAGCTCCTCCGGGCCCTCCTCGAGGCTGGCGAGTCCCTGGAGGACCGCCAACGGGGTGCGCATCTCGTGCGAGACGCCGGCGACGACCGCGTCGCGGAACCGTGCTCCCTCCCGGGCCGCCTCGAGCGCGACCGTCGACCGGGCGGCCAGGCGCAGCTCGAGCTCGTCGATCACGACCGCGGCGAGGTCCTCGAGCGACGCCAGCTGCGCCGGATCGAGCTCGCGGGGCTCGACGTCGATCACGTTGAGGGTGCCGAGGTTGTGCCCCTCCTTGGTCGTCAGCGGGACGGCGGCGTAGAACCGCAGCCCCAGCTCGCCCCGCACGAGCGGGTTGTCGAGCGTGCGTGGGTCGATGCTCGCGTCGGTGACGACGTAGGGCCCGAGCTGCAGCACCGCCGAGGCGCACAGCCCGGGGTGCCGGTCGATCTCGTCGACGTCGATGCCGTGGACCGACTTGAACCAGATGCGGTCCTCGTCGACGACCGAGATCGTCGAGATCGGGGTGCCGCAGATCCGGGCGGCGAGCCGCGAGATGCGGTCGAAGGCGCCGTCGGGGGGTGTGTCGAGGATGTCGTAGCGGCGGACCGCCGCGAGGCGCTCCTGCTCGTCCGGAGGTTCGAGGGTCGACGCGTCGGTCACACGGGGGACCTTCCAGGTCTCGACCTGACCGAGGCTAGCGAGCGTGCGCAGCGACTTCGCGGGTCCGGGCGTGCCCGGACGGCCGGCCGGTTACGCTCGCCGGCTGCCCGTTCCCGTCCCCGAGGTCCCCACGGTGATCAGTGTCGCCGGCCTGTCCTTCCTGCACCCGGGCGCGGCCACGGGCTTCGACGACGTGTCGTTCGTCGTGCCGAAGGGGGTCACCGCCGCGCTCATCGGCGACAACGGGGTGGGCAAGACGACGTTGCTGCGCATCCTCGCCGGCGAGCTCGACGCCGACGCCGGCGCCGCGTCGGTGACCGGCTCGCTGCGCTACATGCCCCAGGAGGTCGGCTTCGGCGGCGATGCCGCGGCATCGGTGCGCCGGCTCCTCGGGGCGTTCGCCCCGGCGCCGCTGGACGACCTCAGCCGGCGCATCGCCGCGGCCGAGGACGCGTTGTCGCAGGGCGACGACGCCGCCGGGATGGAGCTGGGGGAGGTGCTGTCGCTGTGGGGCGACCTCGGCGGCTACGAGCTCGAGGCGATGTGGGACGCCGCCTGTCGTCGCATCGTCGGTGTCGGCATCGACGAGGTCGGCGACCGGGCCGCGCGGACGCTGTCGGGGGGTGAGCGCAAGCGGCTCGTGCTCGAGGTGCTGCTCGGCTCGTCCATCGACGTGCTGCTGCTCGACGAGCCGGACAACTACCTCGACATCCCCGCCAAGCGCCGGCTGGAGCAGCAGCTGCGGGAGACGTCGCAGACGGTCCTGATCATCAGCCACGACCGGGAGCTCCTGGCCGCCGCCCCGCAGCGCATCGTCACGCTCGAGTCGCGCGGCGCCTGGGTCCACCACGGCACGTTCGCGACCTACGACGAGGCGTTCGAGAAGCGCCAGGCCTCGCTCGGCGACGAGCTGCAGCGCTGGACCGACGAGGAGCAGCGTCTGCGCGACCTCGTCCGGATCCTCAAGGAACGGGCGCGCTACAGCCCGATCTTCGCACCCAAGGCCAAGGCCGCCGAGTCGCGCTGGAAGCGGTTCGCCGACGCCGGTCCGCCGCCACCCCCGTCGGCGGAGCAGCAGGTCGGGGTGCGGCTGCGCGGCCGGGCCTCCGGCAAGCGCATGCTGACGCTGTCGGGCCTCGGCGTGGACGGGCTCGTGTGGCCGTTCGACGACGAGATCCACCACGGCGAGCGGGTCGGGCTGATCGGACCCAACGGCACCGGCAAGACCCACCTCGTGCGAGCGCTCGCCGGCGACCCCTCACCGCTGCACGAGGGCGAGGTGCGCGAGGGGGCACGCGTCCAGGCGGGCTACTTCGCCCAGGTCACCGGCAACGCCGAGCTGGCGGGGCGCGCCCCGCTCGACATCGTCTCGGAGGTGACCGGGAACCTGCAGCGGTCCATGGCGGTGCTCGGTCGCTACGGGCTCGCCGGCAACGCCCGGCAGGACTACGAGACGCTCTCCGGCGGGCAGCAGGCGCGCCTCGAGATCCTCCTGCTCGAGCTCGCCGGCGTGAACCTGCTGCTGCTCGACGAGCCGACCGACAACCTCGACCTCGTGTCCTGCCGTGCGCTCGAGGACGCGCTCGAGGGGTTCCAGGGCGCGGTCGTCGCGGTGTCGCACGACCGCGCGTTCCTGCGCACCTTCGACCGCTTCCTGCACGTCGGCGAGGACGGCCACGTGCACGCGCTGCCGGACCCGGACAGCGCGATCGAGGCGCTCCTCTCCGGCCTCGACGGTCTCGGCCGCGGGCAGGTGAAGCAGCTGAGCGCCTGACCGATGAGTCGCGGCCGCGTCCGCGGTCGGTCCTGTCGACGGGCGCGAGCGACGCGCCCGCACCGAGGAGACCGCCATGCCATCGCCGCATCCCGTCCCCGCCGGCGCACCGTGCTGGATCGAGCTGTTCACCGACGACCGTGAGCGGTCGGTGCGGTTCTACGAGGAGCTCTTCGGCTGGCACGCCACCGATCCCGTCGAGGAGTACGGCGGCTACTGGAACTTCGAACACGCGGGCCAGCCCATCGCCGGCGGCATGGTCAACGACGGCTCGACCGGCGCCGACGACGCCTGGTCGGTCTACCTCCGCAGCGACGACGCGGTGAAGACCGCGGCCGCCGCCGAGGCCAACGGCGGCATGGTGATCGTGCCGCCCTACCCGGTGATGGACCTCGGCTCGATGGCGGTCGTCGCCGACGCCGGCGGGGCGGCCGTTGGGATCTGGCAGGTGGGCACGTTCGCTGGGTTCGCCACGACGGGCGAGGTCGGCACGCCCGTGTGGTTCGAGCTGTACACGCGGGACTTCGACGCCGTCGTCGACTTCTACCGCGACGTGTTCGGCTGGGACCCGCAGCGATTGGTCTCGGACGCGATGCCGGATCTGCGCTACGCCACCGACTCCGCCTACGAGACCGCCCGCGCCGGCATCATGGACGCCACCGAGGGCCTGCCCGAGGGGGCCGGGGCGCACTGGCAGGTCTACATCGGCGTCACGGACACCGACGCGACCGTCGCCCGGGCGCAGGAGCTCGGCGGCACGCTCCGGTTCGGGCCCAGCGACAGCCCGCACGGACGGATGGCCGAGCTCGCCGACCCCACCGGCGTGCTGTTCAAGGTGATCACCGCCTGAGTTCCGTCCGTCGGGACGGTTCTGAGGGGGGAGCTCGGGAGCCGAGGGAACCGCGCCGGCCCGGGCCGCGTCGCACCCCGCACACCCGATGCGGAGGACGACATGGACCGGCGACTGCGGACGACGACGATGCTGACGGCGGTGTGGGTGCTCGTGCTGGCCGCGCCGGCGCTGGCCTGCGGCGGGCTGGTGGGGGAGAACGGGACCATCCAGCTCGTCCGCACCACCACGCTGTCCGCCTACAGCGACGGCGTGCAGCGCTACGTGACCGCCTTCCAGTTCACCGGCGAGACCGGTGAGGCGGGCGAGGTCGGCTCGATCGTGCCGCTGCCGGACGTGCCGACCGACGTCGTCCGCGGCGGCGACTGGACCCTGCAGCGGCTCGCGCAGGAGGTCGCCCCGCCCGTCGCGGCCCGGGCGTCGACGGAATCCGCCGAGGATTCCGCCGCCGGCGCTGCCGAGGTGCTGCTGGAGACCGAGATCGACGCGCTCGACATCACCGTGCTGCGCGGCGGCGCGGACGAGGTCGGCCGCTGGGCCGTCGACAACGGCTTCTTCCTCACCCCCGACGCACCGGAGATGCTCGACTTCTACGCCGAGCGCAGCGAGATCTTCATGGCCGCCAAGTTCGACGCCTCCCGCGCGGCGGAGCTCGGCCAGGGCGAGGGCGACGCGACCCCGATCATGCTCACGATCCCGACCGACCAGCCGTGGGTGCCGCTGCGCATCCTCGGCCTCGGCGCCGACGACGGCGACGTCATCGAGGCGGACGTGTTCGTGCTCACCGACGAGGAGCCACAGCTGCTCGCCGGCGGCCGCGGCCTCAGCCTCGAGCGCAGCGAGCCCGCGTCGCCGTCGCTGCTCACCGACCTCCGCAGCGACGTCGGGATGGAGTGGGTCCCGGACGCGATGTGGCTCACCTACCTCCAGCTCGACGCGCCGGCCGGCGAGCTCACCTACGACCTCGCCATCTCCGCCGACCCGGAGGTCCCGCCGTCCCTGGCCGACGCCGGCATCGCCGAGCGCGCGGCGGCCGTCCCGGTCACCACCGAGGCCAACCCGACCGGCTGGCCGCTGCTGCTCGGCACCGTCGCCGGCGCCGCGACGCTGATCCTGATCCGTCGCGCCCGCCGCTCGCCGGAGGGCTCGTCGTGACCCGCGTCGCGGCGGTCCTGGCGGCCGCGACGGTCGCGGCCGCGGTGACGGCGGCCGGCTACGTCGTGGAGGCGGCCGCCACCGACCCCGCCGCCACCGCGCTCGGCCCGGGCCAGGTGACCGTGCCGGTCGACATCGAGCACAGCCGGTTCGAGCCGGAGGTGCTGACCGTGCGGGCGGGCACGCTCGTCCGGTTCGAGGTGGACAACGCCGACCCGATCCACCACGAGTTCATCGTCGGGCCGCAGGAGGTCCACGACGCCCACGCGGTCGGGACCGAGCGGTTCCACCCGCCGGTGCCCGGGGAGGTGTCGGTCGGTCCCAACGACACGGGCATGACCGTCTACGCCTTCGACGAACCGGGCACGGTGGAGTTCGCCTGCCACCTCCCCGGCCACCTCGACTACGGCATGCGCGGCCGGGTGGAGGTCATCCCGTAGCGCCGGCGCCGTCCCAAGGTGGCGCCGGCGCTGGCGACGCTCACGAGCACGAGCGCGACGACCTCGGGCAGGGCGAGCCGCTGGCCGATGATCAGCAGCCCCGCGACGGCGCCGGCGGCCGGCTCGAGGCTCATGAGGATCCCGAACACCCGGGTCGGCAGGTGCCGCAGCGCGGCCAGCTCGAGGCTGTAGGGGAGGAGCGAGGACAGGATCGCGACCGCGACCCCGCCGAGGAGGATCGCCGGCCGGTCGAGGACGGCGACCACCCCCGACGCGCCGAACGGCAGGACCAGCAGCGCACCGACGACGAGCGCGACCGCGAGGCCGTCGGTGCCGGGGACCAGCCGACCCACGCGCGCGCTCGCGAGGATGTAGAGGGCCCAGAACGTGCCGGCCGCGAGGGCCCAGCCCATGCCGGCGACGGGCGCGGCCTCGCCGCCCGAGAGGCCGAGCAGGGCGACCCCGCCGGCGGCGAGGAGCGCCCACGCGAGGTCCTTCCACCGGCGCGTCTGCACGAGCGTGACCGTGAGCGGTCCGAGGAACTCGAGGGTCACCGCGACCCCGAGGGGGACCGTGCGGATCGCGAGGTAGAAGGTGAGGTTCATCGCGCCCATCGCGAGCCCGAGCATGCTGACCGCCCCCAGCGAGGCGCGCGACCACGTCCAGAACCGCGGCCGCAGCACCACGACCAGGATCAGGGCGGAGAACGCGAGCCGCATCAGCACGGTCCCGGAGGCGCCCGCGGCGTCGAACAGCTTCGTCGCGACGGCGCTGCCGCACTGGACCGACGCGACCGCGAGCAGCACCAGCGCCGGCGCCGGCACGCGCGGGCCGGCACCGTCGGGGGCGGGCTCGCCGGCGGGGGTGTCCATGGGAGACCGGACCCTAGAGCCGCGGGGCGCTGGTCCTACAGCGCCGACTCCGGCCCCTTGAACACCGACAGGTCGAGGCGGTCCGACAGCTCGTGCAGTGCGACGCGGCCGGCGAGGGAGTTGCCCTTGTCGTCGAGCGGCGGCGACCACACGCAGATGGCCGCCTGCTTCGGGGCGAGCGCGACGATCGCCCCGCACACGCCGCTCTTGCACGGCAGGCCGATGCTGTAGGCGAACTCGCCGGCGGCGTCGTAGGTGCCGCACGTGAGCATGATGGCCGCCACCCGGCGCGCGAGGTCCGGGTGCAGGATGCGCCGGTCGGTCGCGGGATCGACGCCGTCGTTGGCGAGGAACCGGAACGCCCGGGCGAGCTGCGCCGCGGACATCTCGATCGCGCACTGGTGGGCGTAGACGTCGAGCACCTCGTCGACCGTGTGGTGGAGGTTGTCGAACGACAGCATGAGGTTCGCGATGGCGCGGTTGCGCGCGCTCGTGTCCTCCTCGACCCGCGCGACCTCCTCGCTGATCGTGAGCTCCTCGCCGGCGAGCTCGCTGGCGAGCGTCAGCAGCTCGCCCTTCGGGTCGGCGCAGTGGTCGAGGAGGACGTCGTCGACGATCAGCGCGCCGGCGTTGATGAGCGGGTTGCGCGGGACGCCCTGCTCGCGCTCGAGCTGGACGAGCGAGTTGAAGGGGTCTCCGGAGGGCTCGCGGCCGACCCGGCGCCACAGCTGCTCCTGGACGCCGACGCCCTCGCCGACCTTCCGCATCGCCAGCACCAGCGCGAGGACCTTCGAGATGCTCTGGATCGAGAACCGGATGTCGAGGTCGCCCATGGCGTGGGTCTCGCCGTCGAGCTCCGTGACGCAGATGGCGAAGTTGCCGGGCTCCATGCCGGCGAGGTCGGCGATGTAGGCCTTGACCTCACCGTCCTCGGCGCAGGGCCGGGCGACGTCGGCGACGTCGGCCAGCACCTGGTCGATGTCGACACCCTGGTCGACGTCGTCCGCGGTCGTGGTCGTCATGTCGGGTCCGTGATCGGGGCTGGGTGGGTGTGTGCACACACGTGTACCGGGAGGCCCCGACCTGCAGGGCCTCCCGGTACGCGCGTTGGGTCGAGCAGCGTCGAAGACGCCCTCGCGGTCGTGTGCGTCAGGCGGCGCGGACCGAGCGGGCCGGCGACGCCTCGACCGGCGGTTCGCCGGCGCGGTGGGCGATCGCACGGATCACGGTGCGGACGAACTCACCCATCGCGACGAGCACGAAGCCGGTGAGCACGGGGTGCATCCACTCGGCGCGGAGGTCCTGGCCGAACGGCGCGAACGCCGAGTAGCCGATGCCCCAGGCGAGGCCGGCACCGATGAGGACGGTGACGGTGTTCGTGAGCGCCGCCGGGGCGCGGAACGGGATGAGCTCGGACAGCGCGTCCTGCACGACGGACAGGACGAGCGCGAGGACGACGAGGACGAGGAACGCGTACATGGGCCACTCCTTGGGTTCGACCGGCGGTCCGCCGGCGGCGGGGTGGTTGGTGCCCGCTCAGGAGGTTGGACCCGCTGGGTGACCGATCGGTTACATCCCGTTCCGCACCGGTTGCGCCCCGCGCACGCGCCGGTCCGCCACACTCGGGAGCGATGGACGTCGATCCCGAGCTGGTGCGCGCCGTGCAACGCGGCGAGGCCGGTGCGATGGACGAGCTGATCCGCGTGACCTACGCGGACGTGTTCGCCCTCTGCCGGCGGCTCCTCGGCGAGCCCGCCGACGCGGCCGACGCCACGCAGGAGGTCTACCTCCGGGTCATCCGTGGCGTCGTGGGCTTCCGCTCCGAGTCGGCGTTCGGCACGTGGCTGCACCGGGTCACGGTCAACGTGTGCGCGACGATGCTGCAGCGCCGGGGCGACGTCCGCGCCCGGGGCCAGCTCGCCGGCGCGGTGCCGTTCGCGGCGCCCGGGGCGCCGGACGAGCTCGCCGGCGAGGACGACACCGAGGCGGGCGTGGTGGACCGCGACCAGGCACGACGGCTCGCCGAGGCGATCGCGCGGCTGCCGGAGGACGCGCGGGCGGTGGTCGTCCTCCGCGACGTCGACGGCCTGTCGACGCGCGAGGTCGCGACCGTCCTCGGCATCAGCGAGGCGAACGTGAAGGTGCGCCTGCACCGGGCGCACGCGAAGCTCCGCACGCTCGTCGCCGGGCGGCTCGGTGCGGACGGCATGGAGGAGGCGTCGTGAACAGGATCTGCGCCGAGGTGCAGGCCGAGCTGCCGGACCACGTGGCCGGCGAGCAGCCGTGGTGGCGCCGGCGTCTCGTCGCCGTCCACCTCCGTCGCTGCGCCGACTGCCAGGCCGAGCTGGCGCACCAGCGCACCGTGCTCGCCGGTCTCGCCGCGATGGGGGACGTGGCCGCCGAGGACCTCGCGCCGCCGGCCGGGCTGCTCGACAGCCTGCTCGCGCAGGCCGAGCGACCCGGGCTGCGAGGCCGTGCCGCCGGGCCGGCGCGCGGGGCCATCAGCGGGGCGCGGCCGGGCCTGTCGGCGGCGTTCCTCGTCGCCGGCGCGGCCGTCGGCACCGCGGCCGGCTACGCGACGTGGCGCGGTGCCAAGGCCGTGCGGAGCCGCGTCACCCGTTCTTGAACCCGAAGGGCTGCTGGTCGCGGGGGAGGCGGTCGTTCTTCGCGCGCGCCTCGGCCTTCAGCTCCTCGGCGTAGTCGCGGAGCCTCCCGGCGAGCGCGTCGTCGCCCGTCGCGAGGATGCGTGCCGCCAGCAGCCCGGCGTTGGCCGCGCCGCCGATGGCCACGGTCGCGACCGGGATCCCACGGGGCATCTGCACGATCGACAGCAGCGAGTCCATCCCGTCGAGCGCGGTGATGTCCACCGGCACGCCGATGACCGGCAGCGTGGTGACCGACGCGAGCATCCCGGGGAGGTGGGCGGCACCGCCGGCGCCGGCGATGATCACCTTGTAGCCGGACGCCGCGGCCTCGGTCCCGAAGGCGATCATCTCGTGCGGCATCCGGTGGGCGGACAGCACGCGGACGTCGTGCGGGATGTCGAACTCGCGCAGGATCTCGACCGCGGCGCCCATCGTCGGGTAGTCCGAGTCCGATCCCATGCACACGGCGACGGTCATGACGGGGGTCCTTCGACGAGACGGGCCGCCGCGAGCCGGGCGCGCGCACGCGCCCGGTCGACGTCGGCGTCGGTGACGGTGACGTGGCCGAGCTTGCGACCGGGACGGAAGGACTTGCCGTAGAGGTGGACCGCGACGTCGTCGACGTCGAGGGCCTCCGCCAGCCGGTCGCGCGGGTCGGAGGCCTCGCCCACGACGTTGACCATGACGGCGCAGGGGCCGCGCCGCGCGGTGCTGCCGAGGGGGAGGTCGGCGACGGCGCGGAGGTGGTTCTCGAACTGCGACGTGACCGAGCCCTCGATCGTCACGTGGCCCGCGTTGTGCGGACGGGCCGCGAGCTCGTTCAGCAGCACCTCCCCGTCGACCACGAACAGCTCGACGGCCAGCATCCCCACCGAGCCGATGGCCTCGGCGACCCGACGTCCGATCGACTCGGCGCGTGCGGTCAGCTGCTCGGACACGGGCGCCGGCAGCACGACCTCCCGGCACATCGCGTCCTCCTGGACGGTCTCGACGGCCGGGTAGACGGCCATCTCCCCGCCGGGGCGACGCGCCACCAGGACCGCCAGCTCGGTCTCGATGGGGAGCTTCGGCTCCACGAGGAGGTCCTCGCCGGCGACCTCGTCGACCACGGCCTGCGCCGACGACGGATCGTCGACGACCCACACGCCCCGGCCGTCGTAGCCGCCCCGCGGGCGCTTCAGGACGAGCGGCCAGCCGTGCTCGCCGGCGAACGCCTCCACGCCGGCGAGGTCGGTCGCGACGGTCCACGGGGCGACCGGGACGCCGTGGGCCGCGAGCAGCTCACGCTGTCGGATCTTGTCGTTGGCGACCCGCAGGGTCGCGGCCGAGGGCCGGACGGCGTGGCCCTCCGCGGCCAGCTCCTCCATCGTGTCCACGTCCACGAGCTCGTGCTCGACCGTCAGCACATCGCAGCGCGACGCGAGCCGACGCAGGCCCTCGGCGTCCGGCCGGCCGTCGATCACGTCGCGCACGAGCAGGGCGGCGGGATCGTCGGGGTCGGCGAGCAGGACCAGGGGCAACCCGAGCCTGGCCGCCGCGGGCGCCATCATCCAGGCGAGCTGGCCGCCGCCGACGATGCCGATGGTCGGTCGCACGTCAGGTCCCCGCCCTGTCGTCGCCCGACCCGGGGGCGCCGGTCGGCTCCTCGTCGAACATGTCCACCACCACGAAGGTGCCGTCGAAGGTCGCGAGGACCTCGCCGGCGAGGGAGGCGGTGACGCTCACCTTGGCCTTGCGCTCGTCGTGCGAGGTCACCTCGGCGTGCAGCCGCACGCGCTGCCCGATGGGCATCGGCCTCAGCAGCCGGACCGAGTACCCCGCGGTGACCGCCCCGACGGGCTCGCCTCCGCGGTCGCGGCTGAACGTGTGCATCGCCGCCCAGGTGGCGTGGCAGTCCATCGGCACGGCGACCATCCCGCCGTTGACGACCCCGGGCGGCCCGGCGAAGCGCTGCTCCGGGGTCCACTCGGCGACGTAGCCGTCGTCCGCCTCGTAGGTCTTGACGTGGAGGCCGTCGGCGTTCGCGGGGCCGCAGCCGAAGCATCGGTTCTCGGGGTAGAAGAGATCCTGGAGCGCGGCGGTCGTCACGTCGGCATCCCTCGGTCGTCGATGCCACGAGCGTAGTGACCTGGTCTAGGTTCTCCGCCGTCCACCGCGACAGAGGGGAACCCACATGCGGAGACTGACACGATCGACCACCCGGGTCGCGGCACTCGCCGTCGTCCCGATCCTCGCCCTCGCGGGCTGACGCCGGCGTGAACGAGGGGTCCGGACACCTGCACGTGATGGTCGACACCGACTGCGTGCCCGCCGGCGACCACGTCGCCACCGACATCACCGACGAGATCACCATCACCGTCGAGTGACATCGTTCGACCGTCCGGTTCGTTGAGTGGTGTACCCCCGTCCGAAGGCACCCCCGTGTCGGTCCAGCTCCGTCCGTCCCTGCTCCGCGCCGTCCTCGCGGCGCTCCTGACCGTCGGCAGCCTCGCCACGTCGGCGGTGACGGCGACGGCGGCCCCGACCGGCTCCCTCGCCGGCGACGGGCAGGCACCCGCGGGCGTCGGGCCGCACACGTGGACGGTCGAGGACGTCCGCATCACCTCCAGCAACGGCCCCGACGGGGCCGAGACCGTCGAGCTCGACGCCGCGATCTGGACGCCGGACGACGCCAGCGCGGCGAACCCGATGCCGGCGATGCTCATCGCCCCGGGGTTCGGCAACACCAAGACCGCTCCGGAGATGGTCACGCTCGCGGCCTACTTCGCGTCGCACGGCTACGTCGCGATGACCTTCACCCCGCAGGGCTTCGGGGAGTCGACGGGCTGCATCGGGCTCGACTCGCGCACCTACGACGGCCGCAACGCCATCACGATGATCGACCACCTCGCGAGCCTCGACCACGTCGCGGAGGACGCCCCCGGCGACCCACAGGTCGGGATGGTCGGTGGCTCCTACGGCGGCGGCCTGCAGGGGCACACGGCCGTCGCGGACCCGCGCATCGACGCGATCGCGCCCGGCCGCACCTGGGTCGACCTGCAGTACTCGTTGGACCCCAACAACTGGGTGCGGGACGCCGACGCCCCGTACGACGTCACGGGCCACGAGCAGGGCGTGTTCAAGCAGGGCTGGACGTCGCTCTTCTTCGCGGCCGGCACCGCCCAGCCCGCACAGGGCAACGGCGGCTGCGACCCGGTCACCCGCGCGACGATGTACCCGACCGCGACGCCCTGCACGAGCTGGATCCCCGGCATCTGCGAGACCTACGTCCGCGTCTCGACGACCGGCGACGTGAACGAGGACGACCGCGAGCTCATCGCGGACTCGAGCACCGGCCCGGAGCTGTCGCAGGTCGACGTCCCGACGCTGCTGCCGCAGGGGCTGCCCGACACGCTGTTCAACGTGAACGAGACGGTCCCGTGGCTCGTCGACCTCCAGCGCCGCGACGTCCCGGTGGCCGTGATCTGGCACTCGTCCGGTCACGGCGGCTACGACCCGGCGCCGGGGGACGGCGAACCCTACGGCGGCACGTTCGACGACTCACCGGAGCGGCAGGCCGAGTTCGCCCGGTCCTACATCCCGCGGCGGATCCTCGCCTGGATGGAGCGCCACGTCCGCGGGGACGCGTCCGTCGACACCGGGCCCGCGTTCGCGTACTTCCGCGACTGGGTGGACTACGACGTCGAGCAGACGGGCGGCACCGCAGCCCCGGCGTACGGCACGTCGGCGGCCGTCCCGGCCGCCGACACGGGGTTCACGCTCGACCCCGCGGACGGCGAGCTGGTCCCGGAGGGCGGTGCGGTCGACGGCGGCGAGGCGACGTTCCTCAACCCGCCGGGTGGCGTGCCCGCCGCGTACTCCGAGGTCCCGAACTTCTCGAGCCCCGGCGCGGAGGGCGACCGGCCGGCGCAGGACCTGCCCGGCCAGCACCTCGCGTTCGAGACCGCGCCGCTGGACCAGCCGATGGACGTCGTCGGTGTCCCGTTCCTGGACCTGCACCTGTCGCACGACAACCCGCTGCGCGACGCCCGGCTGTTCGCCAAGCTCTACGACGTCGCCCCCGACGGCTCCGCGACCCTCGTGCACCGGCAGGTCGCGCCGTCCCGGATCCCGGGCGACGCCCTCGCCGGCGGTCCCACGACCCTCCGCCTCATCGGGACCAGCCACCGCTTCGACGCCGGCCACCGCGTCCGGCTCGTCGTCGCCGCCACCGACCTCGCCTACGACAACGAGCGCTCGCCCGACGCGCTGACCGTGTCGTCGACCGGCGACGCCCCGTCCGTCCTGCGCCTCCCGGTGGTCGGTGGCGCACCCGCGCCGACCCCCCTCCCTCCCGGCCCGGACGACGCCCCGGGTGGGCCGGCGGCACCGGGCGCGCTCCCGGCGACCGGCGGTGGCGCGGCGGTCGCGGGCCTCGCCGTCCTGGCCGCTGCGGCCCTTCGGCGTCGGCCGACGTAGCCTGGGCGTCCACGACGACGGAGCAGCGGTGGCGGTCAGGTTCGAGCTGGGACGGACGTACTCGGCGGCGGAGATCACCGCGGTGGTGGGCGGCCAGGAGGCGCAGTCCTTCCCCGTGGAGGGTCGCCGCACGGTCGCGGTCCGCGTGGGCCGTGGCACGAGTCCGGACGCGCCGGCGCGCGTCTACGTCGGGAACCGTCCCCGCGAGATCCGGGCCGCACGCAACCTCGTCAGCGTCGGCGAGCCCGTCCCCGTCTTCGTCCGCGAGGACCCGACGTCGGACTTCGCGTTCGTGGGTCGCCACCGGGCGCAGGGGTTCGACGAGTCCCCGGGTGCGGCGCAGGGGGCCACGAACGCGGTCGGGCGTCCGATGGCGGGGATCCTCCACCTCGAGCCCGTGGGCTGACGGCCCCCATGGCGCCTCGCACCCTCGGGGTGCTCCTGATCGTGGTGTCGGCGACCGCCTTCGGGGCGCTGCCGATCTTCGCCCGCCTCGCCTACGCCGGCGGCGGTGACGTCACGGCGGTCCTGTTCCTGCGCTTCGCGATAGCCGCCGTGGCGATGGCGGCCGTGCTGGTGGTCCGCCGGCGCCCGTGGCCCCGTCCGCGGTTGTTCGTCGCGCTGCTGCTGATGGGCGGCGTCGGCTACGTGGGACAGTCCTTCGCCTACTTCACCGCGCTCACGCTCATCCCCGCGACGCTGGTCTCCCTCCTCCTGTACGCCTACCCGGCGCTGGTGGTCCTGCTGGCCGTGCTGTGGCTGGGCGAGCGGCTCACGACCGTCAAGACCGCCGCGCTCGGGATCGCGCTCGTCGGTGCCGCGCTCACGATCGGCCCGGAGCTGGGCGGTCGCCGGCTGGGCATCGTCCTGGGGCTCTCGGCGGCCGCCATCTACGCCGTCTACATCGTGGTCGGCAGCCGCATCACCCCGCGTGCCGGCCCGCTGCCCTCGGCCGCCGTGGTGATGCTCGGTGCCACGGCCGTGTACGCCGTCGTCGTCCTCGTCCAGCGTCCCGCCTTCCCCGGATCCGTCGGCGGGTGGGCGGCGGTGCTCGGGCTGTCGCTCGTCTCCACCGTCGTCGCCATCACCACCTTCTTCGCGGGGATGGACCGTCTCGGCGCGGCGGACACCTCGACCCTCTCGACGCTGGAGCCGCTGGTCACGGTGGTGCTCGCGGCGATCGTCCTCGACGAGCGGGTGACCGCCGTCCAGCTGACCGGCGGGGTCCTGATCCTGGCGGCCGTGCTCCTGCTGGCGCGCGCGACGCCCGGCAGCGGCCGACGCGTGCCGGCGTTCACCCCCGCCGACCCGACCAGCGGCTATCCGCCGACCTGACC
>JAHWJY010000028.1:17329-23041 GCA_019348135.1 Actinomycetota bacterium
CAGCGGCTATCCGCCGACGTTGTCCGAGTAGGCGCCCTCCTGGGGATCGCCGGACTCGAGCAGCCGCTGCCGCTCCGACATCGCGTTCACCTCGAGGTCGTGCTCCGAGACGACCGCGCCGTCCGCGGTCACGACGACCCAGCGACCGTCGCGCTCCTCGATGTCGTAGGCGGGGTCGCCCTCGATCAGCCCGTCGTCGCTCACGGTCGGTCCTCTGCTCGTCGGGCACCGACGGTACGGGCCCCCGCGGCCGTCGGCGCGGCCGCGACATCGACCGACCGTCAGGGGGTCGCGGCCCGCCGGAGGCGGTCCATGACGGCGCGGCCGACGCCGGTGCCCGCCACCTCCTCGACCACCAGCACGTCCACCCCGGCGTCCTCCGCGTCCCGCAGGGCGCGGTAGAGCACCGCGGCGAGCCCGGCCGCGTCGTCGAACCGTGCCACCACGACGGCGCCCGACGGGGCCGTCACCGTCGAGGTCACGGTCCCGACGGCCCCGCCGGCCGCGAGCAGCCTGGCGACGGTGTCGGGCAGCTCGCCGGGGGGCGACGGCAGCACGCGGCAGGTCGGCGCGTAGTGGCGGTAGCGGGTGCCGGGCGACGCCGCGGGATCGCCGCCCGTCCCGTCGAGGGCGACACCGAGCTGCTCACGGGTGACGCTGCCCTCACGCAGCACCACGGGGGACGGCCCGCGGACGTCGACCACGGTCGACTCGACCCCCACCCGGCAGGGACCGCCGTCGAGGACGACGTCCACCGCGTCACCGAGGTCGGCGAGGACGTGCTGTGCGGTGGTGGGGGAGGGACGCCCGGACCGGTTGGCGGACGGGGCGGCGACGGGGACGTCGGCCGCGGCGAGCAACGCCTGGGCCAGCGGGTGGTCGGGCACGCGCACCGCCACGGTCCGCAGGCCGCCGGTCGTCGCCGAGGGCACGTCGTCGCGGGCGTCGAGCACCAGGGTGAGCGGGCCCGGCCAGTACGCGTCGACGAGCTCACGGGCGAGCGCCGGGACGGTCGCGGCGACCCGGGGGAGGTCGTCCGCGTCCGCCAGGTGGACGATCAGCGGGTTGTCGGCGGGTCGACCCTTCGTCCGGAAGATGCGCCGCACCGAACCGTCCCGGAACGCGTCGGCGCCGAGGCCGTAGACCGTCTCGGTCGGGAACGCCACGAGCCCGCCGGCCGTCAGGACGGCGGCGGCACGCGCGACGGCGTCGGGGCGCAGGACCTCGGGGGACATGCGGCCGAGGCTACGTCCTCAGCAGGGACGCGCCGGCGGTGGCGTCACGGTGCGAACGGCTCCCAGCCGTTGCGGAGGCGGACGCGCAGCGACGTGTGCCGCTCGACGTACCCGAGCGCCTTGGCGAGGTTGACGAGCGTGTTGGACCCGGTGCGGGGGTGGATCGCGAGGCTGCTCAGCACGCCGACGGCGCGGCCGCGGTGATCGAGGTAGCCGCTGCCCGAGTCGCCCGGGATCCCCGGGGTGAAGGTCGAGACGGTGATCGCCCAGTTGTCGTTGCTCGTGCCGGCGCTCCGGCCACGCTTGGCGTCGAGGCTCCCACCCGGGCGGAGGTCGGAGTTGCCGTAGCTGTAGACCTCCTTGCCGGCGTGCGAGTACGGCGCCAGGCCGATCGGACCACCGAAGACCGGCATCGTGGGGTCCACGCGCCCGTGGTCCGCGGGGTGGATGCGCACGAGCGCGAAGTCGTTATAGCGGCAGGCGTTCCCGTCGCGCTCGCCGATGCGTTGCATCGTGATCCACGACGAGTACGCCAGCCGACCCGGCTCGGACGCGTTCTCGATGCGGACCTCCGTCCCGAGCGGCAGGGACGGCTGCCGGCAGCCGTCGGTGTCCGTGTCGCTGGTCGCGCCGGCGCAGTGGGCGGCCATGCCGATGAACCGTGCCCCCCGCGCGTCCGTGAAGACGAAGTTCGCCGTGCACTGCCCCCCGCGGATCACCAGCTTCGCGCCCGGGCCGATGACCTCCCCGGCCGCGTGGGCCCTGGTGGAGGGCAGCAGCATCGCCAGGCACAGGAGGGCCGCCAGGGCGGTCGCGAGACGGCCGTGGACGTGCGTCGTGGCGCGGGCAGCTCGGGTCACGTGGCGCTCCGGGGTCGTCACCGGGGGGTTCGGGGCCCCTCGGACGTCGGGCGGGTCGACCGGGACAACGACCGGAGGGGGCCTCGGGTTCGTCCGCCTCGCCCGGCTCGTCCGGTGGCAGGTCCCGTCCGTCCCCCGCGCTCGGCAGGTCGCGGGAGGGCCGCTGGCGTAGGGTCCGTCCCCCGTGACCGACGTGGAGGGGACGCATGCCGGGAGGACTGGACCTCGCGCCGCCGCTGCACGAACTGCGCGCGCTGGCGGCCGAGGTCGCGGCGTCCACGGTGGCCCCCCGGGCGGAGACGGTCGACCGCGACGCCGTGTGGCCCGCGGAGAGCATGCGTGCGCTCGGCGAGGCCGGGCTGCTGGGACTCCACGTCGACCCCGAGCTCGGGGGCCGCGGGGAGGGCATGCTGGCCCTCGCGCTCGTGACCGAGGAGCTCGGCCGGGTCTGCGGCTCGACCGGTCTCGTCTACGGCATGCACTGCGTCGGGTCGAAGGTCGTGGCCGCGAAGGCCACGCCCGACCAGCGCGAGCGGTACCTCGCGCCGATCGCGGCGGGCCGCCACGTCACGTCGCTGGGGCTGTCCGAGCCCGGGACGGGGATCCACTTCTACCTGCCCCGGACGACGTTCCGGTCGGAGGACGACCACCTCGTCCTGAACGGACGGAAGTCCTTCGTCACCAGTGGCGGGCACGCGGACTCCTACGTGCTGTCGGTGGTCCGGGAGGACCGCGACCTCGACCCCGGCACGTTCTCGTGCGTGCTGCTCGACGCGCTCGCGCCGGGAACCGAGTGGTCGGCGACGTGGGACGGTCTCGGCATGCGCGGCAACAGCTCGCGCGGGCTCGACCTGGTGGACGCCCCCGTCCCGGTGACGAACCTGCTCGGCTCGGAGGGCGACGAGACGTGGTACGTCTTCGAGATCGTCGCCCCGTACTTCATCGTCGCCATGTCGGGCACCTACCTCGGCATCGCCCGGTCCGCGCTCGAGGTCGCCATCGAGCACCTCCGTGAGCGGACCTACACGCACACGACCGGACCGCTCGGCACCTACGACACCGTCGCACACCGCCTCGGGGAGCTGTGGGGGACCGTCGAGCGGACCCGGCAGCTGCTCCACCACGCCGCGCGACTCGGCGACGCCGGCGACCCGGCCTCGCGACCCGCGCTGTTCGCCGCCAAGGCCGAGGTGGCCGATGCCGTCGTGCGCGTGACCAACGACGCCATGACCCTCGTGGGTGGGCTCGGCTTCGCACGCGACGGTGTCATGGGCCGGGCGCTGCGCGACGCGCGGGCGAGCCACGTCATGTCGCCGACGACCGACCTGCTCAAGACCTGGCTCGGGCGCACGCTCCTCGACCTGCCGCTGCTGTGACGATGCCCTCGCCCGACGCGCCGACGACGCCCATCCTGGTACTCGGGGCGCCGAGGGGCACCCTCGCCGCCGTGGCGGACACGGCCCCGGACGTCGAGCTCCTCCCGGACCTGGGAGCGGTCCTCGCACGGCTGTCGGCGACCGCGTCCTCCGTACAGCTCGTGGTCCTCGCCGGCGGGCTGGAGCGCCCCCTGGCGGCTGCGCGTCGGATCCGTGAGGTCGACGCGTCGATCGGGCTGGCGCTCGCCGTGCCGCGCGCCGAGCTCACCGCCACCCGTGGTCGGCTGGGGCTCGCGCCCGAGCTCGCCGGCGCCCTCGTCGTCGGCGACGACGGGGCCGAGGACGAGCTGACCGCGGAGCTGCGTGGAGCGGCGGACCAGGTGGTGCAGCAGCGCCAGCTCCGTCGTGCGCTCGACGCGATGAACCGCGGGCTCGGAGCGGCCCCGGACCCGGAGGACACCCCGGCCGCGCCGAGCGTGTCCGAGCGGTACCTCGCCGCCCTGACCCGCCACCTCCCCGAGGGCGTGGTGTCCGTCGACGCCAGCGGCGACGTCGTGACCATGAACCCGTCCGCGACCGCCGTCCTCGGGGTGGCCCGGGAGGACGGCGAGGGACATCCGCTCGCTTCGCTCCTGATCACCGAGGAGCCGGACCTGGTGGCGTCGCTCCTCGCCGGCGCGGCCGCCGGCGGGACCGCCGAGCGTGCCGCCGTGCCCGCCCGCCGTCCCGACGGCGAGCGCGTCCTGCTCGATCTCACGGCCGCACCCGTGACGGACGGGCGCGGCCGCGTGGCCGGCACGGTGTTCCTGCTGCGCGACGTCACCGAGGAACGGCGGACCGAGGAGCGCCTCCGCCAGCTGCAGAAGGCCGAGAGCCTCGCCACACTGGCCGGTGGGGTCGCGCACGACTTCAACAACCTGCTGGTGTCCGTCCGCAGCTGGGCCGACATGGCGGCCGAGGACGTCACCGACGCCGAGCTGGTCACGACCGCCCTCACGCACATCGGACGCGCGTCCCGCCGCGCGGCCGAGCTGGCGCGGTCGATGCTCGCCTACGCGGGGCACGGCACCTTCGAGCTCGAGCCGACCGACCTCAACGAGGTCGTCGAGGAGATGGCCGGACTGCTCACGGCGGCGATCAGCCGCAAGACCGACGTCGCCCTGGACCTGACGCGTCCGCTGCCCACCGTCCTCGCCGACGCCACCCAGGTCCGGCAGGTCGTGATGAACCTCGTGACCAACGCCTCCGAGGCCATCGGGGACGAGGCGGGGTCGATCACGGTGCGCACGGCGAGCGTGACGATCGCCGCCGACCGCGCCGGCGGCGACGACGAGCCGGTCCTCGGCCCCGGGACGTACGTGCTGGTCGAGGTGCGCGACTCCGGGATCGGGATGGACGAGGACACGATCTCGCGCGTGTTCGACCCCTTCTTCACGACGAAGTTCACCGGCCGCGGGCTCGGGCTCGCCGCCAGCCACGGCATCGTGCGCGCGCACGGCGGCGACATCGAGGTCGCCAGCCGTCCCGGGCGGGGTGCCGACTTCCGGGTGCTCCTGCCCGCGGAGCCGCCGGCGTCCCGGGAGCCGACCGCCGCAGGTGGGCCGTGACCTCCAGGGCGGTGGCGGAGGCGCCCGGGGGGACGATCACGGTCCTCCACGTGGAGGACGAGCCGGACGTCCGGCTCGTCGTGTCGATGGTCCTCCGCCGGGCGGGCTTCGACGTGCTCGAGGCGGTGGACGGGCAGCAGGCGACCGCGGTCCTGCGCGACCACCTCGACACCGTCGACGTCGTGCTGATGGACGTCATGATGCCGGTGATGACCGGTCCCGAGGCCCTGCCCGTCCTGCGCCAGCTCGCTCCCGACCTCCCCGTCGTCTTCCACAGCGGCTACGACCGGGGCCAGGTCGCCGCCCACCTGTCCGAGGGCCGGCCGTACACCTCGTTCGTGCCGAAGCCGGCGGAGAACCGGGCGCTCGTGGAGGAGCTGAACCGCGCGGTCGCGACGCGTCGGTGACCGGACGGTGTCCGACCGGTCCGCCGGGACCGGTCGTTCGGCCGTCGGGCGGGCCCTCGGGGCCGGACGGCGGCATCGGATCCGGAGAAGCTCCGCCCGCCATGCCGCACGCTGACGCCACCAGCCACACCCGACACGAAGGCGGCAGACATGCTCTGGTTCATCATCTCGCTGATCGTCATCGGTGCGATCGCCGGTTACCTGGCACGCGCCCTCGTTCCCGGCAA
>JAHWJY010000292.1 GCA_019348135.1 Actinomycetota bacterium
GGAGTCCCTGCAGACCATGCTCGACCTCGATCCCGGCCTCCCGGCCCTCGCGCGCACCTCGTACCTCCGCGAGCTCCACGGCGATCTGCCGGGCGCGATCACCGCGATGCAGCAGGCGGAGCAGGCCGGGTCCGCCCAACCCGGCGACCGCGCCGTGGTCGCGACGCTCCTCGGGGGGCTGCATCAGCGCGACGGTGATCTCGCCGCCGCCGACGACGCCTACACGCGCGCCCTCGACGCCGTCCCGGGGTTCGTCCCCGCCCAGCTGGGGCGTCTCGAGATCGCCGCGCTTCGGACGTCGCCCGCTGAGGCGGCCGACGAGCTCTCGGCACTGGTCGACGAGCTCCCTCGGCTCGACGCCGTCCTGCTCCTCGCCGACCTCCGCGAGGCCGCGGGAGACGCCGAGGGTCGGGCCTCGGCGGTGGAGCTGGCCCGGGCCATGGCCGCGCTGCAGCGGGACGCGGGCCAGGTGGTCGACCTCGAGCTCGCCCTGTTGGAGGCCGACCACGGCGATCCCGAGGTCGCCGTCGAGCTGGCCCGCTCGGCGTACGAGGCACGCCCCGACAACGTGTTCGCCGCGGACGCCCTCGCTTGGACGCTGCACCGCGCCGGCCGGTCCGACGAGGCGCGACCGCTCGTCGACCGCGCCCTCCGTCTGGGGACCGCCGACCCCGTGCTGCGGTTCCACGCCGCGGCGGTCCTGGCCGCCACCGGCGACGCCGGGCGCGCGGAGGAGCTCCTGGTCTCGGCGCTCGAGCTCGGGCCCTGGTCGGCGTTCGCACTCGTCGACGACGTCCGCGCGCTCGGCGACGAGCTCGCCGTGCCCGAGGCGGCCGGTGCGGGCGGCACGTGAGCCGCCGTCCGCTCGTGCTCCTGCTGCTGACCGCGTCCCTGTGGTCGTTCGCGGCTGCCGCCTCCGCCCACCCGTTGGGCAACTTCACCTCGAACACGTTCACGCGCGTCACGGTCGACGTCAGCGGCTTCGAGCTGACCTACGTGCTCGACCTCGCCGAGCTGCCCACCGTCCAGGCGCGACAACGCCTGGACGCGGACGGCGACGACGAGATCAGCTTCGCCGAGTCGACGACGTACGCCGAGGAGCGGTGCGGCGAGCTCGCCGACGGGCTGGTGCTCACGACCGACGCGGTCCCCGTCCAGATCCTGACCAGCCGTGCCAGCCTCACGTTCCTCGAGGGGCAGGCGGGACTGCCCACCCTCCGGCTGACCTGCGACCTGGCGGCCCCGGCGTCGCTCGCGACCGGCACCGAGGTCGAGTTCGAGGACACGAACCAGCCGGGCCGGATCGGCTGGCGCGAGGTCGTGGCCGACGGGCCCTTCCTGGCGTCGGCCGACGTCCCGGACGAGTCGCTGAGCGATGAGCTCCGCAGCTACCCCGAGGACCGCGCCCCGCTCGCCGTCACGACGGCGAGCATCACGGTCGGCGACGAGGAGCGCACCGACCCCCTCGCCGGCTTCGCCCCGACCGGCGGCATACAGGTCCTCGAGCGCGCGACCGACGGGCTCTCCGAGCTGATGGGACGCCAGGAGCTCACGGTCGGCTTCGTGCTGCTGGCCGCGTTGATCGCCGTGGCCCTCGGCGCCTCGCACGCGCTCGCGCCGGGGCACGGCAAGACCGTGATGGCCGCCTACCTCGTGAGCCGCGAGGGCACGCTCGGCCAGATGCTCGGTCTCGGCACCACCGTGGCGGTCACCCACACCCTGGGTGTGCTCCTCCTGGGCATCCTCGTCACCGCGTCCGCCGCGTTCGCTCCGGAACGCCTCTACCCGTGGCTCGGCGTGGTGTCCGGCGTGCTCTTCGCCGCGGTCGGGGCATGGCTCCTGCTCCGGGCCCGCCGGGGCCGTGGCGGGCACGACCACGCGCACGGCCACGGACACGACCACGGACACGACCACGGACACGGACATGGCCACGGGCACGACCACGCAGCGCCCGGTCCGCTCGGATGGCGCTCGCTCGTCCTGCCCGGACTCGCCGGCGGCATGCTCCCCAGCCCCTCGGCCCTCGTCGTGCTGGTGGCCGGCATCGCGCTCGGACGCTTCAGCTTCGGGCTCCTGCTCGTGCTCGCCTACGGCGTGGGCATGGCCCTGACCCTGCTGCTCGCCGGCCTGCTGCTCGTCCGGCTCCGGACGCGCCTGTTGGACCGGCTCGACACCTCCGGTCGGTGGGCCTGGGTCACCCAGCGTCTTCCGACCGTGACGGCGTCGCTCGTCATCGCCGGCGGGGTCCTCATCGCCGGCCGGGCGGCGCTCAGCATCTGACCCCCACGTCGAGCTCAGCCACGGTCTGGCGCCCGGCTCGCGGCGCATGACGCGACCCTCAGCCGTCCCCGCCCGACCGGCTCTGCGACGACTTCCGGTTCACGAACTTCGACTTCAGGTAGTCCTTGTTCATGAGCGCGATGAAGTCGATGGAGATGCCCTTGGGGCAGACGGCCTCGCACTCGCCCATGTTGGTGCACGAGCCGAAGTACTGCTCCATCACCTCGACCATGCCCTCGGCCCGGTCGTAGCG
>JAHWJY010000110.1 GCA_019348135.1 Actinomycetota bacterium
GCGACTCGCGCAGCGAGCGGAGGGTGGCGTCGAGCGCTCCGAGCCGGTCCGCGGTCGGCGCGACGTCGCGCGCCACCTGCTTCTGGAGCTCGTCGATGCGTCCCCGCAGGCCGACCATCGACTGCTCGACCTCGGTCAGCAGCCGGTTGAGGTTGCGCTGCTCGGCGACCTGGCGCTCGATCGCGGTGGTGAACAGCTCGTCGACCCGTGAGCCGTGGTCGCCGCCCTCGGTCGGCGCGTCCTCACGCGATCCCCCGTCCGGTCCCCACAGCTCGCCGTCGGACACCCGAGTTCCTCCCCACGACCCGTCGGGGTCGCCCGGGCCGGGACTCTACAGCGGAGGCTCTCCCAGGTGGCGGGGGTGGCGCGGTGCGGTCCGCCGGTCGGATGCCGTCTACGACCGTGCCGGCTCCCGACGCCCGTAGGTCGTCGTCCGCTCCTCGACGGGCCGCCCGGCCGCCCGTGCCACGTCGCGCAGCGCCTCCGGCGACTGGCGGATGCCGTGGGAGGAGCCCGCCATGCGCGAGATCGTCTCCTCCATGAGCGTGCCGCCGAGGTCGTTCACGCCGCCCTGGAGCAGCGCCACGGCGCGGTCCAGCCCGAGCTTGACCCAGCTCATCTGCACGTTGTCGATCGCGCCCTGCAGCAACAGGCGGGCGATCGCGTGGACGCGCCGGTTGTCCTCCCAGCTGGGACCGGGACGGGCGACGCCGGCGAGGTAGATCGGCGCGAGCTGGTGCACGAACGGCAGCGGCACGAACTCGGTGAAGCCGCCGGTGTCCTCCTGCATCGTCCGGAGGAGCTTCAGGTGCGCGACCCAGTGCCGGGGCTCGTCGACGTGGCCGTACATCATCGTGGACGTGGTGGGGAGGCCGACCCGGTGCGCGGTCGAGATGACCTCCATCCACGCCGACGTCGGCAGCTTGCCCTTGGTGAGCACCCACCGGACCTCGTCGTCGAGGATCTCGGCGGCCGTCCCCGGGACCGAGCCGAGCCCGCGGTGCTTGGCCTCCTCGAGCCACTCGCGGATGGAGATGCCGAGGCGGGTCGCGCCGTTGACGACCTCCATGGGGCTGAACGCGTGCACGTGGATGTCGGGCACCCGGGCCTTCACGGCGTCGAGGATCGCGAAGTAGTAGTCGCCGGGGAGGTCGGGGTGGATGCCCCCCTGCATGCACACCTCGGTCGCGCCCTCGGCCCACGCCTCGGCGACGCGGTCGGCGATCTGGTCGAGCGAGAGGTCGTACGCGTCCGGGTCGTCACGGCGCTGGGCGAAGGCGCAGAACCGGCAGCCCGTGTAACAGATGTTGGTGAAGTTGAGGTTGCGGTTCACGACGTAGGTGACCGTGTCCCCCACCCGGTCGGCCCGGACCTCGTCGGCGGCGGTGGCGAGCGCGTCCAGCTCGACGCCGCTCGTGTCGAACAGCAGGAGCGCGTCGTGGTCGTCGAGCACGGTCCCGGCCTGTGCCTTCGCGAGGGCCGTGGTGACCTCGGGGCGGAGGCGCGACCGGGCGAGGCCCTCCACGCGCGGGGCGTTGCGCGCCAGCACGCCGTCGGCGATGACGTGCAGGTCGCCGTAGACCGCCTTGTGGAGCTCGTCCTCCGCCGCGGCGCTGCGGGCGTTGCGGCCGTCCGCCGCCGATCCGCCGGCCTCGTCGCCGGCGATGACCGCATCCATCGCGTCGGTCGTCGAGCGGAACTGGCGCTCGGGGTCCTGCCACGGCTGCGGCTCCGGGCAGACACCGGGACGGGCGTGGCCGTCGTCGGTCGCGAGGGCGGCGACCGGGGCGCGCATGCGTCCGGCGAGCCACGGGTCGGGGGTGCGGACGTACTCCGGGTAGACGGTCAGCCGCTCGGTGAGGGTGAACCCCTCGGCCGCCGAGCGTGCGGCGAGCTCCTCGAGCTGCGGCCACGGCGCCTCGGGGTTGACGTGGTCCGGGGTCACCGGCGAGACGCCGCCCCAGTCGTCGATGCCGGCGCGCAGGATCGTGGGGTACTGCTCGGGGCTCAGGTTGGGCGGTGCCTGGACGTGCACCGTTGGTCCCATCAGCACACGTGTGACGGCGACCGTGGCGAGGAGGTCCTCGAAGGTCGGCTCGTCGTGGTGGCGCATCGCCGTGTCGGGCTTGGCGCGGAAGTTCTGGACGATCACCTCCTGGAGGTGGCCGTACCGGCGGTGCGCCGCCCGCAGGGCCAGGACCGTGTCGACCCGCTCCCCCAGCGTCTCGCCGATGCCGATGAGGATCCCGGACGTGAACGGGATCGACAGCTTCCCGGCGTCCTCGATCGTGCGGAGGCGGACCTCCGGGTCCTTGTCGGGCGAGTTCCAGTGCGCCTGGCCCTTGGCGAGCAGCCGGCGCGAGGTGGACTCGAGCATCATGCCCATCGACGGCGCGACGGGCTTGAGCGTCGCCATCTCCGTCCAGCTCATCACGCCCGGGTTGAGATGCGGGAGGAGGCCGGTCTCCTCGATCACCTGGATCGCGACGGCGCGGAGGTACTCGAGGGTGGTCTCGTACCCGCGGGCGTCGAGCCAGGCGCGGGCCGCGGGGTAGCGCGCCTCGGGCTTGTCCCCGAGCGTGAACAGCGCCTCCTTGCAGCCCTGCTCCTGGCCGGCGCGGGCGATGTCGAGCACCTGCTCGGGCGACAGGAACGCCGGCACGTCGCCCTTCGGCGGCCACGCGAACGTGCAGTAGCCGCAGGTGTCGCGGCACAGGTGGGTGAGCGGGATGAACACCTTGCGGGAGTAGGTGACGGCGCGCGTCCCGCCGTCGCCCGCGTACCACGGTGCGGCATCGCGGACGCGTCCGGCGACCGCGAGCAGGCGGTCGAGGTCGTCGCCGCGTGCGGTCAGCAGCGCCGTCGCCTCGTCGCGCGTCAGCGTCTTCGCGTCCTCGGCCCGCTTCAGCGCCCGCGGCAGCATCCGCGCGAGGACCTCCGGTGTCGGCTCCTCGTCGAGGGTCCGGACCTGCGTCACGCGGCCTCCAGCCTTGGGCGTCCGCCCATCGTAGGCTCGCCGCTGCCCGCCCATCCCCACCGCGCGGAGGTCCCGTACGTGCACGTCGCCCTGGCCGGTGGCATCGGCGCGGCCCGCTTCCTGCGCGGGCTCGTCCGCGTCGTGCCGCCGGCGGAGGTCACGGCCGTCGTGAACGTCGGCGACGACCTCGAGCGGCACGGCCTCCACGTCTCCCCCGACCTCGACTCCATCACCTACTGGCTCGCGGGCGTGATCCACCCCCAGCAGCAGTGGGGGCGGGCGGACGAGTCGTTCGTCGTGGCCTCGGAGCTGGAGCGGTTCGGGGAGGGCCGCTGGTTCTCGCTCGGGGACCGCGACCTCGCCACGCACGTCTTCCGGACGAAGCGGCTGCGGGAGGGCGCCCCGCTGTCCGTCGTGACGGCCGAGATCGCGCGCGCGTTCGCGCTCGACGTGACGCTCCTGCCCGCGACCGACGACCCCGTCGCGACGCGCGTGACGACGGTCGACGGCCGCGACCTCCACTTCCAGGAGTACTGGGTGGGCGAGCGGGCGGCGCCGGACGTCGCCGCCGTGCGGCTGGACGGCGCGCGAGCGGCGGCGCCGGCCCCCGGCGTGCTGGAGGCCATCGCCGGGGCGACCTCGCTGCTGCTGTGCCCGTCGAACCCCGTCGTGTCGATCGGCACGATCCTGGCGGTGCCGGGGGTGCGGGAGGCGCTCCTCGCGTCGCCGGCGCCCGTCGTCGGCGTCTCGCCGATCGTCGGGGGCGAGGTCGTACGCGGCATGGCGGACAAGCTCCTCCCGACCGTCGGGGCGGAGGTCTCGGCGCTCGGCGTCGCGCGGCTCTACGCCGACCTCCTCGACGGCTGGGTGATCGACGTGCGGGACGCCGCGCTGGCACCGAGGATCGAGGCGGAGCTCGGGCTCCGGGTGGTCGTCACCGACACGATGATGGACGACGTCGAGGTCGCGACCGAGCTGGCGCGCACGGCGCTGTCGCTGTGCCGCGGCGACCGGGCCGCCTGATGCCGCGCCTCGAGATCGTGCCTCTGCCGACGGCGGGCCGGGTGGCGGCGGACGACGACCTCGTCGCGCTCCTGCTGGAGGCCGCGACCGCCGCCGGCGAGAGGTTGGTCGACGGTGACGTCGTGTGCGTCGCCTCGAAGGTGGTGAGCAAGGCCGAGGGAGCCACCGTCGCGCTCCCGGAGGCCACCGACGTCCACGCGGCGCGACGCGCCCTCGCCGGCGCGGAGGCCGTCCGCGTGGTGGCGGAGACACCGTGGGTGCTCGTCGTCGAGACGCGGCACGGGTTCGTGTGCGCCAACGCCGGCATCGACACCTCCAACGTCGCCGGCGGGGATGCGCTCCTGCTCCCGTCGGACCCCGACGCCGCCGCCGCGGCGCTGCGGGCCGGCCTCCGGGACCGTGCCGGCGTCGACGTCGGCGTCGTCGTGACGGACACGTTCGGTCGCCCCTGGCGCATGGGCCAGGCCGATGTCGCGCTCGGCTCCGCCGGGGTCGAGGCGCTCCGCGACGAACGGGGCTCCGCGGACCTCGAGGGTCGCCTGCTCGAGGTGACGATGGTGGCCGTCGCCGACGAGCTCGCCGCCGCGGCCGACCTCGCCCGCCGCAAGGCCGACGGCACCCCGTTCGTGCTGATCCGCGGCGCCGACGTCGCCGGCGCGGGGACGGGCCGCGACCTCATCCGGGACGCCGGCGAGGACGTCTTCCGCACCGGCGGGCCCACCACCGTCGAGGCCGCCGTCTTCGCCCCCGCCCCCGTCCCGTGGCACGCCGAACACTGGGACCCCACCGTCACCGAACGGGCGATCCTGGCCACCGCAGGCCCGAGGATCGGTGAGCCCAGGGACGACGACCCGGAGGCGCCCCGGTCCGCGCAGGTGAGCGACCTCTCGGACGACCCGCCGGCCGGATGCGGGGACGCAGCGGTGGTGCTCGGGCTCTTCACCGACGGGAGCGCGCGCCGGCTGATCTGGGCCGGGATCGCCGCCGAGCGCGCCCGGCTGGTGCTGGAGGCCCACGGGCTGCGTGCTCGCTGGATCGTCGCCGGCGACGAGGTCCCGGCGATCGCCCCGCCGCTCTTCGGGCGCCCCGTCCGGACCTCGGACGGGCGCGAGGTCGACATGGACGCCGGCGGTGAGGGACTCACCCTCGCCGGCGTCGTGCTCGGGTGGACGTCGGACTGAGCCGCGTCGGCTCGGTCCCCACCATGGGAACCGTGGGCAGCGGGGCGACCGTGAGCAGCTGCGCCCCGCATCCGGGGAGGAACTGCTCACGGTCGCGCCGCGGGCGGTCAGGCGCCGAGGAGGCCCTTGATGGGCTCGATCGCGAAGTACACGACGAACGCCGCCGCGGACACCCACATCATCGGGTGCACCTCGGCCACGCGGCCGGTGAAGGCCTTGAGCAGGACGTAGGACACGAACCCGAGCCCGATGCCGTCGGTGATCGAGTAGGTGAACGGCATCCCGACGAGGGTCAGGAACGCCGGCGCGGCGTCGGTCGGGTCGGCCCAGTCGATGTCGCGGATGGACGCGATCATGAGGAAGCCGACGACGACCAGCGCGGCCGCGGTGGCCTGGGGCGGGATCACGCCGGCGAGCGGCGAGATGAACAGCGCGAACAGGAACAGCACGCCGGTGACGACCGAGGCGAGGCCGGTCCGCGCCCCCTCCGAGATGCCGGCCGCCGACTCGATGTAGGTCGTGGCCGACGAGGAGGAGCCGGCGCCGCCGGCGACGGCGGCGAGGGAGTCGACGAGCAGCACGCGGTCCATGCCCGGCAGCCGCCCGTCCTCGTCGAGGAAGCCGGCCTCGTCGGCGAGCCCGACCGCCGTGCCGACGGTGTCGAAGAAGTCGGCCAGCATGAGCGTGAACACGGCGAGGATGGCTCCGAGGGCGCCGAGCTTCGCCCAGTACCCGAAGCTGAAGTCACCGAGGAGCGCGAAGTCCGGGGCGGAGACGATGTCCCCGGGGAAGAGCCCCACGCCCGGCATCTCGGCCCAGAGGCTGCCGTCCAGGAACAGCTCGTTGACGAGGATGCCGCCGACGGTCGTGGCGAGGATCGCCACGAGCAGGGCGCCCTTGACGCGCCGCGCCAGCAGCACCAGGGCCAGCACCAGGCCGACGACGAAGAGCGCCACCGGCCCGCTGCCGGTCTCGCCCCGGGTGATGATCGCGCCGCCGGGCACGGTGAAGCCGGCGTTGACGAACCCGATGATCGCGATGAACAGCCCGATACCGACACCGATGGCCTTCTTCAGCACCATCGGGATGGCGTTGAGGACCGCCTCGCGCACGCCCGTGAGGACGAGGATCGTGATGACGATGCCCTCGGTCACGATCACGCCCATCGCCTCGGCCGGGGTCAGGCCCTGCGCTCCGACCAGCGTGAACGCCACGACCGCGTTGAGCCCGAGCCCTGGGGCGATCGCGAACGGGTACTTGCCGACCACGCCCATGAGGATCGTCATCACGCCGGCGACGAGGGCCGTGACGGTGAGGACCTGGGGGAACTCGAGGCCGGCGGCGCCGAGGATCGACGGGTTCACGAACAGGATGTACGCCATGGTCATGAACGTGGTGACGCCACCGATGACCTCGGTGCGGACCGACGAGCCGCGCGCGTCGATCTCGAAGTAGTTCGTGAGTGCAGACACCGGCGTCCTCCGCGGTCGTCGGGTGGGGGTGGACGGCTATCTACCACACCCCGCCGGGCCCGCTGGGGAGGCGCGGCCGGGCGCCGCTACGCTGCCGACCGATCGCGGCCGTGTCCGGCCGCCCCCCAGCCCGCATCCGGGCCTCCCCATCGCAGAGAGGTGCTTCACCGTGGCCGAGCAGGAACGGCTGACGAACAAGGAGCGGCGCCAGCTCGGCCGCGAGGAGCGCAAGCGCAAGGCGGAGGAGGAGGCCAAGGCCGCCCGCCGCCGGCGCATCATCTCCGTGCTCTCGACCATCGTCGTCCTCGCCATCATCGGCGCCGTCGTGGCCACCGCGTTCCTGGGGGACGACGAGGCGATCGAGGAGGCCATCGTCCTGAACTCGGCCGAGGTGGAGGAGGCCCGCGCCGCCGCCGGGTGCGAGGTGCTCGCCGAGCAGCCGCTCGCCGGCGCGGCGACGCACTTCCCCAACGCCGCGGCACCGCCGGCGGACCAGCTCTACCCCGGTGACCGTCCCGCCCACTCCGGACCCCACTTCGAGACGACACTGCCGATCGTGCGTCGCGGCACCGACAACCAGCTCGAGGAGCGTGGGCTGGTCCACAACCTCGAGCACGGGTCGATCGCCGCGTGGTACGACCCCGAGCAGATCGAGGGCGGCACGAAGGACGAGATGGAGGACTGGTCGGCGAAGCTGATCGAGTCCGGGTTCGTCGAGCCGCGCGCCGCCGCCGGCATCTTCGTCAGCCCCTACACCGACCCGGGCATCACCTCCGGCAAGGCGATCGCGTTCCGCGCCTGGGGCTTCGCCATGGACTGCGACGCGTGGGACGAGGACGTCGCCAACTCGGTCGTGCTCGAGCGGTTCGGCACCCACGGCATCGCCCCGGAGCGGCACTTCGCACCGTTCCCCGAGGAGCTCATGCGC
>JAHWJY010000111.1 GCA_019348135.1 Actinomycetota bacterium
GAGGATCACGTGTCCACGGAGAACGCCGACCAGCACGAGCCGACACGCCGCGACGTGGAGCTGCCCGACCTCGACGACGAGCTCGCCGACGGCGGCGGCTTCGTCCGCCGGATCGAGACCGACGAGCTCGGCGGCGAGCCGGGGGAGCGGCGCCGCTCCGAGCGGGACGACCACCTCGTCGACGCGGGCTCGGGGCTCGGTGGCATCGACGACCCCGACACGCTGACCGCCGAGCTCAAGTACCTCCGGGAGGAGGTCGAGCTCCTCCGCCGGCGGGCCGAGACCGCGCCGGCGCGCATCCGCGTCCTCGAGGAGCGGCTGCTCGAGACCAAGGGCCAGCTCCAGGGCGCGCTGTCGCAGAACACCAAGCTCGCCGAGACCCTGCGCGGCGCCAAGGAGCAGCTCACGGTGCTGCGCGAGGAGGTCGAGAAGCTCGCCACCCCGCCGCAGTCGTTCGCCTCCTACCTCGGGACCGACCCCGAGGACGGCACGGTCACGATCATGTCCTCCGGGCGCAAGCTCAAGGTCAACGTCGCACCGGACGTCGACGTCGAGGCGCTCGAGCCGGGCCAGGAGGTCCTGCTCAACGAGGCCATGAACGTCGTCGCCGTCGGCGCCTACGAGGACCGCGGCGAGATCATGATCGTCTCCGAGCTCCTCGGGGACGGCCGCGCGATCGTGCTCGGGCACACCGACGACGAGCGGATCGTGCAGCTCGCCGAGCCGCTCCTGGCCGGGCCGCTCAAGTCCGGCGACAGCGTGCTCGTCGACGCCAGGGCGAACTACGCCCTCGAGCGGATCCCGAAGGCCGAGGTCGAGCAGCTCGTGCTCGAGCAGGTGCCGGACATCACCTACGACCAGATCGGCGGGCTGCGCGACCAGGTCGAGGCGATCCGCGACGCCGTCGAGCTCCCGTACCTCCACGCCGACCTGTTCGTCGAGCACGAGCTGCGCGCGCCGAAGGGCATCCTGCTCTACGGCCCGCCCGGGTGCGGCAAGACGATGATCGCCAAGGCGGTCGCGAACTCCCTCGCCCAGCGGGTGCGCGACAAGACCGGTCGCCAGGACGTCAAGTCGTACTTCCTCAACGTCAAGGGCCCGGAGCTGCTCAACAAGTACGTCGGCGAGACCGAGCGCCAGATCCGGCTGATCTTCCAGCGCGCGCGCGAGAAGTCCGCCGAGGGGTTCCCCGTCATCGTCTTCTTCGACGAGATGGAGTCGCTGTTCCGCACCCGCGGCTCCGGTGTGTCCTCGGACGTCGAGACCACGATCGTCCCGCAACTGCTGGCCGAGATCGACGGCGTGGAGTCGCTGAAGGACGTCGTCGTGATCGGGGCGTCGAACCGTGAGGACATGATCGACCCGGCGATCCTCCGGCCCGGGCGGCTCGACGTGAAGATCAAGGTCGACCGCCCCGACGAGGTCGCGGCACGGGAGATCTTCTCCATCTACCTCCACGAGCGGCTGCCGCTGCACCCCGACGAGGTACGTGCCGCGGGCGACGCCGGCACGGCCATCTCGCGCATGATCGACGCCACGGTCGAGAAGATGTACGCCGAGGACGAGGACAACCGCTTCCTCGAGGTGACGTACGCGAACGGCGAGAAGGAGCTGCTGTACTTCAAGGACTTCAACTCCGGTGCCATGATCGAGAACGTCGTGGCGCGCGCGAAGAAGTACGCCATCAAGCGGTTCCTCGGCGAGGGCGAGAAGGGCCTCGTCACGCGTGACCTCATCTCGGCGATCCGGGACGAGTTCCGTGAGAACGAGGACCTCCCGAACACGACCAACCCCGACGACTGGGCCCGCATCAGCGGCAAGAAGGGCGAACGCATCGTCTACGTGCGCACGCTCGTCAGCGAAGGGACCGAGCCCGGCCGCGCCATCGAGAACGTGGGACCGGGCCAGTACCTCTGAGAGGGACCGCGGGTGGCGATACCGAAGTACGTCGGGACCGAGACCGAGTTCGGCATCCAGGTCGTCGGGCCCACCGACGTGAACCCGGTGCTGGCCTCGTCGCTCGTGGTCGGCGCCTACCGGTCGGCGACCGACGACGTCCGCTGGGACCACACCGACGAGCACCCGCTGCGTGACGCGCGGGGCTACGCCGAGCCCGACGCGCACGAGCCGCCGAGCGACGACGAGCTGGGGCTCGCGAACACGGTGCTCACGAACGGGGCGCGGTTCTACGTCGACCACGCCCACCCGGAGTACAGCTCGCCCGAGTGCTCCAACGCGCGGGACGCCGTCATCTGGGACAAGGCGGGGGAGCGGATCCTCGAGGACGCGGCGGCACGCGCCGCCGTGACGCTCCCGGCCGGTTCGCGCGTGCTCATCCACAAGAACAACACCGACGGCAAGGGCGCGGCCTACGGCTACCACGAGAACTACCTCGTGCCCCGTGGCATCCCGTTCCCGCGTCTGGTGCGCGAGCTCACGCCGTTCTTCGTCACCCGTCTGCTGTACGTCGGCGCCGGCCGGGTCGGCAACGAGTTCGCGCTCGACGACGTCCCGTTCCAGCTGTCCCAACGCGCGGACTTCTTCGAGGTCGAGGTCGGTCTCGAGACGACGCTGAAGCGTCCGATCATCAACACCCGGGACGAGCCGCACGCCGACCCCGAGCGCTACCGGCGGCTGCACGTGATCAACGGCGACGCGAACCTGTGCGAGGTCGCGACCTTCCTGAAGGTCGGGACCACCATGCTCGTCCTCGACATGATCGAGGACGACGCGCTGCCGCCACCCCCGGTCCTGCGCGAGCCGGTCGCGGACTTCCACCGCGTCAGCCACGACCTCACGTGTCGTGTCGCCCTGCGCACCGACGACGGCGACACCGTCACGCCGCTCGCCGTGCAGTGGCACTACCTGGAGGCGGCCAAGCGCTACTGCAAGGACCGCGACCTCGACCCCGTGACCGCGGACGTGCTGTCGCGGTGGGAGGCCGTGCTCACCACCGCCGAGGAGGACCCGCGACGGCTGGCCGGCACCGTGGACTGGGCGACCAAGCTCGAGCTCCTCGAGGGGTACCGCGACCGGCACGGGCTCGCGTGGGGCGACGCGAAGCTCGCCATGGTCGACCTGCAGTACCACGACGTCCGGCGCGACAAGGGCCTCTACAACCGGCTCGTCGCGCGCGGGAAGGTCGACCGGCTCGTGGCCGAGTCCGAGGTCCAGGCCGCCATCACGTCGCCGCCCGAGGACACCCGGGCGTACTTCCGGGGGACGTGCCTCGCGAAGTTCCGCTCGCACATCGTGGCCGCGGGGTGGGACTCGCTGATCTTCGACACCGGTCGGGACGCCCTCCAGCGGGTGCCCATGATGGACCCCGGCCGCGGCACCAAGGCGCACGTCGGCGACCTCCTCGACCGCGTCACGACGCCGGCGGAGCTGCTGGACGCGTTGACGGGGTGAGCGACCTGCTGGCGCGCGTCGCCTCCGAACAGGCGCGCCCGCTGCCGCCCGAGGGCGTCGCCGCCGTCGTCGGGGCCATCTGGCCCGGCGGGGTGCTGACCGCCGTGGAGCGCCTGGTCGGGGGGCTGGGCGCCGCGACCCACCGGCTCGACGTCGTGACGGCCGACGGCACCCCGGACGCGGTCGTCCTGCGGTCGTTCCTCGCGGCCTACGGGGACGGGCCCGCGGTGGCGGAGCGGGAGCACACCACCCTGACCGCCCTCACCGCAGCGGGCGCGGCCGCGCCGGCGCCGCGGTGGCTCGATGCGTCCGGCGCGGTGCTGGGCCGGCCCGCCCTGGCGATGACCGTGGCACCCGGACGGCCGGTGGTGAGCGACCGCTCGCCCGACGTGGTGGCCCTCGGCGACCCCGCGCGGGACCTCGCCTACTGCCGCTACGACCTCGCTCTGGGCACCGGGCAGGCGGCCGCGGACGGTTTCACCGCCGCCTACCTCGCGGCCGGCGGCGTCGCCCGGCCGTCGCCCTACTGGGACCTCGTCGCCGTGGCATCCTCGCTGCCGACGCCGGCGCAGTGGCTGCGCGCGTTCGTCGAGTTCGGCCGTGACGACTGCAGCGCGGAGCGGTTCGAGGCCGCCGGGCGTGCCTTCCTCGCGGACGCGCTCGGGCGGCTCGGCTGACGCACCGTGGGCAGCCGCCCCACCGTGAGCAGTTCTTCCGCGCCAGACGCGGGAGAGCTGCCCGCGGTCCTCGCCCTGCTCACGGTCACACCACCGTTTCGCCGGAGACGTCCGGCGGTACCCTCGACGCCCGGGACACGAACGTGGAGGCGGCGATGAGCGACGGCGGTCAGGTCAAGAAGGGTGGCGCCTCGCGCGAAGAGGCCGAGGAGCAGGTCGAGGCCACCACGAAGACCACCGAGGACTCCAAGGAGCTCCTCGACGACGTGGACGAGCTGCTCGACGAGATCGACGACGTCCTCGAGGAGAACGCCGAGGAGTTCGTCAAGAACTACGTCCAGAAGGGCGGCCAGTAGCAACCCGGGCTACGCCGGAGGCGCCCCGTCCCCGCTCGCTTCGAAGAGGCGATCGCCGCTCGTCGACGGGACCGGCTGCCGGCGCGGCAGCACGAGCGTGAAGGACGAGCCTGCTCCGGGGACGCTGGCGACGTCGAGCCGTCCGCCGTGTGCGGTCACCACATCGGAGACGAACGCGAGCCCGAGGCCGAGCCCGCGCGTGGTCCGGGTGTTCGGGTCACCGCCGCGGAAGAAGCGGTCGATCAGGTGCGGCTGCTCCTCGGGTGGGACCCCGGGCCCGTCGTCGGCGACGGTGACGTGCACCTCGTCCCCGTGCTCGCGGGCACGGATCCGCACCGCCGTCCCGGGCGGGGTGTAGCGGGCGGCGTTGGTCAACAGGTTCTCGAGCGCCCGGTCCAGCAGGATGGGGTCCGCGTCGACGGACAGGTCGCCGGCGACGTCGACGGACACCGCGTGGTCGGCGAGTACCTCCGTCAGGTTGGCGGTGACGCCGGCGACGATGGTGACGACGTCCACGGGGACCGGTCGCGGCGTCAGCTGTCCGCTCTCGATGCGGGCGAAGTCGATCAGCGTCGTCACCGTGTTCTTCAGCGTCTCCGACGCCGTGAGCAACCGCTGCATGATCTGCCGGCGGGTCTCGGGGTCGAGCTCCGCGTCGCGGGTGACGAGCGTGTGGAGGAGCCCGTAGACCACCGTCGTCGGCGTCCGCAGCTCGTGCGACGCGTTCGAGATGAAGTCGCTCTTGAGCCCGTCGAGGAGCTCGAGCCGCTCGACCGCATCGCGCTCCTGCTGGATGGCGTAGACGTGCTCGAGCGCCCGGCCGGCGATCTCGGCGAGGAGCTCCAACGGCTGGACCGTCAGACGGTCCGCCTCCGAGGGCGCGTGACGACCGGCCACGCCCAGGACGGCGGTCACCTCCCCCCCGACGTGGATCGGGGTCGCGATCAGCGTCGCGAAGCCGGCGGAGCCGAGCGCCCGCGTCGGGTCGACCTCGAGGACGGCGCCCCGCGTCGCGGTCGGCAGCTGCTCGAACGCGCTGCCGATGAGCGGGAAGGACCCGCCCCGGATGTCCTCCGGGAGACCGGTCGATTCGACGATGGTGATCTGGCCGTCGTCGATCCGCGCCACGCCCGCCGCCTCGTAGCCGAGGTCGCCGGCGGCCTCGACGAGCAGGGTCAGCACCACGCCCGTGTCGAGGTGGTGGATGTCGCGTGCCACCTCGGCGATGCGCTCGATCTGCTCGGCGCGCCGCTGGCTGGTGCGGTGCACGACGTCGTGGGCCGCCATCTGGCGCATCAGCTCGCGGGCCAGGAACGACGACATGTAGGTCGCGACGGACAGCACCATGAGGCGGACCAGCAGCATCCGGTCGAGCACGAGCGTGTCCGTCACCACCAGGGCCCCGAGGTAGGCGGCGATCGTCGCGACGTGCAGGACGAGCTGGGCCTGTGGGGGGTAGGAGGCGGCGAAGAAGATGCTCGTGAGGACGAACACCCCCCACACCGGGGACGCGGCGCCGCCGGTCACGGCGACGAGGATCGCGACCAGGGCGATGTCGGCCGCGGACCACACGTAGAGGACGGGCTCGGCCCACCCGGTCTCGAAGAGCCGACGCCACGGCAGGTAGCCGATCACCACGATCCCGGCGAGCCCGACCAGCGCCGCCCACACGTAGGCACGGACGTTCCAGTGCGCCCCGCCGGGGGCCAGGAGGAAGGCGATCAGCCCGACGACGACGACCACCTGGGCCACGATGCCGATGCGCACGGCACGGAGCCGGTACGGCAGCAGCAGCGCGGCGGTGACGCTCGCGTCCCCGTCACCGCGCGGGGGAACGGCAGGCCCTCGCGTCATCCCGACCCATCCTCAGCGACCGATCCCCCCGCCCATCCTTCGACGGACCAGCGGGGGGACTGAAGCACACGCGGGCCCCGTTCCCGGGGCGTTGGGTCAACCTGCGGCGAAACGGTCGACCGTGTGCTTGTTGAAGGCATCGAGGTCGTCCGGCCTGCGGCTCGTGACGAGGACGTTGGCGCCGTCCTCGCACACGACCACCTGCTCGTCCTTCCACGTCGCACCGGCGTTGCGCAGGTCCGTCTGCAGGCTCGGCCACGACGTCAGCGTGCGGCCCGCGACCACGTCGGCCTCGATCAGGGTCCACGGCGCGTGGCAGATGGCGGCGACGGGCTTGCCGGCGTCGAAGAACGCCCGGACGAACGCGACCGCGTCGCCGTCCATGCGCAGGTTGTCCGGGTTCGCGACCCCGCCGGGCAGCACCAGCCCGTCGTAGTCGTCGACCGACGCCTCGCCGACGGCCCGGTCGACGGGGAACGTGTCGGCGGGGGTGAGGTGGTCGAACGCCTGGATCTCTCCGCGGTCCGTCGAAACCAGGTCCGTGGTGGCTCCGGCCTCCTCGAGCGCCTCGCGCGGACTCGTCAGCTCGATCTGCTCGGTGCCCTCGGGCGCGCACAGGATCGCGATGCGCTTGCCGGTGAGGTCTGCCATGACGTGCTCCTTGTCGGGTGAGGTCCACCGTGGAGGAGGGACCCGGTCCCCGCATGCCGGAACCACCACCTCCGGAGGGGGTCCGGGGGACCCGGCGCCTAGGGTCGCCGGCCGAGGTCGGGACCGATCGGGCGGGAGGTACGGATGTTCGGGTTGGTGGGGTCGCTGACGGCCGCCGAGGGACGCGGGGACGAGCTCGAGGGCTACCTCCTCGAGGCGTCGCGCGAGCTCGGGCAGGTGTCGACCTGCCACCTGTACCTGGTCAGCCGGGTCCCGGACGAGCCCGAGGTCGTCCACGTCGTCGAGGTCTGGGACGACGAGGGGGCGCACCGGGCATCGTTGGAGCTCGCGGCCGTCCAACGGTTGATCAGCCGGGCACGCCCGATCATCGTCGGCATGGGGGACCGGGTGGGGCTCCGGCCGGTGGGAGGCAAGGGGCTCGATCCCACCGCGACCTCCGGCTAGCGGCGACGCGACGCGGCCGAGCCCCCGTGGGGACGGGGACGGCGCGAGCGCGGCGTCCACAGGACGCCGACGGGGTCGTTGCCGTGTCACACGCCGCACCTACACTCGAACGTATGTTCACCGAGCA
>JAHWJY010000029.1 GCA_019348135.1 Actinomycetota bacterium
TCCTCGTCCGGGCCGTCGTGGTCGTCGTCGCCCGAAGAGGGCGCGTGGTCGTCGTCGCCCGAAGAGGGCGCGTGGTCGTCGTAGTGGGTGAGCGAGACCGGGTCGACGACCGCCAACAGGGCCTCCTGGAGGAAGGCGAGGTGGTCCATCAGCGCCAGGGTGGGCAGGACGGGGTCGTCCTCGGCGAGGTCGGCGGGGTCGAAGGTGCCGACGCCGACGGCCGTCCCGAACGCGAGCCGGAGGTCGTTCAGCACCCCCAGGACGAGGAACGGCTCGTCGTCGACCAGTTCCACCCGCACGCGCTCCTCGGACGTGCGCGCCCGGTCCAGGACGTCGAGGAGCGCGTCCAGCCCACGCAACCTCGCGGCGAGGAGCTCGTCGCGGATGAGCCCGCGGAGCTCGGCATCGGCCGCGTCGTCGCCGCGGACCGTCGGCGGGTGGAAGCGCCGGATCGCCGGGTCGTCGGCGTCGTCGGTGACGAGCAGCGTCCGGAGGTCGTCGCGGAGCTCACGCAGCAGCGGGAGCTCCCACGGCTCCATCGACCAGCGCACACCACCGTCGCTGCGCTCGAAGACGGGCATCAGGAGGAGCGTTCCATCGTCGCCTGGAGGCCGTAGCCGTGGAGCTGCTGGACGTACATCTCGGCCTGCTCGCGCGGCTCGGAGGCGACGAGGGCCCGGCCCTTCTGGTGCACCTCGAGCATCAGCTTGCGTGCCACGGGCTCGGGGTAGGAGAACACCCGGCGGAACACGAAGACCACGTACGACATGAGGTTGACCGGGTCGTCCCAGACGATCACGTCCCAGGGGCGGTCGGGATCGACCCGGGTCTCGGTGTCGGTCCCGGTCTCGCGGACGGGGGTCGTGGTGGGCATGCCTGCCAGGCCGGACCGCGGGTCAGCGGCGACGGCGCCGGTTCTGACGACGCTGACGCTCCCGCTCCTCGAGGATGTCCCACGACGGCGGGTTGGCCATCGTGCGGCCGACCGGGTTGTCCGCCGGCGCCTTCTTGGTGACGGTGACGGAGGCGGCGTGGTTGCGCCCCTTGTCGGTCTCGACGGGCTCGTACTCGACCTCGTCGCCGGAGTGCAGGACGCCGCCGTCGACCGCGTCCGCGGTCACGTACAGCTCGTTGCCGTCCTCGGCGGTGATGAAGCCGAACTTGCGGTCGCTGTTGAAGACCTTGACGCGGCCGGTGGGCATACCTGGGTCCTTCGTGATCTGGGGGCACGTCGGGACGGCCGGACGTGTGTGTGGGACGGTGCGGGTGGGGCGGCGCGGGAGTCGCGTCGACCGGGGAGGAGGAGCACGCGCGTCGTGCGGCGCGCTCGCGTCCTCGCCTGAGGGGACGCAGGGTAGCCGAAAGGCCGGCCAGCAGCGCATCCGTGTCAGCCGTTGGCCGCTGCCCAGGCACGCGCGGCGTCCAGCACCTCGTCGAACGCGCCGGCGGCGAGCGCCGCCACGGGGGTCCGGTCCCCCAGGCGTCCCTGGGGCCGCTGGAACCACCGGCCGGCGGCGTCGTCCTCGACCCAGCCCTGGAGCACCCGCAGGGTGTCGAGGGCGACCGCCAGCGGGTCACCGTCGAGCTCGTCGGCCGCGTGCACCAGGACGTCGACCTCGTCGTCGCCGACGATCGCGCGCAGCTCCTCCTCGTCGTCGAGCGGGTCGTCGCGGTACATCCGGTCTCCTCGGGTGGCGGCCGCGCCGGTGGCGGGCTCAGGCGGAGCGTCGGAGCTCCGCGTGCTCACGCTCGCACTCCTCGACGAACTCCTCGGCGGCGGCGAGCCGGTCCGGCAGGCGCGTCAGTTCCTCGTCGATGACCGCGAGACGGGTCCGGATCGCGTCGGCGATCGGCTCGTCGGTGTGCCCGAGGGTGCGCCGGTACCGCGCCTCGACCCGGTCGGCCAGCGCGTCGCCCTCGGAACCGAACCGGCGCAGCCTGCCGCGCTCGTCACGGAGGTAGTCGTCGTAGCGCCGCAGGCCGTCGAGCTCCTCGCGCGCCCGGAGGAGCGTGAAGTACGCGGCCTCCACCTCGTCCCGCCCCACGTCAGCTCCGCGACTCCGCGCGCTGCTTCAGCCCCCGCAGGCCCTGGTCGAGGATCTGCTTGGCCGCACGCTTCTTCATGAAGCCGGGCAGCGGGATGTCGACGTCCGCCTCGAGCTCGTAGGTCACGTCGGTCTCGGCACCGGACGGGGCGAGGGTGTAGGAGCCGTCGAGCTGGTTCAGCGGCTCGCCCTCCACCAGTGTCCACGACACGCGGTTGTCGGTGTACGTGTAGGTGAGGGTGTAGGTGACCTCGACGACCTTGGCGTCGACCTCGAACCGCGCCCGTGCGGGGCGGCCCTGGGTGTCGGTCTCGAGCACCTCGGCCGACTGCACCCCCTCGGCCCACTGCGGGTAGGCCTCGATGTCGGTGATGACGTCGAGGATCGTGTCGGGAGCCGCGGCGATGCGGGTGGAGTCGCTGACCTTCTGGCCCATGGGTCGTCCTGTCCGAGGGGGCGGAGCCAGAGGGTAGTCAGGACGTCCCCGAGGCCGCCTCGCGGGCCCGTCCGTCCGGGGGGTCGACCGGGTCGAGGCCACGTTCGCGGAGCGACTCGCTGGCCGACGCCACCCCGGCCTCGAGCTCGCGGAGGGCGCGGACGTCACGCGCGACCTGGCGCCGCAGGCGCGTCAGCTCGGTCACCGCCGGGCCGAGGAGCTCGGCATCGGGCGCGCCCCCCCACGCCGGGCACAGGGCACGGAAGTCGCACCAGTCGCACAACCGGTTCGGCGTGGGGTCGTACCGGGCCGCGAGCACGCCTTCGGCCGTCTCGGTCACGGCCGCCCGGGCGGCGTCGAGGTCGAGCTCGTCGATGCCGACACGGACCTCGACGCCGGCGACGACGAAGTCGAGGCAGACCGTCGCGGGCAGCCGCCCGTAGAGGTGCTCGCAGGCGAGGGCGTAGATCGCGAGCTGGAGGGAGCCCGCCACCCGTTCGCGGTTCTTGACCTTGCGGTTGGTCTTGTAGTCGATGACGTGGAGCTCACCGTCGTCGTCGACGTCGACCCGGTCGATCGAGCCGACGACGGTGGCGAGCTCGCCGATCGGGAGCTCGAACCACGCCTCGGTGTCGGCGGGCAGCCGGTAGGTCGGTGCGGCGCGCCGGTGGAAGCGCCGGAGGGCGTCCTGGGCGTGGCGGTAGAAGGCGAGCTGCTCCTCCCGTGACAGCTCGACGAAGCCACTGGAGTCCCAGGCGTCGTAGAGGTAGCCGAGCAGGTCCTCCTCGGAGGGACAGTCCGGGAGCTTGCGGTCGTAGAACGTCTCGAGCGCCGCGTGCACCGACGTCCCGAACGACAGGTGCGGACCCGGCTGGCCCGGCAGCCGGTCCACGTAGGCGTAGCGGAACTTGGTGGGACAGTTCCCGTAGGTGTCGACCCGGCTGAAGGACAGCCGGACGCGCCCCTCGTCGTCGATCAGCGGCGGGGAGGACGGCTCGAGCTCGCCGTAGGCGCCGGGCGGCTCGGGTCCGTCGAGGACGTGGAGGACGGCGGGGGCAGCGGTGTCTGTCATCGTGCCCGGACGGTACCGCCGCGGTGCGACACGTCGAGGAACCTCACGCCGGCGACCTCAGCGGAGGAGGGCGAGCGCCGCGTCGTGGAGGTGGCCGTTGCTCGACACGGCGTTGCCCCCGTCGGTGGTGGCCACCCCGGCCAGGTCGGTGAAACGGCCCCCCGCGGCCTCCACGATGGGCTTGACGGCGGCGAGGTCCCACGTGCTGACCTCGGCCTCCATGGCGACGTCCACCGCACCCGCCGCCACGAGACAGTGCTGCCAGAAGTCGCCGAAGCCGCGCTGGCGTCGGGTCGCGGTCGCGGCACGGGCCACCGCGTCCAGGGTCCCCGCGGCGTCGAAGTGGCTGAGGCCGCCGAAGGAGATCTCGGCGTCGGCGAGCTCCGCGACCGCGCTGACGTGGATCGCCCGCCCGTCCTGGGTCGCCCCGACGCCGACGACGCCGTCCCAGCGCGACCCCAGCGCCGGCGCCGAGACGACTCCGAGCATCTCGACGCCGTCGAGCCGGAGGGCGATGAGCGTGGCGAAGACCGGGTTGCCCCGTACGAAGTTCGCGGTGGCGTCGATGGGATCGATGATCCAGGTCGGCGCGTCCTCGGGACCGTCGTGGCCGTCCTCCTCGCCCAGCACCGCGTGCCGGGGGAAGACCTCCCGGATGCGGGCGCGCAGGCGACGTTCGACCCCGCGGTCGGTCGCGGTCACCGCCGTGCCGTCGGCCTTCGTCTCGACCTCGATGACGTCGTGGAACGCCGGCAGGGTCAGGGCGTCGGCGAGGTCCGCCAGCTCGTGCGCGAGACGGAGCTCTCGGTCGAGACCGGGACTCACCAGTCGAAGGTCATGTCGTCGAAGCGCAGGATGATGTCGTTGGGCTGGACGGTGAGGGTGACCTCGTCGCGCGGCACCCACAGCGGGATGCAGGGGCCCTGGCCGGCGTGGCCCATGAGGCAGATCAGCAGCTGGCCCTCGTCGTTGAGGCCGATGATCTGCCGGGCGTAGCTCAGGAGCTCGTGGAACTCGGCGTGGCCGGCACGACGCTTCTGGTACGCGGCGGCCCAGCGCGACTCCGAACGGCCGTAGTTCGCGATGACCTGGTTCGGGTGCAGCTTCGTGATGGTCTTGATCGAGCGGACGGCCTTGAGGGGCTTGTCCTGCTTCGGCTGCTTGCCGAGGCGGATCGCGGCGTCGGGCTCGGCGAGCCGGCCCGGGAGGTCGTCGAGCTCGAAGTTGCCGGCCGCCTGGGCGGCCTTCTGCCGCTCGACGGGGATCTCGAACTCGATCTTGTCCTTCGTGGCCACGCGGGTGCTCCGGGGAGTCGAGGGTGAACGAGGAGGGTACTGCGCCTCCCGGCTGGTAGCCCCGACCGGGTTCGAACCGGCGTACCCACCTTGAAAGGGTGGTGTCCTAGACCACTAGACGACGGGGCCGTGCGTGCCCGGCAGCGGGCACGGGTGCAGCAGGCTATCCATCCTCGCGGTGGCCCTCGACGCCGGCGGCCGTCACGGATGCCGGGTGGCGCCTCCCCGCCCGCCGGGGACCGCGCAGCCCCCAGCCGAGGACGCGCCAGACCGCCTCGACGACGATCGCGCGGCTGATCTTCGACGCCCCCGCACGACGCTCGACGAACGTGATCGGGACCTCCTCGATGACGAAGCCGGCGCGCCAGGTCCGCAGCGCGGTCTCGAGCTGGAAGGCGTACCCGTCGGAGCGGAGGTCGGCGAGGCCGATCCCGTCGAGGACCGGCGAACGGAACGCCCGGTAGCCGGAGGTCGCGTCGCGGACGGGCATCCCCGTCACGAGCCGGACGTAGGCGTTGCCGCCCGCCGAGAGCAGCAGGCGCCGGCGCGGCCAGTTCTCGATCCGGCCACCCGGCACGTAGCGCGACCCGATGACGAGGTCCGACCGCTCCGCGGCGGCCAGGAGTGCGGGGAGCTGCCCCGGGTCGTGGGACAGGTCCGCATCCATCTCGACCAGGATGCCGTAGCCGCGTGCCACGCCCCACGCCAGACCGGCGCGGTAGGCCGGCCCGAGCCCCGCCTTCGCGGGCCGGTGCAGGACCGAGACGCGCTCCGAGCGCTCCGCGTGCTCGTCGGCGATCGCGCCGGTCCCGTCCGGGGAGCCGTCGTCGACGATGAGCAGGTCGACGTCCGCGGGGACGGCGAGCACGCGCGCGATCACCTCGGGGAGGGTCTCGCGCTCGTTGTAGGTGGGCACGACGACGAGGGCACGGGCGGTCACGGTCGCTCCGGGTGAGGCTCGGGGCTGCGGGTCCGGGTGCGCCAGGCTCGGGCGAGCAGGACGAGGAGCCAAACCGCGGTCGCCAGGCGCACCGCGGCGCCGAGCACGTCGCCCGTGGCCAGGAACGGGGTGCGCCCGGCGACGAGCGGCACGTCCCGACGGATGGTGGTCAGCTCGAACACCCCGGTCTGGTCGAACACCTCGCCGGCCGGGGAGACGAAGGCCGAGGCACCGGACAGCGCGGCGTGGACGACCCACCGGCCGGTCTCGACCGCCCGGAGCCGGCTCTGGGCGAGGTGCTGGGCCGGCTCGGCGCTGCGCCCGAACGAGGCGTCGTTGGTGGTCGACACGACGAGCGCGGCGTCCTCGCCGTCCGCGACGACGTTCTGGCGCACGAGGTCCGGGAAGAGCGTCTCGAAGCAGATGACGACGGCGACCCGCACGTCGTCGACCGTCACGCCCGCCGCCCGCTCGCCGCGCACGGCGTCGCGCGGGATCTGCCGCAGCGGGGGGAACCAGCCGAGCGCGGCGCGGAAGGGGACGTACTCGCCGAACGGGACGATCTGGCGCTTGACGTAGGCGTCCACGGGGTCGCCGGCCGCGTCGACCAGCACGGCGCTGTTGAGGAACGTCCCCTCGACGTCGCCGTCGCGGTTCACGCCCACGAGCAGGTTGCCGTCGGTCGCCTCCGCGGCGACCTCGACCTCGGGCAGGAGGTCGGCGCCCCGCTCCCCGAACGCGTCGCGGTCGACGGACGACTCGGGCCACACGGTGAGGTCGGGCGTGTCGCCCGCGTCGACGGCCGCGACGGTGAGCTCGCGCATCGTCGCGGCGATGTCACGGTCGACCTCCCGCGCGGTGAGCTCCGTCCGGTCGAGCTCGTCGTTGCCCTGGACGACGAGCACGTCGAGCGACTCCCCCGTCGTCGCCGGCGGCTCGATGGTCGCGAGGACGGACACGAGCAGGGCCACGGCGAGTCCGACGAGCGGGCGCTGGGCGGCGGGAAGCCCGTCACGCAGCTGCTCGACACTCCCGCCGGTCGGTACCGCCGTCACCGCGGCGTGGACGCGCCGGCCGGCCTCGAACGCGAGCGCCCCGACGAGGACGGTCAGCACGGTGATGCCGCGGCCGCCGACGAGCCGGGCGAGCGGGAGCATCCACGAGCCCTCGACCGCCGCGTACGCGATCGATCCCCACTCGAAGCCGCCCAGCGGGAAGACCCCGCGCCAGGCGTCCATGCCGGCCCACAGCACGGGTGCCGCGAGCACCACCCAGGGCGTGCGGACGACGGGACGCAGGAGGACCGCCAGGAGCCCGAGGAAGGCCGCCTGGATGAGCACGAGCAGGACCCAGCCGAGGTAGCCGGCGGGACGGACGAGCCACGCCAGCATGGGCGCGTAGGCGGCGACCCCCGCGAGCAGGCCCCAGCGGAAGGCACGGGGGCGCGTGCCCTCCGGGAGGTCCGTCTCGGTGGCGACCGCCAGCAGCAGCAGCGGAGCGGCCAGGAACGTCGTCGGCCACCACCCGAGGGGCGGCTGGGCGACGACGATCGAGAGCCCGGCCGCCACGGCGGCCGCGGCGGCCAGCAGCGGACGGGCCCCGCGGGTCACGCGCAGTCGCGGCAGAGCAACCTCTTCGCATCCGCCAGGGCGGACTCGCGCTTGGCCATGAAGCAGGACCGGCACACGAACTCGCCGTCGCGCAGACCGTCGACCTCGTCGTCGTCCTCGTCGTCGTCGCTGGCGACCCGGCTGATCGCCTCCTCCTCGTCGTCGTCGAAGACGGCGAGCGGGACGATCTCGGCCTCGGCCTCGTCGTCGGGCTCCTCGTCGGTCACGAAACCGTCCGGGACCTCCTCGAGCCCCTCGGCGTCGTCGTCGAGCTCGTCGTCGGCCTCGACCTCCTCGACCTCGTCGACGTCGACGTCCACGTCGTCGAGATCGTCGTCCGACTCGGACTCGTCGTCCTCGACGTCCGTGGCCTCGACGGGGTCGATCGCTTCCTCGTCGTCGCGACGGGTGGACCTGCGGGCTGCCACCTTGTGGCTCCGATGCTCGCGGTCGACGCGCGGCTCCGGGGACGGAGCGGCGTCGAGAGCGTCTGGGGCCCCCGACCCGGGGGCGAGGGGCGGGTTCGTACCAGAGGCCCGGGGCCGACGCAAGACACACGTCGGTCGCGGGGGCGGGAGGCTCCGGGACCGCGTGGATCCCGGAGCCTCCCGAGCCGCCGGGGGCATCACGCCGTTGGGGCCACGTCCGTCCGGAAGGCCGGTCGGCCGTGTTGTCTACTAGGCGGATGCAGCTCCCCGTACGTGCGTCGCACGCGTCCCGCTCCGAGGTCGCGAGCATGGCGCCGTCGGCCACCGAGCGTCAAGCGTTGGGCGCGATGCCCGCCCCCTGATGCGCTCGACGCGCAGCGGTCCCCGGCGGGTGCGCCCAGCGGCTACGGCTCCCACCGCGGGAGGGCCGCGTCGCCGTGGGTCACCCGCCCCTTGTGCACCGTCAGGACGCACCGGCTGCCCCGCGGGTCGTCCGCGGCGAAGGGGTCGCCCTCCCAGACCGACAGGTCCGCCCGGAGTCCCGCCCGGATGACCCCGACGTAGCGCTCCTGGCGGGCGGCGCTGCGGCCACCCAGGGTCGAGCCGGACACGGCCTCGAGGCGGGAGATGGCGTGCTCGGCGTGCGCCCGGTGCTGGGCCGCGTGCACCATGCCCCAGGGATCCATCGGGGTGACGTTGGCGTCGGAGCCGAACGCCAGGTGCACGCCCCGGTCCGCGAGCCCGCGGAACGGGTTCGTCCAGCGCTCGCGGGCCGGGCCGAGCCGGCGTTCGTACATCCCCCCGGGACCGCCCCAGGCCGCCTCGAAGGCCGGCTGGCCGCTGATCAGGAGCCCCAGCTCCGCGATGTCGTCGATCAGCTCCGGCGGCATGACCTCCGCGTGCTCGAGGCGGTGGTGGAGACGTCGGACGGCGCCCTCGAGGTGCTCGGGGACCGCGTCGTCGACGCTGCGCCAGCACCGGACGGCCTGCCGGATCGCCTCGTCGCCGATGGCGTGCACCCCCACCTGGATGCCGGCGTGGGTCGCCTCGAGGAAGAACTCGGTCAGGGTGTCGTCGTCGAACTCGAGGTGACCGCTGGTGTCCGCGTCCGCGTAGGGCTCGCTCAGGGCCGCCGTGTGCGACCCCAGCGATCCGTCCAGCAGCAGGTCGCCACCGATCTGGCGCAGGTCCCGTTCGATCGCGAAGCCGAGGTCGACGCCCCCCCAGTACGGCACCACCTCGAGGGGCCACGCGCCGAACCGCCAGGCGTCGAAGTCGTCGACCCCCATGATGTCGGGGCCGCCCATCTCGTGGACCGCCGTGATCCCCAGCCGGCAGGCCTCGCGGACGGCGGCGTCGCGGGCGGTCGCGAGCTCGGCCGCCGACATCGCCCCCACCGACCAGCGCCGCACGATGTGGTTCGCCTCGCGCTTGACCACCCCGGTCGGCTCCCCGTCCGCGTCCTTCTCGATCCCCTGGGCGCGGGCGAGCGGGGCCGCGGACAGGGTGTGGCGGTCGACGATGGCCGAGTGCGCGTCGACGCGCGAGAGGTACACCGCGCGCCCGCTCGCCGCGTCGGCGAGGGCGTCGGGACCCGGGAGGGGGCCGGCGAAGCCGTGCGTGTCGTAGCCGTGGCCCCAGATGACGCGCCCGGTGTGCTGGTCGGCGTACGTCGACAGCGCCCGCAGCATCTCGTCGCCGCTGCGGACCCCGGAGAGGTCGAGGCCCGTCAGGGTGATGCCCGTCGGGGTCAGGTGCACGTGGGCGTCCACGAAGGCCGGGCCGACGGTGCAGCCGGCGAGGTCCACGACCGCGCCGTGCGGCGGCGCCTGGGCGGGATCGTCGCCGACCCAGACGACCCGCTTGCCCCGGATCACCAGCGCACGTGCCTTGTAGCGACCGTGGCCGAGGGTCACGACGCGGTCCGCGACCAGCAGCGTGCCCCGCTGCTGCGCCTCACCCGACTCGGGGACGCGCGTCGCCACGGGATCCGTGCCGGTGTGCGCCGTGGTCATCCGTCCTCCGGTCTGGTGGCGGCTGGCGCCGGCCCGGTGCCGACGCGCCAGCGGACGAGCTCGGCGAGACCCGGGCGGTCCTCGAGCATGGTCAGGAGTTCGGCGCCCGCGTCCCGCACCGCGGGGCGGTCCGCCCGGATGATCGGTGACGTCCCGAGGGCGGCCGCGGTGCGGGCGGCGTGCTCGGCGTGACGCCGGCCGTGGGCGAGGAGCACGGTGCCGTCGCCGGCGAGCAGCGTGGCGACCGTGATGGCCGCGGGGTCGTCCACGCCCACCACCACCACGTCGGCGGGGCCGCCGATGGCGCCCGCCAGGGCCTCGGCCGCGTCGGCCGGCTCGCCGACGTCGGCGATCACCGGCTCCGCGACGCCGAGGCTGCGTGCGAGCCGGGCCTCCTGCAGCGAGGTGACGAGCCCGCCGACGAGCCCGGCGCCGCAGTCGAGGGACGCGACCGACGCGAGCGCCCCGACGACGGTCGTGGCGCCGATCACGGCGACGCGGTCCCCGGGGTGGGTGACGTCGGCGACGAGACCGGCGACCCCCGCCGACCGCGCCAGCTCGGCGAGCGCGGCGACGTCGCCGGCGTCGCGGAGGGCCACGATCTGGGAGGCGGCGGCCAGGACCGCGTGCCCGCGACACGGCACGACGCGGGTCCCGCCGTCCCAGGCGGACACGTCCGCCAACCAGCAGGGATGCGCCTCGGCCGGCCCGACCGTCGCCAGCACGGTCCCGGACGGGAGGAGGTGCGGCCAGGCGGGGCCGACGCCCGCGAGGGTCCCGACCAGGACGGCCCCCGCGAGCCCCTCCGGGAGGCCGCCGCGCTCGGCGGTGCCCTCGAGCAGGGCGGCGCGCAACGAGCCCGGTTCGCGACCGTGCCGGGCGTGCAGGACGGCGAGATCGTCGTCGGTCAGCACGACCGCCGTCAGGTGGACCCGTGCCTCGCTGTCCCACAGGTCCGGGTGGGCGTCGAGCCTCCGGGCCACGGCGGGGAGGGCACCGGGGGGCTCGAGCACGCGGTGGCGGCCGGACGGCGTACCGCGGGTGGGGAGCGCTCCGGGGGTGTCGTGCGGGAGCGGCGTGACCGGGGACCTCCTGGTTCCTGCACGCCCGCGACGGTAGCACCGGGTCCGGCAGGCTACGCGTTCCCGGCACCACCGATCCGGGAGGTCGAGCTCAGCCGCCGGCACCGGCCACGACGGCCATCAGCAGCGCGGCGAGCACGAACAGCCCACCGGCCGACACGACCCGTGCGCGTGCGACGCGCCGGCCCTTCAGGTCGTCGATCACGGCCGTGAGCCCCGCGTAGAGCGCCGCGAGGGCGGCGCCCAGCGCCGTGACCAGGAACAGGATCACGAACCCGACGCGACCGTCCGCCCCGAGGACCCCGGACAGCACGGCGAGGCCCGCGCCCGCCAGCGTCCCCAGTCCCGCGATGCGCCAGGTGCGCCGGACCCGGGGATCGCGCTCCCCCGCGGGGTCCGCGTCCGTCACGTGCCGCGCTGCAGGTGGCGGCCGATGACGAGCCGCTGGATCTGGTTCGTGCCCTCGAAGATCTGCATCACCTTGGCCTCGCGGAGGTAGCGCTCGACCGGGAAGTCGCGGGTGTACCCGACGCCCCCCAGGACCTGGACCGCGTCGGTGGTGACGCGCATGGCCGTGTCCGTGCAGAAGAGCTTGGCCATCGAGCACACCTTGCTGACCTCGTAGCCGGCGTCGCGACGTGAGGCCGCGTCCTTGTAGAGGGTCCGGGCGGCCTCGAGCTGGGTGGCCATGTCGGCGAGCAGGAAGCTCACCCCCTGGAAGTCCACGATCGGGCGTCCGAACTGCTCGCGCTCGCGGGCGTAGCCGAGCGCGGTGTCGAGGGCGGCCTGGCCCACGCCCGTGGCGACGGCGGAGATGCCGAGGCGTCCCCCGTCGAGCGCCGACATCGCGATGCCGAAGCCGATGCCCTCCTCGCCCCCGATGAGCCGGTCGGCCGGGACGGGGGCGTCGTCGAAGCCCAGCATCGCCGTCGGCGACCCGGTGAGGCCCATCTTCTGCTCGGGCGCGTGGACCTCGAGCCCCGGCTGGTCGGGGTCGACGGCGAAGGCCGAGATGCCCTTCGGCCCGTCGCCGCCCGTGCGGGCGAACACGACGTAGCGGTCCGCGACGCCGCCGTGGGTCACCCACGCCTTGGTCCCGGTCAGCCGGTAGACGTCGCCGTCGCGCTCGGCGCGACAGGACAGAGATGCGGCGTCGGAGCCGGCGTGCGGCTCGGACAGGCAGTAGGCGCCGAGGTGACGTCCCTCGACGACGGGCCGGGCGAGGCTCTGCCGCTGGTCCTCGGTGCCGAAGGCCTCGAGCGCGTACGCCGCGAGCGAGCTCACCGACACCGCGAGCGCGAGCGTCGCGTGGCCCCGGGCCAGCTCCTCCAGCACGAGGAGGTAGGTCCGGTAGGACAGCCCGGCTCCTCCGACGTCCTCGGGGAAGGCGAGCCCGGTGAGGTCCATCCGCGCGAGCTCGTCGAACCGCTCGCGGGGGAACCGGTGCTCGGCCTCGGCCTCGGCCGCCCGCGGCGCGACCTCCCGCGCGACGTAGGCGCGGACGACGTCGAGGAGCTCGCGCTCCTCCTCCGGCAGGGTGTGGACCACGGGTGGCTCCAGGTCAGGTCGCGTCGCGCTCACCGGGTGTCAGCGACATGAGGATGCGGCGCGGCACGTAGCCGAGTGACTCGAGGAAGGCACGCCCCTGCGGGTTGTCCGCCGCCACCGAGATCTCGACGACCGGCACGCGGGTGTCCCGCGCCCACGACTGGATGGCGGTCACGAGCGCGTCGCCGACCCCGCGGCGCCGCGCCGAGGGGCGGGTGAACACCGGGCCGACCGTGCAGCCGCTGGGGCGGAGGGTCCCGGCGGCGTAGCCGAGCGGCTCGCGGTCGTCGGCGTCCAGGGCGATCCAGAAGATCCCACCCTGCGGGATCGGCGGGTCCCAGGGCAGGCCGTCGGCCGACAGGCCGGACGACTCGGCCCGGTACTCGTCCGCGAGCGGCCGGATCTCCTCGATCCTCGCCCGCTGCACCCTCACGTCACCCATCACGCCACCCATCGCACCGCGGAGGCCACCGCGTCCGTCGTCCCGTCCCGGTCAGGCGACCGGTACCTCGGTCAGCTCGCGGTCGACGGTGTTGAGCCGCTCGGCACCGGACGCCGTCACGGCGACGATGTCCTCGATACGGGCACCGTAGCGGCCGTCCAGGTAGATGCCGGGCTCGACGGAGAACGTCATGCCCTCGACGAGCGGCTCGTCGTTGCCGGCGACGATGTACGGGTCCTCGTGCTCCTCGACCCCGATGCCGTGGCCGGTGCGGTGCACGAACGCCGCGCCGTAGCCGGCGTCCTCGATGATCCCGCGCGCCGCCCGGTCCACGTCCTCCGCCGCCACCCCGGGTCGCACGGCGGCGACCGCGGCGCGCTGCGCCGTCAGCAGGACCTCGTGGAGCTCCGCGTAGCCCTCGGGCGCCCGGCCGATCACGTAGTTGCGCGTGTTGTCGGAGCAGTAGCCGTCCCCGGTCCCCCCGATGTCGACCACGACGGCGTCGCCCTCCTCGAGCCGCCGGTCGCCGGTCTCGTGGTGCGGGCTCGCCCCGTTCGGCCCGGACGCGACGATCACGAAGTTGACCTCGTCGTGCTCGCGCAGGATCAGCTCCGCGATGTCCCGCCCGACCTCGGACTCGGGGCGGCCCGGTCGCAGCAGGCCGGGCACCTGGCGGTGGACCTCGTCGATCGCGGCCCCGACCCGGCGCAGCGCCGCGATCTCGTCGGCGGTCTTGACGATGCGGAGCTCGCGCATCACGGTCGTGCCGGCGACCCACCCCTCGGCGGGGATGCTCTCCTGCAGCTGCAGGGTGAACGCGCTCCAGAGCCGGTCCTGCACGGCGAGGATCGCGCCGTTGGACACCCCGGCGGCGCGGACGACGTCCGCCACGTGCCGGAACGGGTCCTCGGTCTCCGTCCACGTCCGGACGTCGATGAGGTCGGCGGCGCCCGAGGCCACGGCGCGCGGGGCCTCGAGCTCGGGCACCACCAACGCCGGATCGCCCTCGGCCGGGACCACGAGCAGGGTCAGGCGCTCGAGCGGCAGCGCGTGGTAGCCGAGGAGGTAGCGGAGGTCGGCCGACGGACCCACGAAGAGCGCGTCGACACCGCGCTCGCGCATGACCTCCTGGGCGCGGCGGAGACGGGCGAGCGATGCGGGCACGGGTCCTCCCAGGGACGTCGACGGCAGGGAGCACAGCGTAGGGGCACTAGCCTCCGCCCCGACCGTTGCCGCGTCGTGCCGAGGAGGCCGCCCGTGCCGAGCGGCGTCGCCGCCACCGCTCCCCTCCCGTCCCGCGAGGACGCCCTCGCGGCGGCCGCCGGGCGCGAGCTGGACGTGCTCGTCGTCGGCGGGGGGATCACGGGGGCCGGGATCGCGCTCGACGCCGTCACCCGCGGCTACCGCGTCGCCCTCGTCGAGCGCGACGACCTCGCGTCCGGCACCTCCTCGCGCTCGTCCAAGCTCGTCCACGGCGGGGTCCGCTACCTCGCCACCGGCGACGTCGCGATGGTCGCCGAGGGCGTCCGGGAGCGTGACCGGCTCCGGCGCCTCGCCCCGCACCTCGTGCGGCCGCTGGGCTTCGTGCTGCCCGTGGACGACCGGGCGACGCAGCTGCAGCTCAAGGCCGGCATGGCGGCCTACGACGGCCTGGCGCTGGGACGCAACGTCCGACGGCACCGCCGCCTGTCCGTCGCCGAGGTCCTCGCGGCGGCCCCGGGGCTGGCCACCGGGATGTCGCTCGGGGGCTACCGCTACTACGACTGCCAGACCGACGACGCCCGCCTCACCCTCCAGATCGCGCAGGTCGCCCGGTCGTTCGGGGCCCTCGTCGTCAACCACGCCGAGGTCACGGGGTTCCGCCGCGCAGCGGGCGGGCGCGTGGCCGGCGCCGAGGTCCGCGACCGCCTCACCGGCCGGACGTCGGAGCTCACCGCCCGCTGGACGATCAGCGCCGCCGGCGTGTGGGCCGACGACGTCCGCGGCCTGGCCACCGAGGCGCCGGCGGGGCTGCTCCCCGCCAAGGGCGTCCACCTCACCTTCCCCCGTCATCTCGTCCGCGTGAACCAGGCCGTGGTCGTGCCCTCCGGGAGCCGTGACGGGCGCAGGAACTTCGTCATCCCGTGGGGCGAGCAGGTCTACGTCGGGACCACGGACGAACGCTGGGACGGCGACCCCGACCGGCCGGACCTCGAGCAGGACGAGGCGGACTACCTCCTCACGTCCGTCAACGCCGCCTTCGCCACCGACCTGACCGTCGCGGACGCCGTCGGTGCGTGGGCCGGCGTGCGCCCGCTGCTGAGCGCCGTCGCCGCGGCCTCCCCGGGCGCGTCGAAGGACCTCTCCCGTCGCCACGCCATCACCGAGGACCCGCCCGGCCTCGTGACCATCACCGGCGGCAAGCTCACCACGTACCGCCAGATGGCCGAGGAGGCCGTCGACGTGGTCGCGGCCGCGGACGCCAGGTCCTGCGTCACGACGCGGATCCCCCTGGGAGCCCGCGGGACGGCCGAGGACGGGCTCGCCCGGACCCGCGAGGCCGCCCGGGCGCTGGACCTCGATCCGACCGTCGCCGGCAGCGTCTACCACCGCCACGGCGACCGCGCGCCCGAGGTCCTGACCGCCTGCGCGGAGGGCGACGGCGCCGAACCCCTGGTCGCGGGCCTGCCGTACCTGCGTGGGGAGGTCCGGTGGGCTGTCCGGCACGAGCTCGCCCGCACCGTCGCGGATGTCCTGCAGCGCCGTACGCGCGTGTCGCTGCGGGATGCCGCCGCCGGCGGGGCGGCCATCGCCTGGACCGCCGACGTGCTCGCCGAGGAGCTCGGCTGGGACGGCGCGAGCCGCACCGCCAGCATCGACGCCTACCTCGAGGCCGTCCGGCACGAGCGCGGCCCCGTCGCGCTCGACACCTCCTGGCGGGACCGCGACGACGCGGCGATCGGCACCGTCAGATCTTGAGGTCCAGCACCTTCGGCAGCAGGTCGAAGCGCGCCGGCGTGGTCCCCAGGACCTCGCCGTCCGCCTCGACGAGCAGCGGCCGTTCGGCGTCGACCGTGACGGTGGACGACTGGTACTCGCGCACGTCCGGGCTGGTGAGGTGCTCGCCCACGCGCAGCTTGGGCGTCATCTTGAACACGTCCTTCACCTCGCCCCGCCACAGCTGGACGTTGAAGAGCCCGTCGTCCGGCAGCGCCCGGGGTGCGACCTTGAGCCCGCCGCCGAAGAACTGGCCGTTGGCGACGATGACGTTGCTGAGCGGCTCCTCGACGGTGGTGTGGTCGACGCTGACCCGGGCGCGGACGAGCTCGAACCTCCGGATGGCGGTGAGGATCGCGATCAGGTACCGGCTCTTGCCGAGCGCCTTCGGCATGCGGTTGGCCAGATCGGTCACGAGCCCCCCGTAGCCCGCCTCGGCGATGTTGGCGAAGAGGGCGGTCCGCTCCGCGCCGTCCCGGCCGAGGAGGGTGACGCGACCGAGGTCGATCGGGAAGACCGTCTCGCCCTCGAACCGCGCCACGGCCCGCTCGGGCGCCCGGTCGAGGCCGAACGTGCGGATGAAGTCGCAGCCCGACCCGCCCGCCACGGCGCCGAAGGCGACGCCCTCGGCGTGGGGTCGACCGGTCCGGGCGTCGACGAGACCGTTGACGACCTCGTGCACCGTGCCGTCGCCACCGACGGCCACGACGAAGCGGACCCCCCGGTCCACGACCGCCTCCGTCGCGAGCCGACTGGCGTCACCGGGACCCCTCGTCAGGGCCACCGAGTGGGCGAGGCCGCGGTCGGCGCACGCGGCGACGACCCGCGGGAGCGCGGCGTTGCGACCGCGACCCGCGCTCGGGTTGGCGATGATCTGGAGAGGTCCGAAGGGAGAGGTCACGCTGCGGGCTCCGGCGGCAGTCGCTCGGCGAGGAAGGACGCGAGGTCGCGGACGTCCACGCCGGCATCGGCGAGGCGCCGGCGGGCGCCGGCGCAGGCGGTCACCACCGGGACCCCGGTGGCGGTGAGCTGACGGGCACGGTGCTCGCCCGTCGCGCGGGCGTCGTCCGGGGCCACGAGCTCCAGCGCGAGCCCGGCCCCGCTGCACACGGTGGTCGCGCCGTGCCCCTCCGGCTCGACCACCTCGGCGCCGGCGGCGGCCAGGAGGAGTCGGGGGGGTCGCGTCACCGCCTCGGCGCGGGCGAGCAGGCAGGGATCGTGGAAGGCGACGCGGACGGCCTCGCCGGCGAGGCGGAGGACGCCCTCGGCGAGCAGGCCGGCGAGCGCCGACGCGACGTCGGTGACGGTGGCGTCGGCTCCGGTGGCGGCCCGCAGGGACGGCAGGCAGTGCGGGTCGGTGGCGACCACGAGCGGCACGTCGGGGAGGCGTCCGGCGAGCCGCGCGGTCGCGGCCGCGGCCTCCGCCGGCGCCCCGAGATCGGCCAGGGCCGCCCCGCAGCAGCCCTCGGGGACCACGACCGTCGGGACCCGTCCAGCGGCCTCCAGCAGACGGGTCAGGGCATCGAGGTCGCCGGCGTCGTCGCGGCACCCCGCGACGACCACCACGTCCGCGTCGGTGCGTGCCACGGTGCCCGACCGCGGCGGCTCGACGTCGCGGTCCGCGCCGTACGGCGAGCGGCCGGACGCCACCGCCGCGACGGCCTCCTCCGTCCCCCGCACCGGCGATCCCGCGGCCCGCGTGGCGGCCCGCCCCGCCCGGACCTGGGCCGGCACGTCCTGGTCGAACACGCACGGCACCCGGCAGGCGAGGCAGCCCGAGCACGCCTCGAGGTGGCCGGCGGCGTGGGCGTCGGTCGCCACACGTCCGGCGGCGAGGTCGCTGACCGTGCGGTGGAAGGACCACGGCACCGCGTCGTCGCGGCCGGTGGCGGCCGTGACCGGGCACGCGAAGGTGCACATCTTGGGGCAGAAGCTGCCGTGCACGGCGGCCGCGGCAACGTCGTCGGCGACCACGGGCAGCTCCGGGCGCGGTTCAGGCACCGTCCGCCCCTCCCCCGCCGAGGCCGAGCTTGCCCGGGTTGAGCAGCCCCTTGGGGTCGAGCGCGTCCTTGACCCGCCGGAGCACGTCGAAGCCGACCTCGCCGAGCTCCTCGCGGAGGTAGGGCGCGCGCAGGAGGCCGATCCCGTGGTGGTGGCTGGTCGTCCCGCCGGCCGCGAGCGCCGCGCGCTGGCCGGCGTCCCAGGCGGCGTCGTAGCGGTCGAGCGCGCGCGCCTCGTCACCGTCGTTGACCGCCCCCAGCGTGAAGTAGATCGACCCGCCCTCCGGGTAGACGTGGCTGAAGTGCGCCAGCACCAGGTCGGCGTGCTCGGACAGCGCCGCCCGGACGTCGTCGTAGAGCCCCGGCAGGACCGCCCAGGTCCCGGCGACCTCCATGGTGTCGAGCATCAGCGCGTCGCCGAACGTCCCGCCCGGCTTCATGTACTCGGCGAAGCGGTAGGACATGTTGTGGCGGTGGGCACGCCAGTTCGCGCCGGGCTCCGGCCCGAGGTCCTCCGCCCCGTGCTCACCCAGGATGCGACGGACCACGCCGGCGGTGAACCCCGCCACGTCCTCGTCCCCCTCGCAGCCGATGATCACGAGGCAGCCCTGGGGCACCTCGAGTCCCTGCCCGCCGAAGACGAGGGCGGTGTCGGTCTCGTCGTAGAGGCGGACGATCGTCGGACGCAGCCCGGTGCGCATCACGGCGCGGATCGCGTCGAGGCCCGTGCGGACGTCCGGGACGAGGAAGCCACGGTCGACGGCGACCGCCGGCGCCGGCCACACCCGCAGCGTCGCGCCGGCGACGATGCCGGTCGTGCCCTCGCCCCCCAGGAACAGCCGGGTGAGGTCCGGCCCGGCGGCCGACTGCGGCACCGGACGGGTCGAGAACAACGAGCCGTCGGCGAGCACGACGTCGAGCGCGACCACCATGTCTTCGAGCTTGCCGTAGAAGCTCGAGGCCTGACCGGCGGACCGGATGGCGAGGAAGCCGCCCATCGTCGAGCAGTGGATCGACGACGGGAAGTGCCCCAGCGTCCAGCCGCGGTGGGCGAGGTGGTCCTCGAGGGTCTGGGCGATCACCCCGGGCTCGACCACGATCGTGCCGGAGACCTCGTCGAGCTCCCCGATCGCGTTCAGCCGCTTGAGGTCGACCGTGACCGCGCCGGCGACCGGCGCCGCGCCGCCGCAGACGCCCGTGCCGGCGCCGAAGGGGACGATCGCGACGTCGTTGGCGTCGCACCAGCGGACGACCTCGACGAGCTCCCCACGCGTGCCCGGGGTGACGACGGCGTCCGGGACGGGGAGGTCCTCGCCGGCGCGGCGGCGCATGAGCAGCCGCGGCCACCAGTCGTGGGCGTGGTTGGCCGTGTCCGCCGGGTCGGTCGCCAGCCACCGCTGCCCCACACGACCCGCGAGGTCGTCGAGGAGCGCGGCGTCGAGCATGCGGGAGACCTGTCCGGTGGCGGGCGAGGCAGCCTACGCGACCCCTCCCCGGCGCCGTTCGTGTGGTCGATGTGTCCCAGCATGCTGGGACACATCCGCCACACATCCGGGTTCAGGCGTCGTGGGGACCTCGTGGTGGACGCCGGCGGCTCAGGCCTCCACGATGCCACGTCGGAGCTGGCCGACGGCGCGTCGCGCCAGGGCCGGGAGGTCCCCGTCGCCGACGTCGCGGAGCTGACCGACGAGGTCGGCGACCTGCTTGACGTTGCGGACGAAGTCGCCGCCCGTCAGGTCGAGGTTGCCCAGGGCCTCGTCGAGGCTCGCGCCCTTCGTCCAGCGCCACGCCGGCGCGACGAAGCCGGCGTCGAGCTCGCGCATCGGGCGCAGACCGGCGTCGGCCTCGAGCGCACGGAGCTCGTGCGCCACCTCCACCACGCGGTCCACGGCCCGGTACATCGGGGCGGTCGGGATGTCCGGGAACTCGGTCGGGTCCCCGCCACGGGGCTCGTAGAGGAACAGCGACGCCACGCCGGCGAGCTCCTCGGAGGTCAGCCCGTCGAGGATGCCCCGGCGCAGGCACTCGGCGACGAGCAGATCGACCTCGGAGTAGATGCCGGCGAGCTTCATGCCGAGCTCGGTCGGGCCGGGGCGGTCGTCGACGTAGCCGAGGTCCGTCAGGACCGCCAGGATGCGGTGGAACTGGCGCACGATCGAGCCCGTCCGGCGGCTGATGGAGCGGCGCAGCGCGTCCGCCTCCTCGGTGAGCTCGTCGTAGCGGTACTGCCACCGCTCGTGCTCGGCCCGGTCCGGACAGTCGTGGCAGGGGTGCGCCTTCATCTCGCGACGCAGCCGCTGGACGTCCTCGGAGCCCCCGACCTTCTCGATGCGGTGGACGGGATCGCCGGGCTGCTCGGTCGGCGGCTCGATGCCCCGCAGCTTGGAGGCGACGATGTCGCGGTAGTCCCGCTGCCGTGCGTTGCCACGGTTCGGGAGCTGGACGCGGTCGATCGGGACGGGCGCCCGGTCGAGCTCGCGCGGGCCGACCTTCGCCAGGGCGCGCTCGTCGGTCACCACCTGCGCGATCGGCACGCCCTTCCGCGTGATCGTGACGCCGACGACCGCGACGATGCCACGACGCCCCGCCCACGGCAGGAACAGGACGTCGCCGGGCTGCAGGCCCGCGATGCCGCCCTCGAGCTCGCTCGTGGCGCGCTGCCGCCGCTCCTTCGCCTCGGACTTCTCGCGCCGGCTGAGCTCACGCCGGATCTCCCAGTAGGTGGGCCAGTCCCCGCGGTCGCACACGAGGTTGCCGGCGTAGCCGCGCATCCCCTCCTCGAGCTCGACGAGCTTCTTCGCCGAGCCCGTCACCGAGCGGTCGGCCTGGAACTGCGCGAACGAGGCGGACAGCAGCACCTCGGCCTGCTGCAGGTCGTGGCGACGGAGCAGGTTGACGGCCATGTTGTAGGACGGCGCGAACGACGACGACAGCGGGTAGGTACGGGTCCCGACGAGGCCGGCGACCGTCTTGAAGTCGAGATCGCGCTGGTAGAGCACGACCGCGTGCCCGATGCGGTCGATGCCACGCCGGCCGGCGCGCCCCGTCAGCTGGGTGTACTCCCCCGGCGTCAGGAGGACGTGGGACTCGCCGTTCCACTTCTCGAGCCGCTCGATGACGACCGTCTTCGCCGGCATGTTGATGCCCAGCGCCAGCGTCTCCGTCGCCACCACGACCCGCAGGAGGCCGCGCTGGAAGCACACCTCCACGGCCTCCTTGAACGCCGGGACCATGCCGGCGTGGTGCGCGGCGATGCCGTTCATCATCGCGTCGCGCCAGGCGCTGAAGCCCAGGACCAGCAGGTCGTTCGGAGGCAGGTCGCCGAGGAGCAGGTCCACGATGGACGCGATCTCGTCGCGCTCCTCCGGCGTGGTGAGCTGCAGGTTCGCGCGCATGAGCTGCTTGACGGCCTCCTCGCAGCCGTTGCGCGAGAAGACGAAGAAGATCGCCGGCAGCCAGCCGCGCTCCTGCAGCTCGAGCACCACCTGCCAGCGGTCAGGCCAGCGCAGCTTCACGTCCGGGCCCATCCGGTGGCCCTTGCCGGTCACCCGGTTGCGGGTCCGGGACCGCCGCTCGAGCATCAGGACGTCGGGGTTCGGCACGCCGGCGAGCGCCTGGGCCGCCCGCTCGCGGTGCTCCTTCGACGCGCCCTTCTTCTGCCCGGTGCGGAAGGTCGGGTAGAGGCGGTCGTTGACGAAGTAGTGGTGGCGCAGCGGCACCGGCCGCTTCTCCTCGATGATGACCTCGCAGCCGTCACGGGCCTCGGCGAGCCAGTCGCCGAACTCCTCGGCGTTGCTCACGGTCGCCGACAGGGCGGCGAGCTGCACGGAGGAGGGCAGCTGGACGATGACCTCCTCCCAGACGGCACCGCGGGAGCGGTCCGCGAGGTAGTGCACCTCGTCGAGGACGACGTAGCGCAGCCCGTCGAGGGTCGTCGACGCCTCGTAGATCATGTTCCGCAGCACCTCGGTCGTCATGACGACGATGGGTGCGTCCCCGTTGATCGAGCGGTCGCCCGTGAGCAGCCCGACCGCCGCCTCGCCGTGCCGCTCCTGGAGGTCGCGGAACTTCTGGTTCGACAGGGCCTTGATCGGGGTGGTGTAGAAGCACTTGCCGGCGGTCTCGGCGGCGGCGAAGCAGGCGAACTCTCCGACCACGGTCTTGCCGGCCCCGGTCGGTGCCGCGACGAGGACCGAGCGCCCACGCTGCAGTGCGTCGATGGCCTCGGCCTGGAACTCGTCGAGCGGGAAGCCGTAGCCCTCCTGGAACCGGGCGACGAGGTCGTCGCGGGCGGCGGCGGGCTCGGTCATGCGGTCCTCCGGCGGCGGGTGCGTTCGATCAAGCGGGCGGCCACGATCGCGAACTCGTAGAACACCGACATCGGGACGGCCATGAACAGCAGGGTCACGGCGTCGGTCGTCGGGGTCACGAGCGCCGCGACCACGACGTTCAGCACCAGCGCGTAGGGGCGGAAGCTCCGCAGCTGGCGGGAGTTCAGGATCCCGACGAGCGCGAGGAAGACGAGCACGAGCGGGATCTCGAACACGAGCCCGAACGCGACCGAGGTCGTCAGGTAGAAGGACAGGTACTCCTGCGCGGACAGGATCACGTCGACCTGGTCGCCGCCGAAGCCCAGCAGGATGCGCAGGCCCTGCGGCAGGACGATGTAGGCGAAGGCGATCCCCAGCCCGAACATCACCTGGCTCAGGATGACGAACGGCGCCGCGTAGCGCTTCTCGGTGCGCGTGAGCCCCGGCGTGATGAACCGCCACAGCTGGTAGAAGATCACCGGCCCGCCGACGAAGAGCCCCACGAGCAGCGACGTCTTGATCTTCACCGAGAACGGCTCGAGCGCACGGAGGGCCACCAGCGCGCAGTTGCCCTCGGCGTCCCGGTAGGCCTGCGGGGTCGCGCAGTACGGGTCGAGGAGCAGGTCGAGGACCTGCGGGAAGATGATCCAGCCCACGACCGTGCCGGCGAGGAGCGCGAGCGCCGCCCGCGTGAGGCGTACCCGGAGCTCGGACAGGTGCTCGAGCAGCGTCATCTCCCCAGGAGCGGGAGATG
>JAHWJY010000112.1 GCA_019348135.1 Actinomycetota bacterium
TCTTCATCGACCTCGACCGCTTCAAGCAGGTCAACGACACCCTCGGGCACGCCGCGGGCGACGAGCTCATCCAGCAGGTCGCGGCGCGCCTCGGCTCCCGGCTCCGTCAGAGCGACACGCTCGGCCGCCTGGGCGGCGACGAGTACGTCGCGCTGCTCCCGCAGGCGACCCCCGAGGGCGCCGGGCGCGTCGCCGACGACCTCCGGGCCGCGCTCTCCCAGCCGTTCCAGCTCGCGGCCGGGACCGTGACCATCGGGGGGTCCATCGGCCTCGCCACGGCGCCGCTCGACGGCACGGACTACGACACCCTCCTGCGCACCGCGGACCACGCGATGTACCGCGCCAAGGCGGACCGTGGGACGACCGCGACGCAGCCGGTCTAGCCCTCGCCGTCCTCCGGCAGCCCGCGGAGGATCGACCGGGCGGCAGCGGCGGGATCGTCCGCACGGGTGATCGGGCGTCCGACGACGAGGTGGGTCGCGCCGGCGGAGAGCGCCTCGGAGGGCGTCGCCGCGCGCGCGTGGTCGTCGTCGCCCTCCCCCGCCGGTCGGACGCCCGGCGTGACCAGGATGACGTCCCGACCCACGACCTGGCGGACGCGACCGAGGTCGCGGGGCGCGCAGACGAGGCCCGGTGCCCCGGCGTCGACGGCGAGGAAGGCGAGCGACTCGACCTGCGTCTCGGCCGGCGGCATGTTCACGAGGGCGAGGTCCTCGTCCGACATGCTGGTGAGCACGGTCACCGCGAGGATCGCGTCGGCGGCGCCACCACCGGCGGCGAACCCCTCGACCGCGGACGCCACCATCGCGCGGCCGCCGGTCGCGTGCACGGTCAGCATCGCGATCCCGAGGCGGGCCAGCCGGCGGGCGGCGCGCTCGACGGTCGTCGGGATGTCGTGCAGCTTGAGGTCGAGGAAGACCGGGCCGAACTCCGCGATGCGCTCGACGGCCGCCGGGCCGTGTCCGCCGAAGAGCTCGAGCCCGACCTTGAAGTGCCCGACCTCACCGGCGAGCGCGGAGGCGAGCTCGACCGCCTCGTCGAGCTCGGGCACGTCGAGCGCGACGATCAGGGGGTTGGCGACGGCCTCAGACACGGGGGAACACCTTCCCACGGAGCTCGTCCATCCGGGAGAAGCCGCGCACGGCCATCCAGCGGCGGAGGTCCGTCACGAGCTGCTGGGTGACGAAGGGGTCCGCGAACGTCGCGGTGCCGATGGCGACGGCGGTGGCGCCGGCACGCACGATCTCGACCACGTCCTCGACCGTCCGGATCCCGCCCATGCCGATGAGCGGCACGTCGGGCAGGGCGGTGTGGACCTGGTGGACCGCACGGATGGCGATCGGCCGGATCGCCGGGCCCGACAGGCCGCCGTAGGTGTTGGCCAGACGGGGCCGGCCCGTCTCGGGGTCGATGGCCATCCCGAGCGTGGTGTTGATGAGGCTGAGGCCCGTCGCGCCGGCATCCACGACCGCCCGCGCGATGGCGGTGATGTCGGTGACGTCGGGGGTGAGCTTGCCGAAGATGGGCAGGTCCGGCAGCTCGCGTCGCACGGCACGGATGACCTCACCGGCGGGGTCGGCGGCACACGCGAAGACCAGCCCGCGGTGCTCGACGTTGGGGCAGGAGAGGTTCACCTCGACGCCGACGATGCCGGCGCGGCCACGGAGCTTCGCCGCCACCTGCCGGAAGTCGTCGACCGACTTCCCCGCGATCGACACGATGACCGGCACGTCCTTGCCCTGCAGCCACGCGAGGTCCTTCGCGATCCACCGGTCGACGCCCGGGTTCTGCAGCCCGATGGCGTTCAGCATGCCGGATGGCGTCTCGGCCATCCGTGGCGTCGGCAGGCCTTCGCGGGGTTCGAGCGTGATGGACTTCACGACGAGGGCCCCGAGCACCGAGATGTCGAAGAAGCGGTCGATCTCGCTACCGGAGGCGAAGCACCCGGACGCGGTGGTGATGGGGTTGGCGAGGGTCACCCCGCCGAGGTCGATGCGGAGGTCGACGGCGGACAGGTCCGCCGCGTCCTCCTCGGACACGGGCGGCGGTGGTGCCTCGACACGTCGGACGTCGGTCATGCGTTCCCCCACAGCTCGTCGTCGGTCGGGCGCGGGGGCGGCTCCTCGATGGGCTGGTCCGCGCCCGTGACGAGGGGACCACCGACCTCCCAGCGCGAGTTCTCCCACGCGATGCGGGCACCGTTGAAGACCGGCCCGTCGATGCACGAGCGCTTCATCCGCACCGACCCGTCCTTCGTGCGGGTGGGGATCACGCAGGTCCAGCACACCCCGACCCCGCAGGCCATGTGCTCCTCCGTCGCGATCTGGGACGGCAGCTCGAGCTCCTGGCACTGCTCGGCGACCGCCCGGAGCATCGGCATGGGACCACAGGCGTAGACGACCCCCGTGCCGCAGTCCTTCGCCACCTGCTCGAGCACATCGGTGACCCGTCCCTCCTCGCCGAACGAGCCGTCGTCGGTCGTGAACGTGACGGAGGCGGTGATGCGCTTGGCCTCGATCGCGTTGAAGATCCGTTCGTGCGTGGCCGCGCCGACGATCATGTCGACCCGGAGCCCCTCCCGACGCAGCTCCTCGGCCAGGAAGAACAGGGGGGCGACGCCGTAGCCCCCGCCGACGAGCAGGCACGACACCTTCTGCCGCGGCAGGGGGAAGGGGTTGCCCAGCGGGCCGACGACGTCGAGGACATCGTGCGCCGTCCGGTCGGCGAGCCAACCGGTCCCGGGGCCGTGCGCGTCGAAGACGAAGTCGACGGTCCCGGCTGCGGGTCCCTGACGGGACACCCGCGAGATCGAGAACGGCCGTCGCAGCAGCGTCCCCGGTCCCGAGACGGCCACGTTGACGAACTGGCCCGGGTGGGCGCGCTCGGCGATGTCCGGCGCCGACAGCGAGACGGTCCAGTACGCACCCTCGCGCCGGCGAGCGATGATCTCGCAGGCCGCCCGGACCGGGGTGTCCCCGTTCGGGCGCCCGAGCACCATCGTCTTGCGGTTGTGGAGCGTCGGCTTCACGCGTCCACCTCCGCCCCGCGGAGCTCGCTCGCCGCCGCCTGGTACTCCTGCAACGACGTGACCGTCAGCGGCCCGGACCGCAGCGACTCGATGCCGTGGATGGCGGCGAGGATGCCGGCCAGGGTCGTGATGCAGGGCACGCCGTTGGTCACCGCGGCCTGGCGGATGTCGTAGCCGTCCCCGCGCGTGCCGACCCCGAACGGGGTGTTGAGGACGAGCGAGATCTCGCCGTCGCCCAGCATGTCGAGGATCCGCCGCGAACCCTCGGAGACCTTCCCGAGCACGCCGACACCGGGGACGCCGCTGCGCGACAGGACGTCGGCGGTGCCCTCCGTCGCGACGATGTCGAACCCGAGGTCCACGAGGCGCTTGACCGGGAAGACGATCGAGCGCTTGTCCCGGTTCGACACCGAGACGAACACCGTGCCGTCCGTGGGGAGGACCATCGAGCCCGTCCCGGCCTGCGACTTGGCGAACGCGTAGCCGAAGTCGCGGTCGATGCCCATGACCTCACCGGTCGAGCGCATCTCCGGACCGAGCAGGGAGTCGACCCCCGGGAACCGGTCGAAGGGCAGCACGGCCTCCTTCACGGCGATGTGCTGCAGGCGCGGCCCGTCGACGATGTCCCTGGCGGGCAGCAGCCCCTCGGCCCGGAGGTCGGCGAGCTTGTCCCCCACCATCACCCGCGTGGCCACCTTCGCGAGCGCCACCCCCGTCGTCTTCGACACGAACGGGACGGTGCGGCTCGCCCGCGGGTTCGCCTCGATGCAGTAGACGACGTCGTCCTTCAGGGCGTACTGCACGTTGATCAGGCCGCGCACGCCGAGGCCGCGCGCGATGCCCTCGGTGAAGTCGCGGATCTGGCGGACCTGGGAGCGGCCGAGCGTGATCGGCGGGAGCGTGCAGGCGGAGTCGCCCGAGTGCACCCCGGCCTCCTCGATGTGCTCCAGCACGCCGCCGACGAACAGCTCCTGGCCGTCGTAGACGGCGTCGACGTCGACCTCGATCGCGCCCTCCAGGAAGCGGTCGATCAGCACCGGCTGGTCCGGCGACGCGGCGACGGCGTGCTCGAGGTAGTCCTCGAGCATGCGCTCGTCGTAGACGATCTCCATCGCGCGTCCACCGAGCACGTAGCTCGGACGGACGAGCGCGGGGTAGCCGATCTGCTCCGCCACGTCCTTGGCCTCGCCGAAGGACCGTGCGACGCCCCCCGGCGGCATCGCGATGCCGAGCTCGCGCATCAGGGCGCCGAACTTGCCGCGGTCCTCCGCGGCGTCGATGGCCTCCGGGCTGGTGCCGAGGATGGGGACGCCGGCGTCCTGCAGCGCCTGGGCCAGCTTGAGCGGCGTCTGACCGCCCATCTGCACGATCACGCCGAGCGGCTGCTCGCGCTCGCAGATGGCGAGGACGTCCTCGAGCGTGAGCGGCTCGAAGTACAGCCGGTCCGCGGTGTCGTAGTCGGTGGAGACCGTCTCGGGGTTGCAGTTGACCATGATGGTCTCGTAGCCGGCCTCCTGCAGCGAGAAGACGGCGTGGACGCAGCAGTAGTCGAACTCGACGCCCTGGCCGATGCGGTTCGGGCCGGAGCCGAGGACCATCACCTTCTGCCGGTCCGACGGGACGATCTCGTCCTCGTGCTCGTAGGTCGAGTAGTGGTACGGCGTGTAGGCCTCGAACTCCGCCGCGCAGGTGTCGACGGTCTTGTAGACGGGACGGATCGCCGCCCGCGCCCGCCGCGACCGCACGGCCACCTCGTCCGTCTGGAGGATGCGGGCGATGTGGGCGTCGCTGAACCCGTCGCGCTTGGCCTCGAGCAGGAGCTCGTCGGGGACCGCCGAGAGGTGCTCGCAGGTCCGCAGCTCCTTGCGGCGCTCGACCAGCTGCAGCATCTGGTCGACGAACCACGGGTCGAAGCCGGTGAGCGAGCTCACCCGCTCGACGGTCCACCCCCGGGTCAGCGCCTCGTCGACCGCGTGCAGCCGCTTCGGTGTCGGCCGGGTCAGCCGCTCCTCGAGCGCCTCGTCGTCGATGTCGAGCCCGGGGTCGGCACCGAAGCCGACCGTGCCGTCCTCGAGGCTGCGCAGTCCCTTGTTCAGCGACTCCTTGAAGGTGCGGCCGATGGCCATCACCTCGCCGACGGACTTCATCCGCGTGGTCAGCGTGTCGTCGGTCCCGCGGAACTTCTCGAACGTGAAGCGCGGGATCTTCGTGACCACGTAGTCGATGCTCGGCTCGAACGCGGCCTTCGTCTCGCGCGTGATGTCGTTGGCGATCTCGTCGAGGGTGTAGCCGATGGCGAGCTTGGCGGCGATCTTGGCGATCGGGAAGCCGGTCGCCTTCGACGCGAGCGCGGACGAGCGCGACACCCGCGGGTTCATCTCGATCACGACCTGGCGACCCGTCGCCGGGTCGACCGCGAACTGGACGTTGGACCCGCCGGTCTCGACGCCGATCCGGCGCAGCACCGCGAAGGCGGCGTCGCGCATCTGCTGGTACTCGGGGTCCGACAGCGTCATCGCCGGGGCGACGGTGATCGAGTCGCCGGTGTGCACGCCCATGGCGTCGAGGTTCTCGATGGAGCAGATGATCACGCAGTTGTCCGCGTGGTCGCGCATCACCTCGAGCTCGTACTCCTTCCAGCCGATCACGGACTCCTCGACGAGCACCGTGTGCGTCGGCGAGTCCTGCAGCCCCTGCCGGATCATCGTCTCGAGCTGCGGGCCGTCGTACGCGATCCCTCCGCCCTTCCCGCCGAGCGTGAACGACGGTCGCAGCACGACCGGGAAGCCGTACTCGTCGGCTGCGGCGAACGCCTCGTCCCGGGTCCGGCAGTAGTTCGACCGCGGTGACTCGAGACCGATCTCGGTCATCGCGTCCTTGAACGCCTGTCGGTCCTCCGCGGTCTGGATGGCCTCGAGGTCCGCGCCGAGCACCTCGACGCCGAACTCCTCGAGCACCCCGCCCTCGGACAGCTCCACGGCGAGGTTCAACGCCGTCTGCCCGCCGAGGGTCGCCAGCAGCGCCTCCGGACGCTCCTTCTCGATCACGGCCCGGACCGACGCGACGGTGAGCGGCTCGATGTAGGTCGCGTCGGCGGTGTCCGGGTCGGTCATGATCGTCGCGGGGTTGGAGTTCACGAGGATGACGCGCAGGCCCTCCTCGCGCAGCACCTTGCACGCCTGGGTGCCGGAGTAGTCGAACTCGGACGCCTGCCCGATGATGATGGGGCCGGAGCCGAGGACGAGGACCGAGTGCAGGTCGGGGCGGCGGGGCAAGGCGTGGCCTCTCGTGATCGTGCGGTCGTGCGTCGGGTCGTGCCGTGTCAGTGCGTTGCGCCGACCCGGTCCATCAGGTCGATGAAGCGGTCGAACAGGTAGGCGGCGTCGTGCGGGCCCGGTGCCGCCTCGGGGTGGTACTGGACGCTGAACGCCGGGATGTCGGCACAGATCAGGCCCTCGCAGGTGTCGTCGTTGAGGCTCACGTGGCTGACCTCGACGAGGCCGTGGGCCGACGTCCGGAAGGTCGACTCGGCCGTCTGCTCCCCGAGCGAGGAGGCCCGCACCGCGAAGCCGTGGTTGTGGCTCGTGATCTCGACGACCCCGTCGGCGCGTCGGAGCACCGGTTGGTTCAGCCCGTGGTGGCCGAACACGAGCTTGTAGGTCTCGGCACCGAGGGCCGCCCCGAGCAGCTGGGAGCCGAGGCAGATGCCGAACACCGGGACCTCTCCGAGGAGGGCCGCGGTCGTCTCGATGCCGTAGGTCACCGCGGCCGGGTCCCCGGGACCGTTGGAGAGGAACACGCCGTCGGGCTCGAGCGCGCGGACCTCGTCGACGGTCGCGGCCGCCGGCAGGACGTGCACGTCGCAGCCGTGCGCGGCGAGCTGACGGATGATGTTGCGCTTGATGCCGAAGTCGAGCGCCACGACGCGGTAGCGCCGGTCGCCGGCGGTGGCCGCCACCTCGTAGGGCTCCGGCGTCGTGACCTCGCGGGCGAGGTCGGCCCCGACCATGCCGGGGCTCGCGAGGACCTCGGCCAGGAGGGCGTCCACGTCGAGCACCTCGGTCGAGATGCCACAGCGCATCGCCCCCCGGTCGCGGAGGTGACGGGTCAGCTGGCGCGTGTCGATGCCCTCGATGCTCACGACCCCGGCCTCGGCGAGTGCCGGCCGCAGCTCCTGCTCGGCCCGCCACGAGCTCGACCGGCGGGCGGCCTCCCGGACCACGAACCCGGCGACCTGGATGCGGTCGGACTCGGCGTCCGCGGCGTTGAGCCCGTAGTTGCCGATGTGCGGCGAGGTCATGACGACGATCTGCCGGCGGTACGACGGATCGGTCAGGACCTCCTGGTAGCCGGACATCCCGGTGTTGAAGACGGCCTCGCCGAGCACCGTGCCGGCGGCGCCGAACGAACGGCCGCGGAACGTCGTGCCGTCCTCGAGCACGAGGATGGCCGGACCGGTGTGGG
>JAHWJY010000293.1 GCA_019348135.1 Actinomycetota bacterium
CTCGGTGCCGTGACCCCCGCCGGCCGCGGCGTCGACGCGACGTGGAAGGGCGTGCTCGCGGGCACGTCCGCCGCGGCGCAGGACGCGCTCCTGCAGGAGGTCGAGAGCCCCGTCACGATCTCGTGCCGCGTGCCGCCCTTCGACGCGGACGCCGAGCTCGGCCGCGGATCCTCGCGGCGGCTCGACCGCTTCACCCACCTCGCGCTGCTCGCCGCCGAGGAGGCCGTGACCCAGGCGGGACTCGACGGCACGGTCGAGCTCGACCGCGTCGGTGTCGTGCTCGGTAGCGGCATCGGCGGGGCCGAGACGTGGGCCTCCGAGTACCCGAACTACCTCGAGCGCGGGCCCGCCCGCGTGAGCCCGATGTTCGTGCCCAAGATGCTGTCGAACACGGCCGCCGGCATGGTCGCCATCCGGACCGGTGCCCGTGGACCCAACTTCACGGTGAACACGGCCTGCGCCGCCGGGGCGTCGGCGATCCACCTCGGCCGGGACCTCCTGCGGTCTGGCAGCGCCGACGTCGTGATCGTCGGTGGGGTCGAGGCCGGCATCACCGGGCTCGCCGTCGCGGCGTTCGCCCAGATGGGGGCGCTGTCCCGCCACGCGGATCCCGCGACCGCGTCGCGCCCGTTCGACGTCGAGCGCGACGGGTTCGTCATGGGGGAGGGAGCCGGCGTCCTCGTGCTCGAGTCGCTCGAGCACGCCCGCGCGCGCGGCGCGACGCCACTGGCCACGGTCGCCGGCGCCGGGGCCAGCGCCGACGCCCACCACCAGACCTCGCCGCCGGACGACGGCGCCGGCGCCGTGCTCGCGATGCGGCGGGCGCTGGAGGACGCGGGCCTCGACCCCGCCGACATCGACCACGTCAACGCCCACGGGACCTCGACGCCCCTGAACGACGCGGCCGAGTCGCGCGCGATCCGGACCGTGCTCGGGGCGGCGACCGACGGCGTGCCCGTCACCTCGACCAAGGGCGTCACGGGGCACCTCCTCGGGGCCGCCGGCGCCGTCGAGGCCATCGTCTCGATCCTGTCCCTCCGGGACGGGGTCGTGCCGGGCACGGCCAACCTCACGACGCGTGATCCGGCCATCGATCTCGACGTCGTGGCGCGGACGCCGCGCGAGGTGCCCCTGCGCGCCGTCCTGTCGAACTCGTTCGGGTTCGGCGGCCAGAACGCCTCCCTCGTCCTCACCACGTGACCGGATCCCCACGATGACCTCCGCCCTCCACGCCGAGACGCCCGCGCTCGGGACGTCCCCGGAGCGCGCCGGCGACGGCGCCCGCGAGCGGCTCTCGCGGCTGCTCGACGACGGCTCGTTCGTCGAGCTCGGCTCGCAGCGCCAGCACCAGGCCTCGAGCTTCGGGCTCGACCGGCGCCGCCCGGACAGCGACGGCGTCATCGCCGGCACCGGCACCGTCGACGGTCGGCCGGTCGACGTCTACGCCCAGGACCGTCGCGTCCTCGGCGGCTCGCTGGGCGAGGCCCACGCCGACAAGATCGTGCGCACGATCGACCAGGCCGTGCACGGCCGCGTCCCGGTGGTCGGCATCAACGACTCCGGCGGGGCGCGCATCCAGGAGGGCGTGGCCGCCCTCGACGGCTACGGCCGGGTGTTCTCCGCCAACGTCCGTGCCTCCGGCCACGTCCCGCAGGTCGCGCTCGTGATGGGGCCCTGCGCCGGCGGTGCCACCTACTCGCCGGCGCTGATGGACTTCGTCGTCATGACCGACGAGGCGACGATGTTCCTCACGGGGCCCCGCGTCGTGAAGGCGGTCACGGGCGAGGACGTCGACGCGCGTGCGCTCGGCGGTCCCGAGGTGCACGGGGGCCGCAGCGGGGTCGCCTCCTTCGTGACGAGCGACGACGAGTCGGCGTTCGCGATCTGCCGCGACCTGCTGTCCTACCTGCCCAGCTCGTCGTCGGACGCCCCGCCCGAGGCCCCCGCGCGTCCACCCGCCGACGTCGACCTCCGGGAGATCGTGCCCGCCGACGACCGCCAGCCCTACGACGTCCGGGACGTCATCGCCGGTCTCGTCGACGGCGGCCGGCTGCTGGAGGTCCAGGCCGGGTGGGCGCGCAACCTCGTCGTCGGCTTCGCGCGCATCGACGGGCGCTCGGTCGGGATCGTGGCCAACCAGGCGAAGTGGCTCGCCGGCGTGCTCGACCTCACGGCGTCCGAGAAGGGCGCGCGCTTCGTGCGGTTCTGCGACGCCTTCGGCATCCCCCTCGTCGTGCTGGTCGACGTCCCGGGGTTCCTGCCGGGCACGGCGCAGGAGGGCAACGGGGTCATCCGCAAGGGCGCGAAGCTCCTCCACGCGTTCGCGTCCGCGACGGTCCCGCGGTTCACCGTGGTGCTGCGCAAGGCCTTCGGTGGCAGCTACATCGTCATGAACTCCCGGTCCCTCGGGGCGGACGCGGTCCTGGCGTGGCCGGACGCCGAGCTCGCGGTCATGGGCGCCGAGGGAGCGGCGGACATCATCTTCCGCCG
>JAHWJY010000294.1 GCA_019348135.1 Actinomycetota bacterium
GCGCCGGCGATGTAGGTGCCGACCACCGGGATGAGGCTCGAGATGATGCCGACCCACACCCCGAGCGCCGCGGAGTACGGCAGCCCGATGATCGTGAACACGACGATGTGGAAGACGGTCGAGGCCACGGCCGTCAGGAGCCGCGAGTACACGTAGCCGCCCGTCTTGGCGATCGCGAGGTCCCACACCTGGAGGAACTCGCGCTGGCTCTCCGGTCGCATCCGGCCGACGAGCGTCCGCCGCAACCGCGGGCCGTCGGCGACGAGGTAGAACGTCACGAGGAGCGTGGTCAGGAACTGGATGGTCACGCCGGCCAGGGTGGAGCCCACCCCGGCCGCGCCGGTCGCGAGGCGGCCGGCGAAGTCCGGGACGCGGCTCGGGAGCTCCGAGCGTTGCTTCTCGAGCCAGTCGGCGATCGGCGGCCCGATGTCGCCGGGGAGGTTGCGGGCCTGGTCCGCGAGGTCCCGCAGCACGTCGGGGCCGGCCTCGGCGAGGTTGCGGATCTGGCCCACGATCAGCGGCGCCATGGCGGCCACGAACCCCAGCATCAGGAGCAGGGCGGCCAGGAACACGAGCAGCGTCCCGATCCCACGACGCATGCCACGCTGGGCCAGCCACTGCACCGCGGGCTCCATGGCGAAGCTCAGGAACAGGCTCACGATGAGCGTGATGATGAGCCCGTTGAGGCGCGAGACGGCCGCTCCCACGAGGTCGGCCAGGAGCAGGCCGGCGGCCAGTCCCACGGCGATCGTCGCGGCCAGCGGCACGTTGAGGTGGTCGGTGCGCCGGCGACGCTCGCGGTACGCCCCGGGCCGGGCCGCGGTGGTCCCGCCGTGCGCGGTCCCCCGTGCGTCGGACGTCCCGGCCGCCGCGGCGTCGCCCGCGGTGCCCGTGCCGGGAGCTGCCTCGTCGTCGGTCATCCGCCGGCGAGCGTAGACCCTGCCGCCACCCCGGGCCCCACGTCCGGCGCGACCGGTGCGGCTCCCGGGTGGATGGGACGTCTAGCCTCGGGGCATGGACGCGATCGTCGCCTCGGGCCTGACCAAGCACTTCGGCGCGACGCAGGCGCTCGTCGACCTCGACCTCGACATCCCGGTCGGGGAGGTGTTCGGCTTCCTCGGTCCGAACGGTGCGGGGAAGACGACGACGATCCGGCTCCTCATGGGGCTCCTCAACGCCACCGCGGGATCGGCCCAGGTGCTCGGCCGCGATGCCCGGGCCGAGGCGGTGGAGCTCCACCGGCGGGTGGGTTACCTGCCGTCCGATCCGGTCTTCCCGCGGGGGATGCCGGGCCGGGACTACCTCGCGCAGCTCGGCCGGCTGCGCGGCGGCGTGTCGGAGGCACGGGTCGCCGAGCTGACCGAGCGCCTCGAGCTCGACCTCGACAAGCCCATCACCGCGCTGTCCCGCGGCAACCGGCAGAAGGTGGGCATCGTCCAGGCGTTCATGCACGACCCCGACCTCGTCGTGCTCGACGAGGCGTCCTCGGGGCTCGACCCCCTGAAGCAGATCGTGCTGAACCGGCTCGTCTCCGAGGTGGCGGCCGAGGGTCGGACGGTGTTCCTGTCCTCCCACGTCATCGCCGAGGTCGAGGAGGTCGCGTCCCGGGTGGGCATCATCCGGCAGGGCCGGCTGGTCGCGTTGGCCGGGATCGAGGAGCTGCGGGCGCGGGCGGTCCGGCGCGTCGAGATCCGCTTCGCGGCACCCGTGCCGGCGGCCCCGTTCGCCGCCCTGCCCGGCGTCGACGACGTGCGGGTCGTCGACCGCTCCGTCCACCTGACGGTCACCGGGTCGATGGATCCGCTCGTGAAGCTCGCGGCGCGCCACGAGGTCGAGACCTTCACCTCCGACGAGGCCGAGCTCACCGACGTCTTCCTCGGCTACTACGAGGAGGACGAGGCATGAGCGCGCTCGTGATCGCCCGGCAGCGCCTGCGCGTCTACCGGCACCCGCTCGCCATCTGGACCGCGTCGCTGGCCGTCCTGGGCGGACTCACGGTCCTGCTGTGGCCGTCGGTACGCGACGCGTCGGGCCTGGAGGAGCTCGTGGCCGGCCTCCCGGAGGCGTTCCGCGCCCTGATCGGTGCCCGGGAGCTCACCTCGCCGGAGGGGTTCCTCAACAGCCGGCTCGCCTCGATCTTCCCGCTGCTGATCACCGTCTACGCGGCCTTCCGCGTCGCCGACGAGGTCGCCGGCGAGGAGCAACGGGGCGGCTTCGAGATCGTGCTCGGCCATCCGCTCGGTCGCTCCGAGCTGCTGCTCGGGACCGCCGCGGCCGTGGCGGTGTCGGTGGCCGTGCTGATGACGGGCACGGGTCTCGCCATGTCGGCGGCGGGGTCGCTGGTCGACATCGGGATCCCGGTCGGTCGGATGCTCGCGGCCACCACCGCCCTCACCCTGCTGGGGTGGTCGTCGCTGGGGATCGCCCTCGCCGTCGCCGGCGTCACCGGCCGGCGCGGGCTCACGCTCGGGATCGGCGTCG
>JAHWJY010000295.1 GCA_019348135.1 Actinomycetota bacterium
GACTACCCGCGGAAGTTCTGGACGACGCAGGACATCTTCTGGGGGTCGACGGCGGGGTGCCCCGAGGGGATGGTCGACGGGATCCGGCGGTACTGGCTCGTCACGGGGCCGGGCGAGGACCCGACCGTGCTCTACGACGCGCCGGCGTGCGTGCCGGTGCCGGCGGTGGGCGAGGACGGTTCGGTGGACGGCGCGGACATCGAGGCGATCCTGCGGGGCGTGCTGCCGCGACCGGCGGTCGCGCGCGACCCGTACGCGGACGGTCTCGTCGGGCTCGAGACGTACTTCTGGTACGCCGGCGAGACCCTGACGGAGGTGGACCACGACGGCGATGCGGCCACCCCGCCCCGCCACGGCTGGAGCGGCACGACCTCCCAGAACGGCATCACGATCACGGCGACGCTCTGGGTCGAGCGGTTCACGTGGCAGGTCGAGCCGGGCCGGGAGGTCTCCTCGGCCACGCCGGGCACACCGGACGAACCGGCCGCGACGTACACCTACGCCCGTGACGACACCTACGAGCTCGTCGCCAGCACCACGTGGGCCGGGAGCTACTCGTGGGTCATCGGGCCGCCCGGCGCCGCGCCCGATGCCGCGGCAGCGCTCTCCGGCACCGGGACGCTGAACGGCGTCACCCTGTCGTCCCCCGCTGCGCCCTTCCGGGTCCGCGAGATCCGCGCGGTCCCCGCCGACGACGGCTGACATCCCGCGTGCCGGCGCTCCCCCGCTTCGGGTGCATGGGTGCGCGAGCGACGACGAGGGCCCATCGGGTGCGCGACGTGCGCCGCGTGCGCCGTTCCTGCACCCGATCGGCGGACACCGGCGCCCGTGCACCCGATCGCCGGCGCGGGCGCAGCCATCGGGAGTCCGCGCCCGGGAAGTAGCCTCCGCCTCGGCCCGTCGCCCGAGCTCGAGGATGCCCGTGCAGCCCTACCAGCGTGACTTCATCGACTTCATGGTCGCCTCCGACGTCCTCACCTTCGGGGACTTCACGACCAAGAGCGGCCGCGCGACGCCGTACTTCATCAACGCCGGCCGCTACCGCACGGGGCGGCAGGTCGCCCGCCTCGGCCGCTTCTACGCCCAGGCGATCGTCGACGCCTTCGGGGACGTCGACGTCCTCTTCGGACCCGCCTACAAGGGCATCCCGCTGGTCGTGACCACCTCCATGGCGCTCGACGAGCAGCACGGTCGCGACACCGCCTTCTGCTTCAACCGCAAGGAGGCGAAGGACCACGGCGAGGGCGGCGTGCTCGTCGGGCACCCGCTCCGCGACGGCGACCGGGTCGTCATCGTCGAGGACGTCACCACGGCGGGGACCTCCATCCGCGAGACCGTGCCCCTGCTGCGCGCCGCCGCGGACATCCAGCTGGCCGGGCTCGTCGTCAGCGTCGACCGGCAGGAACGGGGCGGCCGCGAGGACGTCTCGGCCCTCGCCGAGGTCGGTGAGGAGTTCGGCATGGAGACGGCCGCGATCGTCACCATCGACGAGGTCGTGGACCACCTCCGGGACCGCGAGGTCGACGGGCGCCCTGTCCTCGGCGCCGACGACCTCGAGCGCATCGCGGCGTACCGCGCGCGGTACGGCGCGCCGCGGGCGCCCTGACCCCCTCCGCCGGCGCACGGCTTCAGTCGCGCCCTCCGCCGCCGACATCTCCGGACAGGAGAACGAGGCGGGATCCGTGGCCGAGCGCGACGAGGGCATCTGGCAGGTCGACACCGACCGCCACGTCCGGGGGTCCGCGGCGCGCGCCATCCTCCGCTACGTGGAGCGGGCCCTCGGCAAGGACGCCGCCGACGCCGTCGTCGCCGACGCTGCCGCCCGGGACGGGCACACCGGGCACCCCGCTCGATGGATCACCAGCTGGATGTCCCACGACGCCATCTGCCACCTCGCGGACGCCGCCGCCGGGGCCTGCGGCGAACCGGACATCGGCCGCCGCGCCGGCGAGGAGGGCATGCGCATCCTGCACGAGCGCGGGCTGGCCGACCTGCTGCGCAGCGCCGGCACCGTGACCGCGGCCGCGACCGCCCTGATCGACGGTGCCAACAAGAGCTCCGACGGCCGGCTCCACCGGGTGGTCCCGATCGACGACCACCGACTCGACGTGGTCGCCACGTACGTCCCGCCCGGTTTCCCATCGCCGTTCTTCTGCTCGAACCTCACCGGCTTCCTGGTCGGCGTCCCGGCCCTCTTCGGCGGCGAGGGCGTCGTCGCGGAGCCCGAGTGCATGGTCCGTGGCGACGAGCACTGCCGCTACGAGCTGCGCTGGACCCTCGCCGACGGGCAGGGGCGATCCGCGGCTCCGTCCGGGCCCGGCACCGGTGTCGCCGACGCCTTCATCGAACGCTTCGAGCAGCTGCACACGATGGCCACCGAGCTCGCACAGGCGGACGACCTCGAGACCCTCCTGGGGCGCATCACCGACCGTGCCAGCACGTCCGTGCGCGCCCGCCGGCACGCCCTGGCG
>JAHWJY010000296.1 GCA_019348135.1 Actinomycetota bacterium
ACCCGGAACCTTTCTGAACAACCCCCGTAGCAACTACAGCGAGCTGAAAGTCCACACGGCGCTCGGCGAGGTGGTCGTCGTGCTGTTCGCGGATGCGGCGGTAGACGGCCTCGGGCACGGCGTGCGGTTGGGTTCGGAGTCGAGCTGATCCCCACCCCCCTGGAGGAGCTCGATGCCACCGACGACTTCACCTCGTCATCAACGACATCTCGAGGCACGAGTGCCGCGACGACGACCAGGTGACCGCCAACGTCTTCGGCGCGCTGAAGCCGGGCGGCCGGTTCGTCATCTCGGACCTGCCGTTCCCCGACATCGACGCGTTCCAGAGCAACCCCACGCACGCCGTCACGTACGGCCGGGCGTGAGCCCAGGATCCTGATGGCGTTCGCGGAGCTCCCTGCGTCGCACCTTGCCCGTCGTCGTCATGGGTAGCGACTCCACGAACTCCACGTGCCTCGGGTACTCGTGCGCGGACAACCGGGTGCGGACCAGCGCCTGGAGCTCCGCGACCAACGCGTCGCTGGGGGCGGCCCCCGGTGCGAGCTGGACGTACGCCTTGACCGCCTCGCCGCGGAGCTCGTCCGGGACGCCGACCACCGCGACCATCGCGACCGCCGCGTGCTTCAGCAGGCAGTCCTCGATCTCACCGGGGCCGATGCGGTAGCCCGCCGAGTTGATGAGGTCGTCGGCGCGGGCCCGGAACCACAGGTACCCGTCCTCGTCGGTCACGCCGAGATCGCCGGTGCGCAGCCACTCGCCGGCGAACTTCTCGGCCGTCGCGCCGGGGTTGTTCCAGTACCCCAGGAACATCACGGGGTCCGGGGACCGGACGGCGATCTCGCCGATCTCGCCGACGGGGGACGGACGCCCGTCAGGGGTGATGACCGCGACGTCGTGGCCGGGGAAGGGTCGTCCCATGGAGCCGGGGCGGACCTCCCAGACCGTCCGGGAGTTCCCGACCACGATGTTGGCCTCGGTCTGTCCGTAGATCTCGTTGATCACGACGCCGAGCTCGGCCTCGGCCCACTGCAGCATCTCGGTGCCGAGCGGTTCGCCGCCGCTCATGCACGAGCGCAGCTCCAGCCGGCTGGCGTCCACGCCGGCGCGGCGCATGAGCTTCAGGGACGTCGGCGGCAGGAAGGCGGTGGTGATGCCGTGCTCCACCATGAGGTCGACGGCCCACTGCGGGTCGAACCCCTCCCGCGGTGCCGCCAGGACCGGCCGGCCGCGCAGCCAGCCGGGCAGCACGACATCGAGCAGGCCGCCGATCCACGCCCAGTCCGCCGGGGTCCAGATCCGGTCCCCGGCCCGACCGAAGAAGTCGAACATCAGCTCGAAGCCCGGCATGTGGCCGAGCAGGACCCGGTGTCCGTGCAGGGCGCCCTTGGGGGAGCCGGTGGTGCCGGAGGTGTAGATCAGCAGCGCCGGCGTGTCCGGGCCGCTGCCGGGCGGGTCCACGGTCGCCCGTCCCGAGCCGACGACGCGATCGAAGCTCGGGTACGCGCCCGAGTCGCCGGCGACGACGATGCGGGTGTCGAGGTCGGTGCAGGCCTCGATGACCTGCTCGAGCGACTCCGGCGCCGTCACGACGACCTTGGCGCCGGAGTCCTGCAGCCGGAAGCGCAGCGCCTCCGGGCCGAAGAGGACGCTCAGGGGCATGGCCACCGCGCCCGCCTTGTAGGTGCCGAGGTGGGCGACACCGGTCTCGAGGCTCTGGGGCACGACGATCCCGACGCGGTCGCCCGGCTCGATGCCCAGCCCCTTCAGCCCGTTCGCGAAGCGGTTGGACAGCTCCGACAGCTGACCGAAGGTCACCTCCCGGATGGAGCCGTCGGGGCGGTGGTCGACGAGCGCGAGGTCGGTCGCCGGCTGGGCGTCGCTGCACGCGACGCCCATGTTGAACCGCGCCGGCAGGTCCCAGGAGAAGGCCGCGCGGAGCTCGTCGTAGGACGATCCCCGCCACTGGATGTCCAACAGGGCGGCGACCTCCCGGGTCTCGCGGTCGGCCGGACCGTAGACCCGCCCGGACCCGGCGACAAGGGTCGCCGGCGGCCGTGGACCGAGGGGACGGGTCAGGCCTGCGCCGGCTCGGGCGCGGCATCGCCGCCGGCGAGGTCGACGAGCCCGGCCAGCGGTGCCGGCACGTCGGGCCCCGCGTGGTGACCGGTGTCGTCAGACGGCGCGGCGGGCCGCACCGAGCGCAGCGCGACGAGCGCCATGCCCGCGGCCGCCAGCGCGATCGCGGCGCTGACGAGCGCGGTCAGCTGCATGCCGTCGACGAAGGCGGTCCGTGCCGCCTGCAGCACCGCGTCCGCCGCGGCCGGCGGGAGTTCCGCAGCCGCCGCCACGGCGGCGCCGAGCGTGTCGCGCGCCGCCGCTGCCGCGGCCGGGGGCACCCCCGTCAGGTCCGTGCCTGCGAGCACCGCCCGGTACACGGCCGTGCCGATGCTGCCGAGCACCGCGATGCCGA
>JAHWJY010000297.1 GCA_019348135.1 Actinomycetota bacterium
GGAGGTCGCCGGCGAACGGGAGGATCAGCGCGCCGACGGCGGCCAGCACGAGCGCTCCCCGCAGCGCGAAGAACGAGCCGATCCGGCGCACGACGGGTGGGAGCGGGATGCGGCCGGCGAGCTGGACGAGGCCACGCGCGCCGGCGAGCGAGGAGGCGACCCCGAGCGACAGGCCGGCCGCCACCATGGCGGGGACCTGGTAGAGCAGCAGCACGGAGGTGCCCACGCCGGCGAAGAGGCCCGAGACGTACAGCCGGCGGACCACGGGGTCGCGGGCCGTCCGTCGCAGTGCCGCGAGCGTGGACGGCCGGGACGCGGCCTCGTGGGTGGTCTCGTCCGAGGGGACGGCCGCCGCCGCGACAGCGAAGGCGATGGCGACCGCGACCGCGAGCAGCCGGACCGTCGGGCGCCATCCGAGCACGGTCACGGACCAGCCGAGGAGCGGCAGGAACACGGGACTGGCGAAGGCTCCCCACAGGGTCAGCGCCGTCATGCCACGGGTCCGCGCCTCGGGTGCGAGACGGCCGATGATCGCCTGGGTGGCGTGGTAGTACCCGCCGGCGCCGATCGCGCCACCGGCGACGGCGCCGGCGACCGCGAACGCCGTCACGGAGGACGCGAACGACATCGCCACGAGGGCGAGCGCGGCCAACGCGCCCGTTCCGAGCAGCAGGACCCGTCCGCCGCGCCGGTCGATGATGCCGCCACCGATGGCGGCGCCGAGGCCCGTCAGGAACAGCGACGCGCCGTAGGTGGACGTGAGCGTCGCCTCGGCCCAGCCGGTGTCCTGCCGGATCGGCTCGAGCAGCACGCCGAAGCCGTAGAACCAGCTCCCGAAGGCGACGATGCTCAGCACCCCGAGCGCGACGAGCGGGCCGCGGGGCGGTCTGGCGTCGGTCACCGGCGTCTCCTGTCGGCGCGGGACGCTACCGGGTCCACTCCGGGGTCGATGACGTACCGTGAGGGTCGGCCAGGGGGATGCCATGCAGGAGTTCGACCCGCACCGGGAGACGGACGCGTCCGTCGACCACCGCTCCGGTCACGAGCCCTTCGAGGACTGGCCGACCCGTGGCCTCACCGACCCGATCGGCGAGATCCAGGGCTACGGCCGCCTGGCGCGTGCCACGAACAACGCCGGGCCGGGGTGGCGGCGCAACGTCGGTCGGACGCTGGCGGTCGTCCTGCTCGTCACGCTGCTGGTCGCCATCGTCCTCGGTGCGGCTCCCACCCTGCTGGGCTGACCACGGGCGAGGAGGCAGCCTCCGTACGGCGATGGGTGCCGTGGAGCTAGGCGCTCCTCGACTGCTCTCCCAGCCACTCGAGGGCGCGGGGCGCGGAGTTGAGGATGGAGATGTGACCGTCCGACTCCGAGGACCACAGCTCGGCCGACGGGCAACGCTCGGCGAGCCAGCGTCCGTGCGTGCTGGGCGCGATCCGATCCTGGTCGCCGTGCAGCAGGAGGATCGGCACGCTCGCCTGTCCCGGCGGGAACCCCCACGGGGAGACCGCGGCGAGATCGTCGTCGATGAGCCCGTCCGTCCCGCCATCGACGGCGGCATCGACGACGTCCATGAACCAGGACCACTCGGCAGCGAGGGCGGCGTGATCCGGCGGGGCGAACATCTCGGGGTCGTAGGTCGCCGACTCCTCGAAGGCCTCCTTGGCTGCACGTCCGTTCGCAGCGGCTCGCAGGGTCGCCGCTCCCGCAGCGTGCATCCCGGCGAACCAGTCGAGCCCCTCGGCGTCGAAGGGAGCCAGTCCGGCCACAGCGACGACGCCGACGACGCGTGCCGGAAGAAGAGCACCGCAGGCGAGCGCATGCATCGCACCGCTGGAGTGGCCCATCACGCCGAACCGGTCGATGTCGAGCGCGTCCGCGATGGCGGACACGTCGGCTGCGGCGGAGGCGATGGCCCGCCCCGGCTGCGAGGACGATCCGCCGTACCCGGGGCGGTCGTACGAGACCCATCGCATGCCCAGCCGCTCGGCGGTCGGCGCCAACGGTTCCGGTGGCGACCCGATGTTCGGCGTGCCGTGACTCCAGAAGACGGTCAGACGGTCGGAAGGCTCCTCGTCCGAGCAGTAGACGTGCAGGGTGCGGCCCGCGGGCAACGCCAGGTCGAACTCATGCATCGTTCATGCACCGGCGGGGCGAGCGGGTCGCCGACCGGCCGTGGCGGCGCCGATCCGGGGTCGTCAACCGCTTCTCACTCGTGTGCGTCTCGCTTCCGCTCACCGTGCCGCCGACGTCCGTCACCTGGACGTCAGCGTCGTCCAGGTGACGTTAGCGCTGCGGCCCCTGCCAGCGCCGCACGGCGCCCGGCCCCCTCCGCTTGTCGCCGAGGTCTCCTAGAGCGCGTGTGGCGAGGGAGGCCCTTCGACGAAGACCACGACTTGGCCCTCGTCGCCGCGCTGCCACTGCTCGGCCACGAGAACCGGAGGCACCTTGCTCTTCCGTGCCCGGTCT
>JAHWJY010000113.1 GCA_019348135.1 Actinomycetota bacterium
TCTCCGGGGAGGACATCGTCGCGCAGCTCGACGAGCTCGCGACCCCGGGCGACGGCGCGTCGCTGTCGGAGTGGCTCGTGGACCACGGCGAGGCCACCCACGTCCGCGAGTTCTGCGCGCACCGGACGGCGTGGCAGCTGAAGGAGGCCGATCCGCACACGTGGGTGATCCCGCGGCTGTACGGCGCGGCCAAGGCCGCGCTCGTGCACATCCAGGCCGACGAGTACGGCGAGGGCGTCGAGGAGGACGTCCACGCCGAGCTGTTCGCCCTGACCCTCCGCGAGCTCGGCATGGACGACACCTACGGGGCCTCCCTCGACCTCCTGCCCGGCCACACCCTCGCCGGGACGAACGTCGTGTCGCTGTTCGGGCTCCACCGGCGGCTCCGCGGCGCGGCGGTGGGCCACCTCGCGATCTTCGAGATGTTCTCGGTGCTGCCCATGGGCCGGGTCAGCGACGTGCTCGGACGCCTCGGCGCCAGCACGTGGGCACGACTGTTCTTCGACACCCACGTCGTCGCCGACGCCGACCACCAGACCATCGCGGCCCGGGACCTCGCCGGCGGCCTCGTCGAGCAGGACCCGCGCCTCGCCGTCGACATCCTGTTCGGCGCGCACGCGATCGGGTCCGTCGAGGCCGAGATGAGCCGCCGGACCATCGTCGCGTGGGAGGCGGGACGGACCTCCCTACGGCGCGCTCTGCCGGAGGCGTCGCAGGACCCCCTGTCCTGAGCCGACGCGTGCACGGGCGCGGATGATCAGCGCCACCGAGGCCAGGATCACCAGCCCGGCGACGATCGTCCGCGGGCCGACGACCTCGCCGAGGATCAGCGCGCCGAGCCCGACGGCGATCACCGGGTTGACGTAGGCGTAGGTCGCGACGACGGGCGCCGGCGCGTTCTTCAGCAGCCACACGTAGGCGCTGAACGCGACCAGCGAGCCAGCCACCGTGAGGTAGACGAGCGCGGCTGCGCTGGCCCCGCTGACCTGGTCGAGCGTGAAGCCGCGGAGCTCGCCCCGCAGGACGCTCAGGACGACGAACATCGCGCCGGCGGCGATCATCTGCATGGCGGTGGAGACGAGCGGCCGTGACGGCATCACGGCGTCCCGCGCACGCAGCGACCCGTAGGCCCAGGCCGCGCTGCCGGCGACGATCATGAGCGCACTGGGCGTGTGGATCGTGGCGTCGCCGGCGGCCGAGAACGGGTCGACCAGCACCGCCACCCCGACGAAGCCGATGGCCAGCCCCACGACGGCCATCCGCAGCAGGTGCGCCCCGAAGAGCAGCCGGTCGAGGGCCGCCATCCACAGCGGCACCCCGGCCACGAGCAGGGCCGCGACCCCCGAGTCCAGCCGCTCCTCCGCGACCGTGACGAACCCGTTGCCCGCGACGAGCATCGCGGCCCCGAGCACGAACGCCTCGCGCCAGTGGGCGCGTGTGGGACGGTCCCCCACCCGGTCGCCGCGACGGACGGCGATGGCGTAGAGCACCACGCCGGCGACGGTGAACCGGACCGCGGCGAGGAGCAGCCCGGGGATCGTCTCGATGCCGACCTTGATGGCGAGGTAGGTCGAGCCCCACACCAGGTAGACGATGGCGAGCGCGAGACCGACCGCGAGCGGGCCGGACAGGCGCGGCGCGGTGGGCGGCACGCCCGCGGGCGCGTGCGGCCGCGTGGCCGTCATCGCGGCCGCCAGTCGCTGACGTGCGACGGGACCGGCGTCCCGGGTGCCAGGTCGGGGTCGGGTACGGGCGGACCGGGCACGGTCGTGAGCGGGACGATCCCCGCCCACACGTCGAGGTCGAGGTCCTCCGCGTCGTCCTTGACGCCGGCGTCCCGGATCTTGGCCGAGCACTCGTCGAGCGGGAGCCGGAGGACCGTGGTGGCGCGGTCCTCCTTCGTGTCCGGTCCGCGGACCTGCGCCCACCGCCCCGGGACGACCTGATCGGTCACGACCTCGAGCGCACGCAGCTTCTCGGCGGGGTCGTCGACGAGCGTGGCGGTCCCGAGGACGACGACGCTGCGGTAGTTGATCGAGTGGTGGAACGCCGAGCGCGCCAGGACGAGCCCGTCCACGTGCGTGACGGTCAGGCAGGCGGCCACACCGCCGGCGAGCTGGCGCAGCATCCGGCTGGCCGCCGAGCCGTGGACGTAGACGACGTCCCCGTCGCGGCCGTAGAGGGTCGGGATCACGTAGGGCTGCCCGTCGACCGCGAAGCCGAGGTGGCACAGGAAGCCGGCGTCGAGGATGGCGTCGACGGTGGCACGGTCGTAGGCGCCCCGCTCGGGGACACGTCGCACGCGGACCCGGTCGCTCGCCGGCGTTGTCGCCCCCACCGCTGCTCCTGCTGTACTGTTACAGTCATGCCATCTGTGCCAGCACACGCTATCACGGGCGCGACGGCCCGCGACATCGCCCGCTCCGTGGAGGAGGGCGTGGGTTCGGGCGGGCTCGCGCCGGGGACCCCGCTGCCGTCCGTCCGCGGGCTCGCACGCGAGCTCGAGGTCTCCCCCACCACCGTCGCGACCGCGTACCGGGACCTGCGGACGCGCGGGTTGGTGGTCACCCACGAGCGCAGCCGGACCGTGGTCAGCCACGTCCCGCCGCTCGTCTCCCGCCCCCACGCGCCGCTCCCCGAGGGCGTCCGGGACCTGGCGGCCGGGGACCCGGACCCCCTGCTCCTCCCCGACCTCGCCGCGACCCTCCGGACGCTCGACGTGCCCGTGCGCGGCTACGGCGAGGAGGCGATCGTGCCGGAGCTCGCCCGGCGCGCCGTCGCGTGGTTCGGCGCCGACGACATCGACGCGTCGTCGCTCGTCGCCGTCAGCGGCGCCCTCGACGGCATCGAGCGCGTCCTCGGCACGGCGCTGCGCGTCGGCGACCGCGTCGCCGTCGAGGACCCCGGCTACACGGGCCTGCTGGATCTCCTCCGGGCCATGGGTCTGGTCCCGGTCCCGGTCCCGGTCGACGACGACGGGCTCGACCCGGACGTGCTCGCCGGCGTGGTCGGCGGCTGCGAGGCGGTGCTCCTCACGCCCCGCGCCCACAACCCCACCGGGGCCGCGATGACCGCGGAGCGTGCGGATGCGCTCCGGACGGTCCTGGACGACGTGCCCGGGGTGCTCGTGGTCGAGGACGACCACGCCGCGGACATCGCCGGCGCGCCGGCCCGGACGCTCACACGGGGCCGGGAGCGCTGGGCCGTGGTCCGCTCGCTCGCCAAGACGCTCGGCCCCGACCTGCGCGTCGCCGTGGTCGCCGGCGACGAGCGCACGGTCACGCGGCTCGCGACCCGGCTCCGCGTCGGCCCCGGCTGGGTCAGCACCGTCCTGCAGCACCTCGCCGTCGCCCTGTGGGACGCCGCCGCCGCCGACGGTGGCCTCGAACGCGCCGCCGCGACGTACGCCGAGCGTCGACGGGCGCTGCTCGACGCGCTCGACGGCGCCGGCATCCCCGCCTCCGGGCGGACCGGGCTGAACGTCTGGGTCCCGGTGCCGGAGGAGACGCCGGTGGTCCGTGGCCTGCTCGACCGCGGTTGGGCGGTCCAGGCCGGCGAGCGCTACCGGCTCGCCGCCCCGCCGGCGATCCGCGTCACCGTCGCGCGGCTGGAGCCGGCCGACGCCGGCGCGGTCGCCGCGGCGTTCGCGGACGTGCTCCGGCACGGCTCGGCCACCCGCCTCGGCTGAGCGCCCTGCCGCTCCCGCGGATCGGCGGGTCAGGCGAAGGGGGTCCAGCTGACCTGGTCGAGGGTGTCGATGCGGTCCGCCCGCAGGCCGATCTCGCTCAGCGTGTAGAGCAGGTCGTCCACGACGAACGAGCGCCGCACCGTGGCCGGCCAGTGCTCGTCACCGGACGGGTGGCTGATGCGGCCGCGTTCGGCGAGCGATCCCGTCGCCCCGACGTCGAGCCCCACCGCGCCGTGGAAGCTGGAGCTCGCGTCCTCGCGCCACTCGTCGAGCGGCACGACCGTGAGGCCGGCCGTAGGCCAGTGCAGGAACGCCCGGTGGTCGAACTCGGCCTCGCTGTACGCGTCCGGGTAGACCTGCGTGGCGACCTGTCGCGGGTGCCCGAGATCGGAGATGTCGTAGGTCGCGACCTGGGTCCCGAGCGTGCGGCCCTCCTCGTCGGCGTCCTGACCCACCCCGATGAGGAGGTCCTCCCCGACCGGGTGCAGGTAGGTCGAGAACCCCGGGACCTTGAGCTCGCCGGTCATGCGGGGCGCGCGTGGGTCCGACAGATCGATGAGGTAGAGCGGGTCCACCTGGCGGAAGGTGACCACCGCGGCGAGGTCGCCCATGAAGCGGACCGCGAAGATCCGCTCCCCCTGCCCGAGCCCGCCGACGCGACCGACCACCTGCAGGCTCGTGCCGTCCTCCGCCAGCACCGACAGCGTGCTGCTCGAGCTCGGCTGGTCCCCCCACGGCGCCCCCTCGGTGGCGGCGACGCGGAGGTGACCCTCGTGCTGCGACAGCGCGAACTGGTTCACGAGGAAGCCGCTCACGGCACCGGACGCCACGTAGCGGGTCGCGGCCGGGTCCGTGATGTCGAAGCTGTGCAGCTCGGTGGTGCCGGTGTCACCCGTGTCCGGGGTCCAGCCGACCCACCGCTGGGTGGCGACCACGAGCCGATCGGTCGAGGCGTACACCGTGTCGCTCGACGCGGCGATGCCGGCCCCGCTCGTCGGCGTCAGGTCCCCGTCCATCTCGTACGTGGCGACCGTGACGGTGCCCAGGTCCGAGGGCCGCGGCGGCGCCGCGATCGAGGCGCACGGCGCGAGCAGGCCGTCGGCCGTGGTCGTTCCGACCGCCCCGGTCGTGGTGAACGTCGCCAGCCAGTCCTCGATCGTCGAGTCGCGCACGAGCTGACGGTTCGCCTCGGCGGCGCGCTCCAGCTCGTTCGCGGAGTCGTCCTCCGGGTAGGTCCAGGCGAACGGGCCGGGCGCGGTCTGCAGCACGACGCGGACCGTGCCGTCGATGAGACGGGCGGCGCGGTACTCGCCCTCGAGCTCCGCCTCGGCCACCGTGACGGGTCGGGACGGAACGGTGACGTCGAGGAGGGTCAGGGTCGTCCCGGACGGGGCGATCATCGAGCTGCTGGCGGTCCGGGTGTCGGTCGGCAACGGCTCCGGCATCGGCTCGGGCCCACCGCCCCACGGCGTGTAGGTCCGGCTGAGGACGAGCGCGCGGGTGCCGTCGAGCAGGAGCTCGTGACCGCCGTCCGGCAGCGACACCGTGGCCGCCACCACGGGCCGGGTGCCACGGAGGTCGAGGACCTGGAGCTGGCCCTGCGCGATCGCGAGGGCGCGGTCGCCGTCGGTCTTGACGATGTCCGGCTCGTCGACGCCGGACTCCTGGACGTTGGTGCCCGAGACGTCGCGGGTGTCGCCGCCCCCGTCGGAGACGTCGCCGCCGGCCGCCGGGGCGCCCTCCTCCACGGGCATGGTCGTGAACCCGCCGTCGAGCCCCCAGGGGCCGACGCGCTCGAGCGCGAGCTCGCGGTAGTACGCGAGGACGTCCTCGCAGCCGGGGAAGCCCTCGAGCTCCTGTTGGGTCCGGATCGCCCCGCCGGCGCCGCAGGCGTCGCCGTCGAGGATGTCCAGGCGCTCGCGGACCGAGGGCGAGACGCGCGTGCCGTCGCCCATCACGGCGAGGTCGACCTGCGGCTCCCCGCACGTGCGCACCAACGCCCGCACCGGCGCGCTCAGGTGCTCGGTGACGAGGACGATGGGCGCCCGGGCGTCGGCCGACAGACCGGCGGCGACGAGACCCAGCGCCCAACCGTCGGGCTGGCCGCCGTTGACGACGATGTTGCGCCGCGCCCCCGAGGTGGGTGCACCCCAGGCCTCGGTCGCGATCGCCGCAGCGGTCGCCGTGCGGTCGGCCCCGGCGACCCGCACCGCGTTCGGCAGTGCGGACTCGACGGCCGCCGACAGGGCGGCGGGCCCGCCGAGGACGACGGTCCGCGTCGGGTCGCTCGCGGCGACGAACCTCGCCACCGCCGGGTGGACCGCCGCGGTCGGCGTGACGACGAGCGGGACGCCGAGCGTGGCCGCGAGGCCGCCGGCGGCGACCGAGTCGGCCCAGGCGGCCGACGGGTCACGGTCGGTGCCGAACGCCCGGGCGACGAGCAGCTCCTTGCGCCCGTACAGCCGCTTGGCCTCCTTCGCGACGGCGATCGAGGTCTCGACCCGCGACGCGCCGGCGAGGCGGACGACCTCGAAGCCCCGTGCGGCCACGGCGTCGGCGACGCTGCGACCGAGCGCGCGCTCGCCCCCGAGCAGGTAGACGGTCGCGCCGTCGGCGAGGATCCGGTCCAGCTCCGCGGTGACCCGGCCGTCGAGCGTCTTCCCGGAGGTCAGCAGCAGCGGGGCGTCGCCGAGGAGGGAGGAGCCGGCGAGGGCGTCCGCGAAGTCGTCGCTGCGGGCGAGGACGGCGAAGGCGGCGTGGCGCCCCTCGGCGGTCACGGCGGCGAACCGCTGCTTCGAGACCGTCGCCGCGGCCGTGACCTTCTCGCCGCGCAGCAGGCGCTCGGTCGTGGCCGGATCGCCGTCGTGGAACGACGGCACGCCCGCCTCGGGCGCCGGGATGTCGAAGAGCGGCGACGACGGCGACGACGCGGCGCCGGTCGCGGGGACGGCCACGAGCACCGTCGCCGCCACCGCCGCGAGTCCGAGCCTGGCCGTCCTGATCGTCCGTGACCGCATCCCGCACTCCCTGCTCGGCGGGCCCCGGCACAGGCCGGACCCGACACCTCATCATGCCGTTCCTTGGACGCCGCCGGAGGCCATCCGGTTCCCGGGGTCGCGCCGGTACCCTGGCGAGCCCTCCCGACGCGACCGGACACCTGTCATGAGCTCCCTGGTCCTGCCCGCGGATGCGCCCGGCCTGCCCGAGGCGACCGCCTCCGAGTCCGCCCTCCGGCGGTTCCTCCACGGCCTCCCCGGGGTCGACCAGGTCGGGGCCGAGCAGCGCGCGGCCGCGCTCGCGACCCGGTCGATCAAGAAGGACGCGAAGGGCTGGGCGCTCGACACGATCGTGGCGATGACCGATCTCACGACGCTCGAGGGCGCCGACACGCCGGGGAAGGTCCGCGCCCTGTGCGCCAAGGGGATGCATCCGGATCCCGCGGACCCGTCCACGCCGATGGTCGCCGCCATCTGCGTCTACCCCGACCTGGTCGAGACGGCCCGGGAGGCGCTGGGCGACAGCGGCGTGCACATCGCCTCGGTCGCGACCGCCTTCCCCAGCGGCCGGTCCTCGCTCGAGGTCAAGCTGGCCGACACGCGGATGGCGGTCGCCGCGGGGGCCGACGAGATCGACATGGTCATCGACCGCGGGGCGTTCCTGTCGGGCCGCTACG
>JAHWJY010000114.1 GCA_019348135.1 Actinomycetota bacterium
GCGAGCTCGCGGCCCGCAGCTACTCGAGCCACGGCGAGGCGTGGTCGCTGGCGCTGGCGCTGAAGCTGTCGACCTACGAGGTGCTGGCCGAGGTGGGCGATCGTCCCGTCGTGCTCCTCGACGACGTCTTCGCCGAGCTCGACGAGACGCGTCGGGGGCGGCTCGCGGAGGCGTGCGCGCGCTGGGACCAGGTCCTCGTCACGGCCGCGGTCGAGGACGACGTTCCCCTGGCCGGCACCCGGATCGACGTCCGCATCGACGCGGGCGTCTCGGGCGTGCACCACCGCCCCGCGGCCGCCGGGGGAGCCGCGTGACCACGGATGGCGACCGGGATGTCCGTCGTCCGACGACGACGGGGGCTACCGTCCCCGCGTCCGGCGGAGCTCGACGCTCCGGTCCGGCGATGCCTGTCGCTCGCGAGGAGCCCGCATGAACCGCCGCCTCAGCCTCACTGGGACCGTGCTGGTGGTCCTCGGCCTCCTCCTGGCCGGTGCGCCGGTGATGGCCAGCGACCCGGCCTCGAGCGAGCTCACCGCACCCGGGGAGCCCGGTGCCGAGGTGTCGAGCACCTGGACCGGCACCATCGCGCCGGGCGCCGAGCAGTCCGGCGGGTGTGCGGAGTCGCCCACCGCCGACAAGCACACGCTGACGCTCACGGTCCCCCAGGGGACCTACGACGCGGTGAGCGTGCAGATGACCGCCACCGTGACGCCGACCGGCCCGACCGGTGGGGGGACCGACGTCATCGTCACGCTGGTGCGTCCGGACGGCACGGTGATCAACGCCGACGGCGGCTTCGTCGGTGCGGCCGAGACCGCCGCGACCTCGAACCCGACCGCGGGGACCTACGAGGTCTACGCCTGCGCGTTCGCCGGTCTGGTGCCCCAGACCTACGAGGGCGTCGTCACCCTCACCGCGTCGACCAAGACCCCGCTCGTGGCGAACAGCACCTGCCCCGGGCCGACCGACGTGCCGAAGTTCGAGATGGCGTACATCGACGAGTCCCGCGCCGGCGGTGAGCCGATCCTCGCGGTCCACCCCGACGGCCAGCTGATCTGGGGCAGCCACGCTGGCACGACCCACTTCTACGCACCCGAGGCACCGAGCCCCACCACCGCGGCGTTCGTCGAGAACTACCAGGGGCAGACCTACAACTACGTGTCCGAGGACGGCCGCGACTTCACGTTCGTGCCGCGTCAGGGGCCGGGCGAGGGTGACGTCGCCCCGCTCGCCGGGCTGCCGGCGACCGGATTCAGCGACCCGGAGTTCGCGATCGACGCGGCGGGCAACGTCTACAGCTCCGAGATCAACCTGGCCAACGTCGCGATGTACAAGTCGACCGACGGGGGACGGTCCTATGGGCTGCAGAACGTGTTCGCGTTCACCTCGTCGGACCGTCAGTGGATGGAGGCGGACCGCGAGAACGAGGTCTACATGACCGCGAACGGCTTCGGTGGAGGCTCCTTCCCCGCCGCGCCGATCGGCAACCTCGGACACTTCATGGCCAAGTCGACCGACGGCGGGGTGACCTGGGGCTCGGCCTCGAAGACCAACCCCGACGGCGTCGGTGACCTCCGGATCGACCGCGAGCGTGGCTTCCTCTACGAGCTGTCGGTCACGTCCGCCGGCGACATCGGCGTCGCCCGGTTCCCGAACATCCGCGAGGAGGAGACCGACTTCACCGTCGAGATCCTCCCGGTCACGAGCGGTGTGGGCCTCAGCGGCGTCCAGCGGCTGATCGACCCGACCCTCGACATCGACGACGAGGGCAACCTCTACGTCACCTGGTCGGACAACGGCTCGGGGCTGCGTCCCGCCGGGATCTACTACGCGGCCTCCTCGGACGGCGGCGAGTCCTTCTCCCTGCCCGTCCGCGTCGACCCGGACGACAACGCCGACGTGTGGCCCTGGATCGCGGTCGGCGCTCCCGGCCAGGTCGTCGTGACGTGGCTGCAGGGCGACCAGGTCGTGGAGGGCATCCTCCCGGGCGAGGAGGGTGGCGACGACGTGAAGTGGAGCGTCGCGGCCGCGACCACGAGCACCGGCCTCGGCTGCGGCTCCTCGGACGCCGCCGGGTTCCGCGTGACCACCGCCTCCGCCGAACCGATCCACACGGGCACGATCTGCCAGCACGGCACGGTCTGCCAGACCGACGCGACCGACCGCCGGCTGGGCGACTACTTCTCCGTGGCGGCCGCCAACGACGGCGACATCCACATCGCGGTGTCGGACACCCGGCAGGGAGGCGCGGTCTCGCTGCCGCTGCACATCTTCCAGGTCGGCGGGCCGGACCTCTCGGCCGCGCCGCCGGCCGCGCCGAGCGTGACCCCGCCGGCGCCGCCGGCGCCGGCTCCGGACCCCGGACCGTCCCTGCCCACCACCGGCGACGGCGCCGTGATGCTCGGCCTCGGGCTGCTGCTCGTCGCGCTCGGGCTCACGCGTCGACCACGCCGCCAGGCGTGAGCCCGCGCGACGACGACCGCCGCACCCGCGACAAGCGGGCCAACGCCGCGGACCGCTGGGGCGCGGACCCGTACGCCCGGCGCCGCGCCCAGCAGGCCGGCAGGCGTGCCCGCGACGAGCGCGCCGGCTACGACCCGCGGCCGCCCACCGACGACGACTGGACCCTCGCCGGCGAGGACGAGCGCCTGCGGATCCTGCAGCGGCCGGAGGCCATCGGCGACCTCGTCGACGGCTTCGTCACCTCCCGCCGCTGGGACGTCCGGGTCCGGGGCGCCACCGTGTTCTCGCGCTGGGCGGACATCGTCGGTGCCGACCTCGCGGCGCGCTGCGAGCCCGTACGGCTCGCGAACGGCAACCTCCTCGTCCGCGCCGAGAACCCGTCGTGGGCGACGCAACTGAAGTACATGCTCGGGCACGTCGCGGAGCGGGCGAACGGGGTCCTCGGCCAGGGCATGGTCCGGCAGGTCACGGTCGTCGTCGGTCCCCTGCAGGGCACCGCGGACCTGCCCGACGAGGCGTAGCCTGCCCGGGTGCCCGAGCTCCCCGACATCGAGGACTACCTCCGCGCCCTGCGGGTGAGGATCCTCGGTGTGCGTCTCGAACGCGCCCGCATCACCGGCTTCTCGCTGCTGAAGACCTACGACCCGCCGGTGTCGGTCGTCGAGGGTGAGGTCGTGACCGGCCTGCGTCGGCTCGGCAAGCGCATCGTGTTCGAGTTCGCGGACGTCCCGGGCGAGCCCGAGACGGTCTTCGCGGTCCTGCACCTCATGATCGCGGGGCGGCTGCGCTGGCGGGAGCCGGGGGCGAAGGTCCCGGGCAAGGTCGGCCTGGCCGCGTTCGACTTCGGCGAGGTCGGCACTCTGGTCCTCACCGAGGCGGGCACGAAGAAGCGGGCGAGCCTGCACCTCGTGCGGGGCGAGGCGACGCTCGCCGAGCACGACCGTGGCGGGATCGAGCCGCTCGACGCCGACCTCGCCGCCTTCCGGGAGGCGCTCACGCGGGAGAACCGCACCCTGAAGCGGGGCCTCACCGACCCCCGCATCTTCAGCGGGATCGGCAACGCCTTCAGTGACGAGATCCTGCACCGCGCCGGGCTGTCACCGGTGAAGCGCACCGGCCAGCTGAGCGACGACGAGCTCGCGACCCTCCACCGCGCGACCGTCGAGGTCCTGACGGAGTGGACGACCCGGCTCGCCGCCGAGACGGGCGAGGGCTTCCCGGAGAAGGTGACCGCCTTCCGCCCCGACTTCGCCGTCCACGGCAGGTACGGCGATCCGTGTCCCGTCTGCGGTACCGGCGTGCAGCGGATCCGGTACGCCGCCAACGAGACGAACTACTGCCCCCGCTGCCAGACCGGGGGCAAGCTCCTCGCGGACCGCAGCCTGTCGCGCCTCCTCAAGGACGACTGGCCGCGGACCGTGGACGAGCTCGAGGGGCAGTAGCCCGCTGGCTTCACACCCTGCGGGTGTCGAGGACGGCCCCCGCGGCCTCGAAGGCCCGGACGGCCGAGCGAGCGAGGTACACGGCCCGGTCGTGGTCGACCTCCCGGGACGGGTCGTAGGCGAGGGCCCGGACGGGGAGGTGCTGGCCGGTGTGGAGCAGGAGCTCGCCCCCGGCCCGGCGCAGCGTCCAGCGCGACCGCGTCGGGATCCGCGGCACCGAGATGCGCGCGACGGCCACCGCCGGCACGGTCGTGGTCCGGCGGTGGACGCCGTTGCCGAGCTCGACCCGGCCGTCGTCCGCCACCGTGAGGTAGGTGCGGGCCTGGTCGGAGCCGAGGAGCGCGCAGCCGGCGAACCCCACGAGCGCCATGGCGACCGCGAGGTGGGGCTGTCCGGTCACCACGCCGACGATGGCCAGCACCAGCGCCCCGGCCGCGGCCGCGACGGTCGCCGCCGAACGGCGGTCCCCGTGCGGCGTGATGTGCACGTCGGTCGCGTCGGTGGGGCCCGCCCGCCAGCGACGCACGATCGGGGTGGGGGGCCGCAGCCCACGCGTGAGCTGGCGGAACTCGCGATCGGTCCGACGTCGGTCGGAGGGCCGGCGGGTCGGTTGCTGCACGGGACGGTCCTCGGGGTCGGTTCCGGTGCCTGCCGCTCCTGCGCGGCTCGGTGCGGGGACGGGAGTGTGACGTCCGGATCGTCCGCTGTCAGGTGAAGAGCCGGTCGAGCGCCTCCTTCTCGAGCTCGATCCAGCGCGCGACGTGCTCGCGCGCCTGGTCGATGTCCCCGTCCGTCAGCAGCGTCGAGCCGTCGCGGTGGAGACGGTAGACCTGGAACGGTTCACCGACGTTGGGCGCCGTCGAGGAGAGGGTGTCGAGGACCCGCACCGCCACGACCACCCCGTGGTCGACGCTGCGCTCGAGCATGCGGAAGTGCGCGAGCATCGCCCCGGCCTGCTGCGCCAGGGGCGACCCACCGCCGATGGCGTGGAACCCGATGTCGTCGTAACGGCCGACGATGACGTTCGGGGTCACCTCGACGATGAACGGCTCGTCCCGCACGTACCCGGCGACCAGCACGTAGGCCGCCGGCGTCGCATCCGGGTTGTCGTGGGCCGGCACGTCCGGGATGAAGTTCTCGTAGTGGTGCTCGAAGATGGGCCGGACGCGTGTGCGGATCTCGCGGCTGACGTCCTCGGCGGCGAGGATCTCGGCGGCGCCGGCGTCGAAGGCCTTCTCGACGTCCTCGAGGACGGCGCGGGCGCCGCTGCCGCCCCACGCGGCCCGGTCGCCCAGCGCGTGGAGCTTCGCGGCCGGGAAGCTCACGCCGCGGTCGCTCTGGGTGATCTGGGTGTCGGAGGCGAGCACGAGCCCGTCCGCGCAGCGGACGGCGAAGACGACGGTCACGGGGTTCCTCCGGTCGGGACGGGGACGGGGGCGTCGGCGGCACGCGGGGCGACGACGGCGAGGAAGACCGAGCCCTGCTCGCACACGGCCTGGGCCTTGACGAAGAGCCGGTGCTCGCCGCTGTCGAGCAGCGTCTCGGACTCCCGGATCTCGTCCTCCACCTGGACGATCCCGAGGTCCGGGTCGCGCTGGTAGATCACCCGGACCTGCACCGGGGTGAGCGGCACGTAGCCGCGCACGGTCGTGAGCGGACCGTCGTCGGAGATCTCGGTCACGACGGCGCCCGGCGGCAGGACGAGCCCGTCGACCTCCGGCAGGTCGATGGCGTCCGGGTGCACGTCGCACGGGCCGAGCCCCCGCAGGGGCGCCAGCAACGCCGGGTCGATGTCGCCCGGACTCGCGAGCGCGGCCGGCAGGGTCCGGCCGTCGGTCGGCGACGGAGCCGCGGACGGCGCCTCCCCGGCAGCGCAGGCCGCCACCAGGCCGCCAGCGACGGCGACGGCGACGACGATCGCGACCCGCGCCGGAGGACGGCGGGGACGGCTCCGGGGCAGGGGGAGGATGCTCACGCGGGCAGCGTAGGGGCAGGAGCCGGGCGGGAGGGGCCCCCGTGGGGTCCCGTGGACCGCCCCGGACGGCCGCAGATGCCCGATGCTCGCTCGGGGGTCGGACTCCTGGTTCGCGTCTGCGGGCCAGGAGGCTCCGCCGATAGCGGGGTAGCCGCGACGGGGTCGCTCTCCACAGCGGCGTCCTGGGTGGCCGAAGCGACGGCGCAACCCTGGTAGACTGGCCGTCCTGGGCGTCGCCGCCGCGACCGTTGTCGTTCCCTCGCGCCGACGCCCCCGACGCGGGCGCAGCTCGCGTCCGGGCGCCCGCTCGCGAGAGGACCGTTCGTTGTCCGCTGCCACCGACTACAGCGCCAAGAACATCACCGTCCTCGAGGGCCTGGAGGCGGTCCGCAAGCGGCCCGGCATGTACATCGGAACGACCGGGCCGCGCGGGCTGCACCACCTCATCTGGGAGGTCGTCGACAACTCCGTCGACGAGGCGCTCGCCGGCCGGTGCTCGCGTATCGACGTGGTGCTGACCGCCGACGGTGGCGTCCGCGTCTCCGACGACGGCTCCGGCATCCCGGTCGACCTCCACCCCAAGCACAACAAGCCGGCCCTCGAGATCGTGCTGACCGTCCTGCACGCCGGCGGCAAGTTCGACTCGCAGGCCTACGCGGTCTCCGGCGGCCTCCACGGCGTCGGTATCTCCGTGGTCAACGCCCTGTCGAGCCGCCTCGTCGCCGAGGTCAAGCGCGACGGCGGCATCTGGCGCCAGGAGTACGTCCGCGGCCTCCCGCAGGCGCCGATCGAGCGCATCGGGGACAGCGACGAGACCGGCACGACGATCACGTTCTTCCCCGACACCGAGATCTTCGAGGCGCTCGACCTCAACATCGACACGATCCAGCGGCGCCTGCGCGACACCGCGTTCCTCACCGCCGGGCTCGAGATCGTGCTCGCCGACCAGCGGCCGCGCGACGAGGTCGAGGAGGACGAGAGCCCCCGTGAGTGGCGCTTCCACGCCCCCGGCGGCCTGCGGGACTTCGTCGACCACATCCGCACCACCAAGGCCAAGGACGGCCTCCACCCGCCGATCCACTTCGAGGCCGAGGAGCAGGGGCCCAACGGGCTGCAGTCGGTCGAGATCGCCCTGCAGTGGATCAACGACTACAACGACTCGATCCTGTCGTTCGCGAACACCATCAACACCCACGAGGGCGGCACCCACGAGGAGGGCTTCCGCACCGCCATCACCTCGACCATCAACCGCTGGGCGACCAAGCAGAACCTGCTGCGGTCCAAGGAGGTCGACGCGCTCACCGGTGACGACCTGCGCTCGGGCCTCGTCGCGATCGTCTCGGTCAAGGTCGGCGACCCGCAGTTCGAGGGCCAGACCAAGACCAAGCTCGGCAACACCGAGGTGAAGTCGTTCGTCCAGACCACGATGAACAGCAAGTTCTCCGAGTGGCTCGAGGAGCACCCGG
>JAHWJY010000115.1 GCA_019348135.1 Actinomycetota bacterium
GCGAGCTCGACCTCGCCTACCGCGCGGAGAAGGTCGGGCCGCTCCCGTGGCGCGCCATCGTGACGGCGATCGTGCCCGACGCCTTCGGCAACCCGGCGGAGAAGGTCTTCTACGGCGCGCGGAACTACGTCGAGATCAACGCGTTCGCCGGCGCCACCGTCGTGGTGCTCGCCGTCGCGGGCTTCGCGCTCGGTGCCTCCAGCCGGGTCCCGCGGTGGGCGCGCTGGTTCCTCGCCGGCGCCATCGCCGTCTGCGTCGGGCTGATCTTCGTCGGCGGTCCGCCGCTGACGGCGTTCCAGAGCATCCCGGTCCTCGGCGAGAACGGCATCGGCCGGCTCCGCAGCCTCCTCGCCCTCCTCGTCGCCCTCCAGGCCGGCGTCGGGGTCGACGCGCTCGTCCGGGCCGAGCAGCCGTACCGGCGCGTCGTCGCGCTCGGCGTCGGCCTCGCGGTCCTCGGCATGGGTGCCGCCCTGGTGCTGGGCTCGGTCGCGGCGACCGCCGAGGCGGCCGGCCGGGCGGACTACTTCGGGCGTCAGCTGGTCCTGCCGGGGGTCGCGGCCGTGCTGGCCGTCCTGCTCGTGCTCGCCGCCACGCTCGTCCGCCGTCCCGAGGCTCGCGTCGTGCTGGTCGGGCTGCTCGGGCTCCTGGTGGCGGTCGAGTCCGTGACGTTCGCGCGGTCGTTCCTGCCCGTGATCGACCGCGAGCTCTTCTACCCCGAGACGCCGACGCACGCGTTCCTCGCCGCCGAGCTCGGCGACGACCGCTTCGCGGTGGACGGGTACACGATGGTCCCGGGCTCGACCGTCGTCTACGGCCTGCGCTCGGCGACCGCGCACACGCTCACGCCGGCGACGTACGCCGACCTGTTGACGGCCGTGGACCCGACGGCGCTCGACCGCAGCCGCACCTACCCCCTCTTCCGCCCGACGCCCACTCTGCCGTCGTCCCCGGTGCTGGACCGGATGGGTGTCCGCTACGTCGTGACGGATCCGGGCACCGCGGTCGCCGGCTCGACGGAGGTCGTCGCGACCGCCACCGGTCAGCAGGAGGTGGGTGCCGGCGAGGAGCTCACCGCCGAGGTCCCCGCCGGCGAGCTCCGCGCCGTCCGCCTGGAGCTGCGCGCGCCGGTGGCCCCGGCCGCCGCCACCGAGCTCGTCGTCGAGCTGGTCGACGCGGACGGGACGGTGCTCGGAACGGGGCGCCGACGCGTCCTCGACCGGACGCCGCCGGGCCCGGTCGACGTGGCCTTCGCGCCCCTCCCCGATCCGGTCGCCCCTGGCCCGTGGACGGTCCGTGTGCGCGTCGAGGCCGACACCGGCGGGCTCGTGCTCGCGACGTCGGCCCCGGACACGCCGGCCGTGAGCCTCGTCCGCCCCACCGACGACGGGCTCGCCGTCGCCTTCGCCGACGGCAGCGTCGTCTACGCCCGCGGCCGGTCGCTGCCCCGGTTCCGGTGGGCCGGGCGTGCGCTCGTGGAGCCGAGCGCGGACGAACGGCTCGAGCTCCTCGCCGGCGGCGCGCTGGCGCCGGACGTGGTGTTGCTGTCGGCGGACCCGGCGGAGCCCGGTGTCGCCCCGGTGGCGCCGGCCGCCGGCGAGCTGCCGCCACCCGGACCGCCCGCCACGGTCGACGTGCGCGACGCCGGCGGCGACGAGCTCCACGTGGTGGTCGACGCCCCGGAGGCGGGGTGGCTCGTCGTCGCCGACACCATCCAGGACGGATGGGTCGCGGAGGTGGACGGCGCTCCGGTCGCGCTGGAGGACGCCGACCACGCCTTCGTCGCCGTGGCCGTCCCGGCCGGGACCTCCGACGTGCGGCTCCGCTACGTCCCGCGGGGGTGGCGGACCGGGGTCGCGGTCTCCGGCCTCGCCGCGCTCGCGCTCCTCGCCGCCGGCCTCAGCGGGTGGCGACGACGTCCATCCGGACCGGACCGTCCACGACCTCCCCGGACGGTGTGAGCAGCCGGACCTCGACCGCCCCGAGCGGCAGCGACGGCGGGGTCTCCGGTCCCACCGTGTCGAAGACGAGCTCCTCGCCGGCGCGCACCGCGCGCTGCGACGCGAGCTCGACGACCTCGCCGCCTCGCCGGCGCACCTCGAGGACGAAGGGCTCGTCCTCCTCGGCCGCCGCGACGCCGGGGACGACCAGCACGTCTCCACCGTGCAGCGTGAGCGGTCCCCAGCCGTCCGGTGCGGGCCGCAGCCACACCGGGGTCGTGGGGAGGTCGTCGCGCAGCGCGGCGGCCAGGGACCCGGCGAGGTGGTCCGCCACGATCCGTCCCCACGCGTCACGCTCGACCACCTCGAAGACCACGACCTGGGAGCTCGCGACCAGCCGCCCGACCCACGGCACGGTGGGCCCGTGCTTGCGGACCATCACGAGCTCGGCGAAGAACGGGGCGAGCTGTGGCGGTGCCTGGTAGGCGAAGGAGTCGTGCAGCATCGTGACCCGGTCCGGGAACACGGCAGCGCCCGTCGCCGTCAGCAGCGAGACGTCCACGGGCCGGACGCCGTCGGGCACCGCGGGCAGCCCGTCCGCCGGCGTGAGGTCCCAGGCGACGCCGGGGCGGTCGAGGACCAGCGGCGACGCCACCTCCGTCCGCGGCAGGCCGGTCAGCAGCGTGAGGTCGCCGGTGAACGACTCCTGCTCGCCCCGCCGCGGGACGGCGTCGTCGAACAGCGACCCGTCCAGGGCGTCCACGATGGTCTCGACCATCACGGCGGACGCGTCGCTGCGCCAGTGCGTGTCGGCGGCGAAGTAGAGCGGCTCGCCGCGCCGGTCGCGCAGCTCCTCCAGGCGCGACCAGAAGGGGAGGTAACCCGGCGGGGGGGCGGGTTCGAGGAGGCGGCGGATCTGCTCGCCGAACACCTGGCCGCAGCCGACCGCTGCGGGGTCGTCCGGCAGACGCTCCGGGTGCATCGTGGCCTTGTCCGGTGCGATGAGGGTGTGGAGCCGGCGGCCCGTGCGGGCGACCAGGTCGGCGGCACGCTCGAGCTCCGCGCCCATGGCCTCGACGACGGCGTCCGGCCGGCACCGTGCCTCCACCGTCGCCCGGAGGAACAGCCAGTGGTCCCGGCCGACCAGGACCTCGTCGCTCGGTGACGTGCCGAACAGCGTGAGGTCGAGCCAGGCGTCGGCGCGGACCGCGAGGTGGCGGCCGGGCAGCGCGTCCTCCAGGTGGTCGGTCAGCTGCCCCAGCGCCTCCTCCTCGAGCGCGGCGACGGCACCTGCCGGGGGCGCGGCGGTGGGTGTCCGGTTCTCACCGTCGGGGGGGCGGACGCCCACGGCGTAGGCGATCGACGGGACGGCGATCAGGACGAGGAAGGCGACGGCCGCGACCCGGGCCCCCCGGAGGGCGCCCGGGGGCGGCGGCGGCGCCGGCACGGCGCCCTCGACCGCCGACAGCGTGGCGGTCGTCGTGTCGCGCGAGCGTGGTGAGGTCGGCATCGTCAGAACCGGAAGTAGAGGAAGGGGGAGAAGGTGGTCGCGGTCGCGACGATCGCCGCGTACGGCAACAGCACGAACGCGGTGACGAGCCGCCACGCCGTGACCGGCCGTCGCGGCGACCGGGTCAGCGACAACCCGGCCACGAACCCGCGGGGGAGCGCGACCAGCACGACGAGGGAGGCGACCAGGGTCAGGGCCGGTCGCGGCGTGAGCGCGGCCTCGAGCGCCGGGGTCAGCTCGAGCCCGGACGGCACCACCATGGCCCGGACGAACGCCACCGCCTGACCCATGGAGCGGGCGCGGAACAGCACCCAGCCCACGACCACGAGCGCGAACACGACCGTGCGCCGCAGCCACACCCCCGAGGCGGCGTCCTCTCCCGTCGGGCGCTGTCCCGTCGCCCGCTCCAGCATCAGCAGCACGCCGTGGTAGGCGCCCCAGACGACGAAGGTCCACGCCGCCCCGTGCCACAGCCCCGTGGCGAGGAACACGACGGCGAGGTTGCGGTAGACCCGCGAGGACCCGCCCTGGCTCCCCCCGAGGGGGATGTAGAGGTAGTCGCGGAACCAGGTCGAGAGCGTGATGTGCCAGCGGCGCCAGAAGTCCGTGATGGACAGGGCGGAGTACGGACGCCGGAAGTTCTCGGGGAAGGTGAACCCGAACATGCGCCCGAGCCCGATGGCCATATCGGAGTACCCCGAGAAGTCCGCGTAGATCTGCACCGTGTAGGCGAGCGCCGCGATCCACACGGCCGCGGTCGACGGGGTGCCGGGGGCGTCGAACACGGCGTCGGCGATCGGGGCGACGACGTCGGCGACGAGCACCTTCTTCGCCAGGCCGTGCCCGAAGCGCACCGCGCCCGCTCCGACGTCGTCGAGCGTCACACGGCGGGTGCCGCGCAACTGGTGGGCGATGTCCTGGTAGCGGACGATGGGCCCCGCGATCAGCTGGGGGAACAGCGCGACGTACAGCAGGTGGTCGAGCGGGTCGGCGAGTGCCGGTCGGACCCGTCGGCTCACGTCGACCGTGTAGCTCATGCGCTGGAAGGTGAAGAACGAGATCCCCACGGGCAGCAGCACCGACGTCCACGGCAGCGCGTCGAGGCCGAACATCGTCCGGGCCAGGTTGGCCTGGTCGACGAGGAAGTTGGCGTACTTGAAGTAGCCCAGCACGGCGATGTCGAGGACGAGGGCGGCGGCCGTGAACCCGCGCCGGCGGGCGCTGCCGACGGCCGCGGCGTCGAGCATCCGCACCAGCGCGAAGTTCACGACGTTCGTCGCGACCAGGAGCAGCACGAGGCGGCCGCTGCCCGCGGCGTAGAACGCCAGGCTCGCCACGAGGAGCACGCCGTTGCGCAGCCGGGGCGGGGCGAGGTGGTACGCGAGCAGGGTCAGCGGCAGGAAGAAGAAGAGGAACGGGATGGAGGAGAAGACCATCGGGGTCCTGGGACGGGACGCCGGGTGACGAGCGGCGTCGGAGACGATCTCACGGAGCGACCGGACGGCACGTCCGGGGGGAGGAGCATAGGTGTGGTCTGCGGACGGCCGGTCCGGGGCCCGGACCGCCCCCGGACCGTCACGTAGCGTTCGGGCGACGGACGAGGTGGGAGGGTCCGAGGATGGACCGCACGGGCACGCCCGGCGACGTCCCGGGGGGAGGCGCCGGCGAGGTCGGCACGGGCTCGTGGGGTGTGCAGCAGCTCGCCGGCTTCCTGATGGCCGTCGCCGGCTACGAGGACGTGCCGCGCATGGTCGCCGGCGCCGCCCAGCGCATCGCGGACGCGATCGGGGCCGACGTGTGCGCCATCCTGTCCGGTGACGAGATCGTGGCGGTCGTCGGGTTCCCCGCGTCCCGGGTCCCGGAGGACGAGCTCCAGCGCGTCGCCGCCGGCGAGGCCGACACGCTCCAGGTCCCGGGCACGGGGGCGGTGAGCGCCACGCGTGTCGAGGCGCGCCTCGGGGTGCCGCGGACCGTGCTCATCGGGCGTCGGGGCGCCGACCTCGACCGCGGTGAGCGGGCGCTCGTCCGGGCCATGGTCCAGGTCCTCGAGCTGGCGCTGCAGCTGCGCGGGGCGGCGGAGCGCGAGCGCCGGCTGCGCCAGGCCGTGGAGGCCCAGGCCGCCGAGCTGAGTGAGGTCAACCAGCGGCTCGAGCGGGCCGTGCAGGTCAAGCGCGACCTGGTCTCGATGGCCTCGCACGAGCTCCGGACCCCGCTCGTCGCCATGCTCGGGTTCTCCCGGCTGCTGCTGGACGGCTGGGAGGACTTCGACGACCGGGACCGTGACGAGTACCTCGGCATCCTCGTCCGGCACGGGCAGCGGATGCTGCGACTGGTCGACGGACTGCTCACGGCGGGTCGGTTGGAGGACGACCGTCTCGAGACGCACGCGCAGCGCGTCTCCGTCTCCGAGGTCGCGGAGGAGGCCATCCGAGGGGTCGCGCCCGCCGGCCTCGGCTTCGCGCCCGCCGGGGAGGACGAGGTCGTGGTCGACCCCGACCACCTGGCCCAGATCGTCGTGAACCTCGTCGACAACGCGCGGAAGTACGGCGCGCCGCCCGTCGAGGTCGCCGTCTCCGCGTCCCCCAGCGCCGTGACGCTCGAGGTGTGCGACCACGGGCCAGGCGTGCCGGCCGAGTTCGTGCCGGTGCTGTTCGAGCGCTTCACGCAGGCGAGCACGGGCATGCGGCGCGAGGGCAGCGGCGTCGGGCTGGGCCTCGCGATCGTGTCCGGGCTCGCCGAACGCAACGGCGGCACGGTCGCGTACGCCCGTGCCGAGGGCCGCACGCGCTTCACCGTGCGGTTCCCGCGGGCGGGACGTGACCGGGACGCGGCAGCCCCCGGGTAGCCTCGCCGCCATGCCTGCCGCCGCCCCTCCCGCGCCCCGCCGGTCGGGGACGTCCACGGACGTCCCCCCGGGGTTGAAGCGTGTCGGCGTGCCCCCGAGCCTGCGCGGCTACTTCGCCGACCTCTGGGCCCACCGCGACTTCCTGCTGACGGTGCCGCTCGGCGAGCTGCGCGCGCAGAACCAGAACTCCGCGCTGGGCAACGCCTGGCACCTGCTGAACCCGTTGCTGCTCGCCGGCGTCTACTACCTCGTCTTCGGGATCATCCTCCAGGCGAGCCGCGGGGTGGACTACTACCCGGCGTTCCTGATCATCGGGATCATGACCTACAGCTTCGTCGGGAAGGTCGTCCAGGCCGGCGCGCGCACCGTGGTGTCCAACCTCAAGCTCATCCAGTCGATCCGCTTCCCGCGCGCCTCGCTGCCCCTGGCGGCGACGATCTCCGAGACCATCGCCCACGGTCCGGCGCTGCTGACGATGTTCGGGCTCGTGTGGCTGACGAGCCTCGCCGAGGCGGACCTGCCGCCGATCGGACCCAGCTGGGGGTGGCTGCTGGTCTTCCCCGCCACCGCGCTGATGGCCATCTTCGGTCTCGGCCTGGCACTGATCACCGCGCGTGCGACCTTCCACTTCCGCGACGTCCAGCAGGTGCTGCCGTACGTGCTCCGGATCTGGATGTACCTGTCCGGGATGTTCTACCCGCTGAGCTTCGTGTCCGAGCGGGCCGGGGACCGGACCTGGATGGTGTGGCTGTTCCAGGCCAACCCGCTGTGGCAGTTCTTCCGGATCTTCCGCGAGGCGCTGATCGAGGGGCGCGCCACCCCGTGGGTCTGGGGCGCCGCCACCGCGTGGTCGGTCGCCGTCGTGGTCCTCGGGTTCCTGTACTTCCGCGCGAACGAGGCGGAGTACGGCCGTGCCTGAGGCGACCACCGGCGAGCACCCGCTGCGCTCCGACGCTCCCGACGAGGACGCGCCGCTGTCCGTGCTCGTCGACGACGTCCACCTGACCTACGAGATCTACACCGACGCGCAGAAGCCGACCCTGCG
>JAHWJY010000298.1 GCA_019348135.1 Actinomycetota bacterium
GGATCAGCGACGACGGGTTCCGCATGGGGACCTTCACCCCGTCGGGGTCGTTCAGCCTCCTCACGACCGGGCTGTTCCTGGGTCTGTTCGCCGCCGTCGTCTACGCGCTGCTCCGCCAGCTCATGATCGGGCCGGTCTGGTTCCGGCGGCTGTCGATCTCGCTCGGGCCGGCGATCGTCGTGGGCTCGATGCTCGTGCACACGACGGGGCTCGACTTCACGCTCCTGCAGCCGGCGGGGCTGTCGATCGCGCTGTTCGTGGCGCTCCCGGGCCTCGCGGTCCTCGTCCTGACCGTGCTGGCGGAGCGGTGGCTCGCCGACGACGCCTGGCCGGCGCGTGCGCCCGCGTGGGCGGTGCTGCCGACGCTGCTGCTGTTCGGGCCGGCGACCGTCGTGGTCGTCGGTCTCGCCGTGCTGTGGAGCCTCCGCCGGCTCGCACGCCAGGACCAACGGGTGGCGGCCGCGCTCGACCACCCTGCGACGTCCTGGGCGCTCCGGGGTGGCCTGACCGTCGTGTTCGTGGTCGGCGCGGTCGCGCTCGTCCGGGACGTCGTCGTCCTCACCTGACCGGTCGGCGCGGCCTCACGGGGTGGGGGTCCAGTGGCGGGCGGTCTCGCGCAACCCGTCGTCGAAGGAGCGGCTCGGCGTCCAGCCGAGCTCCTCGGTGATGCGTGAGGCGTCGTACCGGCCGGACCACGGCGGACGTGGCTCGCCGTCGGCGAAGGGGTCGGGCGCGTCACCCACGATCGCCAGCACGGCGTCGAGGTAGCCACGCCACGTGCCGACGCCGCCGACGACGTTGTAGGTCCGGCCGTCCGCGCGGTCGTCGACGAGCGCGACCACGGCGGCCTCGGCCAGGTCGTCGACGTGCACCCAGGCGTGGGTGTGGTCGGGGTGCGGCGTGAAGGGCAGCTCGCCACGCGCCACCCGCTCCGGGACCCGCTGCCCCCAGGTCGAGGTCGGGCCCCAGCCGAGGACGGCGGGCGGCCGCAGCACCGTCGCCGACAGGCCGCGTTCGCGCCCCGCGGCCACCTCGCGCTCGGCCTCGGCCTTCGTCACCGCGTACGGGTCGTCCCCGCCGGTCACCATCGGGGTGTCCTCGTCGATGACCTCCTCCCCACCGCGGTCGTAGACGCTCGCCGTGGAGATGTGGACCAGGCGACGCACGCCGGCGTCGATCGCCGCCTCCACGACGTACCGCGTGCCGTCGCGGTTGACCTCCCGGACCGCGTCCCAGTCGTCGCCGGCCGCGGCCGCGCAGTGGACGACGTCGGTGCAGCCGTCGATCGCGCGCCGCACGTGGTCGGGATCGGTGAGCTGCCCCACGACCTCGGTGAGACGCTCGTCCGCGGTGTCGCTGGACCCGGGCCGGCGCACGAGCGCCACGACGGCCGCCCCCTCGGCGGTCAGCGCGCGGCCGACGCGGCCGCCCACGAAGCCGTTGCCGCCGGTGAGGAGTATCCGTCGGTCCTGGAGTCGCACGTGGTGTCCTGGGGTCGGGCTCTCGAGGCTAGGGGAGGGGTCGCGTCCCCGAGCGCCCACCGAGCGCGAGGTATCTCGATGTCGAGATACCTCTCCGCGGGCCGTACGCTGGGCACCACCCTCGCCGCCGAGCTGCCCGTGTCCGATACCGCGTCACCACCCACCCACCCCGAGCGAACGCTCGGCCGGGTGGAGTTCACCTCGCTCCTGGCGATGTCCATGGCGCTGTCCGCGCTCGGGATCGACCTCATGCTGCCGGCGTTCGGCGACATCCGTGCCGACCTCGGGCTGCCGGCGGACTCGACGGCGGTCTCCGGTCTCGTCACGGCGTACTTCCTCGGGCTCGCTGCCGGCCAGCTCCTCTACGGCCCGCTCGCCGACCGCTTCGGACGCCGCCCGACCCTCTACCTCGGCTACGCCATCTACGCCGGCGGGGCCCTGTTCGCGACGTTCGCCCCGACGCTCACCCTGCTCCTCGTCAGCCGGTTCATCTGGGGTCTCGGAGCCGCCGGCTCGCGCGTCGTCACGCTGGCCGTCATCCGGGACGCCTACGACGGCGAGCGGATGTCCCGGGCGATGTCGTTCGTCATGGCCGTGTTCCTGCTCGTGCCCGTGCTCGCCCCGAGCCTCGGCGCCGGCATCGCGGCCGTCGGGTCGTGGCGCTGGATCTTCGGCACGTGCGTCGTCGCCGTCGCGATCATGGCGGTCTGGAGCCTGCGGCTCCCCGAGACCCTCCGCGAGGAGCACCGGCGGGAGCTCAGGTTCGACCGGCTGCTCGAGGCGGCGAGGATCGTGGCGTCGGATCGTCGCACGGTGTCCTACTCGCTCGCGATGACCGCGCTCTACGGCGTGCTGACCGCCTACCTCGGCAGCTCCGAGATCATCTTCACGGAGGTCTTCGACGCGGAGGACGAGTTCCCCGTGCTCTTCGGGGCGCTCGCCGCCACGATGGGCGTGGGCATGCTGGCCAACGC
>JAHWJY010000299.1 GCA_019348135.1 Actinomycetota bacterium
TCCTGGCCCAGGTCGACGCCGCCATCGGCGGCAAGACCGGCGTGAACCTGCCCGAGGGCAAGAACCTCGTGGGGGCGTTCCACCAGCCCGTCGGGGTCGTCGCCGACGTGGCGACGCTCGCCACGCTGCCGGAGCGCGAGCGCCTCGCCGGGCTCGGCGAGGTCGTGAAGTACGGGCTCATCAGGGACCCCGCGATCCTCGACCTCCTGGAGGCGGACCCGGCGGCCGCCCGGGCGGGCGAGCCGGACCTCCTCGCCGAGCTCGTCCGGCGCAGCGCCGCGGTCAAGGCCGCGGTGGTGGCCGCGGACGAGCGCGAGTCGGGGGAGCGGGCGCATCTCAACCTCGGGCACACCTACGGCCACGCGGTCGAGGCGCTGACGGGCTACGCGGAGGTGCTCCACGGCGAGGCGGTCGCCATCGGCACGTGCGCCGCGCTCCGCCTCGGCGTCCACGCCGGCGTGACCCCGCCGGCGCTGGTCGAACGGACCGAACGCCTCCTGGGCGAACTCGGGCTCCCGACCCGCGCGCCGCGCCTCGACCGGGAGGCGGTGTGGACGACGATGGCGCGGGACAAGAAGGCCGACGACGGCGTCCGGTTCGTGCTCCTGGAGGACCTCGGCCGCTGCACGGTCACCACCCCCGACCGGGCCCACGTGGACCGCGCCATCGACGAGGTCGAGGCGACCTCGCCGGCCTAGGCTCGGCCCGTCGAGACCGAAGGGATCCCCATCGCCCGCCTGCTCCTGCTGCACGGCCCCAACCTGTCCCAGCTCGGGGTCCGCGAGCCCGCGACGTACGGCTCCGACGACCTCGCGGCCGTCGTCGACCGGGCGCGGGACGTCGCGACCGCGCTCGGCCACGAGCTCGCGGACGAGCAGCACGAATCCGAGGCCGACCTCGTCCGGCGCGTCCACGCGGCCCGTACCGACGGCACGGCGGCCGTCGTCCTGAACGCCGGCGCGCTCACCCACTACAGCCACGCGCTGCGTGACGCGCTGGCCGTGCTCGACCTCCCGAAGGTCGAGGTGCACCTGTCGAACACGGCCGCCCGCGAGCGCTTCCGGCACACCAGCGTGATCGCCGCCGTCTGCGACGGTTCGATCGCGGGGTTCGGCATCGACGGCTACGAGCTCGCCGTCCGCGCCGCCGACGCGCTCCTGCGCCGATGACCCTGTCCCCGGACCTCCCGCGCCCCGACCACGCCGAGCGTCGCGACCGGCTCCGCGAGGCCCTCCTCGAGCAGGAGGTGCCGGGGGTCGTGGTCACGTCGTCGGTCAACGTGCGCTGGCTCACCGGCTTCTCGGGCACGAACGGGCAGCTCCTCGTCCTGCCCGGCGCCGTGCTGCTCGTGACGGACGACCGCTACGAGGAACGAGCGCGGAGCGAGGCCCCGGACGTCGACGTGGCCACCGAGCGCGACTGGGCCGCGCTGGTCGTCGAACGCTGTGCCGACGCCGGGCTCGACGAGGTGGGCTTCGAGTCGGACGGGCTGACGCACGCCCAGGGGGAGGACCTCGCCGAGGCGCTCGACGACCGCGGCATCGACGCGGTCGCCCTCCGGGACCTCGTGCAGGACCTGCGCGAGGTCAAGGACGCCGCCGAGCTCGGTCTCCTCGCCGCTGCGTGCGCCATCACCGACGAGGCGTTCACGGCGCTGCTCGCCCACGTCGTGCCCGGCCGGACCGAGCGTGAGCTGCGACGCATCCTGCTGCGCACGATGGAGGACCTCGGTGCCGAGGGTCCCGCCTTCGACCCGATCGTCGCGGGTGGTCCCCACAGCGCGATCCCGCACCACCACGCCGGCGACCGACCGCTCGCGCGGGGCGACCTCCTCAAGATCGACTTCGGCGCCCGCGTGGAGGGCTACCACGCCGACATGACCCGCACGGTCAGCCTCGGTCCCGTGGCCGACGACGAGCTCGGGCGCGTCCACGACATCGTCCGGGAGGCCCAGAGCGCCGGCGTGGCGGCCGCCACCGCCGGCGCCGCGGTCAGCGCGGTCGACGCGGCGTGCCGCGACGTCATCACGGCGGCCGGCTACGGGGAGCGCTTCCTCCACGGCACGGGGCACGGCGTCGGCCTCGAGATCCACGAGGCGCCGTGGGTGTCCCGGGAGGCGGCTGGTAGTCTCGCCGCCGGCACGGTGATCACCGTGGAGCCGGGTGTCTACCTCCCCGGCCGCGGTGGGGTCCGCATCGAGGACACCGTCGCCGTCACGGCGGACGGCCCGGCCAGACGCCTCACCACCGCCCCGCGCGAGCTCCTCCGGCTCTAGCCGACCACCCCCGTCCCGGACGCCTCCCGCGCGCCACGAACCGACAGGCGAAGCCCGATGGTCTCGACCAACAACCTCAAGAACGGCATGACCCTCAAGCTCGACGGCAAGCTGTGGCAGGTCGTCGACTGGAACCACCACAAGCCCGGCAAGGGCGGGGCGATGGTGCGCACCAA
>JAHWJY010000116.1 GCA_019348135.1 Actinomycetota bacterium
ACCCGGACCCGATGCCGCGTCCGGACCCCGAGCCGATGCCGGTCCCCGACCCGGACCCGATGCCGCGTCCGGACCCCGAGCCGATGCCCGTCCCCGACCCGGATCCCGTGCCGGCGCCCGACCCGGACCCGATCCCCCGGGCGGACGATCCCTTCCGTCGGCCGGAGCCGCGGGACCACATCGGCGAGGACGGCCGCTGGGCGCTGCCCGCGTCCCACCGCACGGTCACCGGCGCGAACCTCGAGGCGCCGCCGTCCGCGACGATCGTGCCCGACGGGCCCGACGACGACGTCCGCGTCACCGCCGCGCTGCAGACCCTCGCCCAGGAGGTCTGGAGCCGGGACGACGAGGCCTGAGGCAGCGCACGAGCACGCCGGCGAGCGCGCCGAGCCCGTCGACCCCGAGATCGGCCACGTCGGGGGAACGGCCCGCCACGAGTCCCTGCTGGAGTTCGTTGACGAGCCCGAGCACGAGCGCAGCCGTGATCGCGACGAGGCCGGCCGCCTTCCCGTCCCAGGCGCGGTGGATGGCCCACGCCAACAGCCCGTAGCCGGCGGCGTGGCCCGCGACCGCCGTCCACCCCGGGGTCCCCGCGAGCGCGTCGCCCGGGATGGACGACAGCGTGAGGATGACCACGTAGACGGCGACGGGGAGGGACCAGCGGCGGAGCGGATGAGGTGGCACGGCGCGGAGGGTACGACGCCGCGACCGTTACGATCCCGGGCCCCACGGCAGGAACGGAGAGCACCCGTGCACACCATCCTCCGCCGCGCCCTCGCGGGGCTCCTCGCCCTGGCGCTGGTGCTCGTCGGCGTCGCGTGCGACCGCGCCTCCGGCCCGGAGCGCTCGTGGCGCGACCTGGAGGTGACCCTCCCCGAGGGCTGGTCGGTCTTCGAGGACGAGGGCACGCGCTTCAGCGTCGCGGACGGGACGCTGGGGGACGACGGCGACCGCGGCACCGCCGAGGCCGCGGCGTTCTTCACGCACGAGCCCGGGAGCGGGCCGGACGCCTGGCGTGAGCTGGTCGACGGCGCCCTCGACGGCACGCTCGAGCGGGACGAACGCCTCCAGGTCGGCGGGGTGCCGGCGACGCGTCTCGTCTTCTCGCACGAGAGCAACGGCCTCCCGCTGCGCGAGATGGTCGTGCTCGTGCCGTCGCGGGAGCTGGTGATCCTGATGCAGCCCATCGTGCTGCGCGGCGAACGCGACGGGCCGCAGGTGTTCGATGCCCACCTCGCGGAGTTCGACGCTCTACTCTCCTCCCTCCGGTTCGGTGCGCCGACGGACCGCCAGGGGCAGTGAGGGGAGACCGTGACGGGGGCAGCCGCGCGGACCGGTGACCTGGTGCGGCACCTGGCGTCCGCCTACGCCTCCTACCTCCTCTTCCCGGGGGACACGAGCCAGCCGGCGTTCCGGTCCGCGGTCGAGCGCGTGACCGCGTCGGCCGAGGTGGCGACGGCCGGCGGGCCGTACCACGTGACCATCCGCAGCGCCCGGTTCCACGGCGACGACGGCGAGGTGCGCCACGACGAGACCCTGGAACGGCTCGCGTTCGCCTGCTTCGACCGTCGCATCGAGCACCTCCGCGTGCACACGGTCCCCGGCGCGGACGAGCTGGCCACGTTCAGCGAGTTCCTGACGCTCCCGATCGACGAGGTGCTCGGCCGGGGCGGGGCGGCCGCCGTCATGCGCGCCATGGGGGTCACGTCGATCACCGTGGGCGAGCTCGCCACGGACGAGGACACCGAGGATCTCGACGACCTCACGTCCGACCAGGTCCTGCTGTGGGAACAGCTCCAGGACCCGGGCGCCCTCGCCGCGACGCTGATGATCGAGGGCATGCCGAGCGACGCTGCGGCCGCGGCACACGATCTCTACGTGCGGTTCCGCGCCATCGAGGAGATCCTGCCGGCGCGTCTCACGGCGCGCCGCGACTTCTTCGTCCGCATCCGGCAGGTCCTCACCCACCTCCCGGTCGCCGTGGGCCGCGAGTTCCACGCGATCGTGCTCACCCGCCTCGCGACCGAGCGCTTCGCCATGAGCTTCGGGGTGAACCTCACGGACCAGGAGCTCGTGGACGTCCTGTTCGACCTCGCTGAGTACGGCGGGCCGGATCCACGGGAGCTGGGACGGCGGGTCGTCTCCCTGACCGATCGGAAGGGATCGGTGCTCGACCTCATCGAGTCCCACCGGGACGCCGTCGGGAGCGAGCTCGCGACCCTCACGGAGGAAGAGGGCGCGACGCTCGTCGCGCTCGCCCTCGCCGAGGCCGACGACGAGGTCCGCACCGCGGTCGCGGACGTGCTCGCCGAGCAGCTCGTCGACGCGTCCGACGACGACGTCGTGGCGCTGCGCGAGCTGTTCCCCGGCTCCGAGGAGGACATCCGCACCCTGGCCCTCCTCGCGCTCCGGGACTACCTGGCGGCCGAGGACCGGCGCGTCAGCGTGGACCGCGTGCTGACGGTCTGGTCGGCCGCCGTCCGCACGGCGACGATCGCCGGCGACGACGAGCTCGTGGGGCGACTGCTGGAGTGCGTGGCGACCGCCATCCCGGAGGAGGCCGACGTCTTCAAGCGCGACGCCGCCGCGCGCGCGAGGGCGGCGGTCCCGACCCCCGAGCTCGTGCGGGCGCTCCTGGCCCGCCGACAGGAGGACGGGTCGGCCGAGTCCGTGGCTGCGCCGCTCGCGCGCTTCGGGGCCGGGGCGTTGGCGGCCGTCCTGGACGTCCTCACGGTCGAGGAGGCGGCGTCGGGACGGGCCGGGCTCATCGCGCTGGCCGCGGCGCTCGCGCCCGGCCACCTCGACGTCCTCGCCGAGCGCGTCGACGACGACCGGTGGTACGTCGCCCGCAACATCGTGACCATCTTCGGGCGGGTCGGCCCGTCCCCCGAGGCGATCCCGACGCTGGCCGGGCTCGTCCACCACCCGGACCCGGCGGTCCGGCGCGAGGTCGTCCGGAGCCTCGTGGCCTGTGCCGGGGCTGACGCCGCGTCGTACCTGCGACGGATGGCCGACGATCCCAGCGCCCAGGTGGCGACGGCCGCCGTCCACGCCCTCGCCGGCATCCGCTCCGACCTGGCCGCGCGGGCGCTCGCCGACCTGGTGGCCCGCGGCGAGGGCGAGGAGCGCCGGCTGGCGCTCGATGCGCTGGCGACCCATCCGTCGAACGAGGTCCCGCGCCTGCTCGGCGAGCTGGCCGCGCGGGGCGCCGAACCGCGCCTGCCGGGCCCGCTCCGTCGACAGGCGCGCCGGCTGGCGCGCTCGCGGGCCGGAGGCGGACGATGAGCGTCTCGCTCCCCACCCCCAGCCCGGTGTCCATCGGCCTCGCCGGACCGGTCCTGCGGTCGCTGTCGTCGGCCCGCCAGATCTTCGCGCTCTACCCCTCGGGACATCCGCACCGGCGGGAGGCCCTGCGGGAGCTCCTGACCGCGGTCCGGGCGCTGCAGGCCGCGATGGGCACCGACCCGGCGCTGATCGTCGCACGGCACAGCATCTACCTCGGACCGACGCTGCTGTCGCGGGAATCGCTGTCGCTGTTCCGGCTCGTCGACGCCCTCGAGCGTGCGGGGGTCGTGTCGCTGGAGTTCACGACCGCCACCACGGAGGACGACCTGGGGCAGCTCGTCCAGCTCGTCGAGGGCGAGCGACCGCTCGCCGAACGGCTGGGCGGGATCCGGTGCAACCGGCTCCTGCCGCCCGAGGACGACGGTGACGCGTCGGACGTGGACCTCACCGACCTGCGGCGCGCCTACGCGATGGGCCTCGAGGTCCTCCGCGAGACGGCGGTCCGTGTGTCGAGCGGCAAGCCGGTCGACCTCGCGTCCGCCACGGCGGTCGTCGAGCAGCTGACCGACGAGGTCGCGAACGCCCCGGCCAACGCGCTCCTGCTGACCACCGTGAAGTCGTACGACGAGTACACCTACTACCACATGCTGAACGTCGGTCTGCTGTCGATCGCGCTCGGTCAGGCCATCGGCCTGCGGCGCGACCAGGTCGTCTCGCTGGGCCTCGGCGGGCTGCTCCACGACGTCGGCAAGGTGCACATGCCCGAGGACGTCCTGTTCCACGTCGGGAAGCTGTCCGAGGAGCAGTGGCGCATCGTGCAGAAGCACCCCGTCGACGGGGCGAGCCTCGTCTTCGGCACGCAGGAGGGGCTGTTCCACCCGGCCGCCACGGTGGTGCTCGAGCACCACGCCGCCTACGACCTCTCGGGCTACCCGCGCCTGTCGCACCGCCCGCATCCGTCCGTGCCCGCCCGGCTCGTGTCCGTGGCCGACTGCTTCGACGCGATCACGTCGAAGCGGGCCTACCGCGCCGCCTCGGCACGTCGCGACGCGCTCGGCATCCTCGAGTCGGGCATGGGCCGCGGGTTCGACCCGCGCGTCGTGCGGGTCTTCGTCGGTCTCCTCGGACTCTTCCCGGTCGGGTCGCTGGTGCGCCTGACCAGCGACGAGATCGGGCTCGTCGTCCGCAACCACGACCGGCTGCTCGCACGCCCGACGGTGCTGATCGTGCTGGACGCCGCGGGCAACGTCGCCGAGCCCGAGGAACGCGACCTCACCACCGAGCTGCCGGATGGGCGGTTCCGCTGGCACGTGGCCAGCACGGTGGACGCCGACGCCCTGGGGCTCGACGTGATGACCTTCCTGACGACGGGCGAGATCGCACCCGCCCCCGAGCAGCCACCCACGGGCCTCGTCCACGAGCCGTCGTACGGAGAGCTGCTGCCCGACGGCTACGTCGACACCCACAACACGGGACACGTCCACCACCACGACCTCCCGGACGGGGGCAGGCTCGACCCGGACGTGCATCCCGGGATCGACGACAGCTCGCTGGGGGGAGGCGGCGGAGGGTGAGGGGTATCGTGCGGCCGTCCATCCTCCGGAGGCAACCGTGAAGATCACCGTCGTCGGCGTCGGTCACGTCGGTCTCGTGTCGGCCGCCTGCTTCGCCCGCTGGGGGCACGAGGTCGTCGGCATGGACGACGACTCGCGCAAGATCGAGACGCTCCAGAAGGGCGGCGTGCCGTTCTTCGAGCCCGGTCTCCCGGAGCTCCTCGACGAGGTCGTCTCGGCCGGGCGGCTGACCTTCACGACCGACATCGAACGGGCCCTCGACGGCGCGGAGGTCGTGTTCGTGTGCGTCGGCACCCCGCCCCTGCCGGGGGGAGGCCCCAACCTCTCCTACGTCGAGGCCGTCGGTCGCAACGTCGCCAAGCACGCGCGCACCTCCGTCGTCCTCGTCGAGAAGTCGACCGTGCCCGCCAACACCGGGGCGCGGCTGACCCAGGTGATCGCGCGCGAGCAGGCCGGCCTCGACTCGCCGGTCAGCATCGACGTCGCCTCCAACCCGGAGTTCCTCCGCGAGGGCGCGGCCGTCCAGGACACGCTCCACCCGGACCGGATCGTCTACGGCACCGGCTCCGAGCGTGCCCGCGACGCGCTGCGCGAGGTCTACCGGACGGTCGTCGAGGAGGACGGCATGCCGGTGGTCGAGACCGACGTGCCGACCGCGGAGCTGATCAAGCACGCCAGCAACGCGTTCCTCGCGACCAAGATCAGCTTCATCAACGCCGTCGCGCAGGTGTGCGAGCGGGTCGGTGCCGACGTCGACCAGGTCGCCGACGGCATGGGCTTCGACCAGCGCATCGGCCGCCAGTTCCTCTACGCCGGGCTCGGCTACGGCGGCTCGTGCTTCCCGAAGGACGTGGACGCGTTCATCCACCTCTCGCGGCAGGTCGGCTACGAGTTCACCCTCCTCGAGGAGGTCGAGCGCATCAACTGCGAGCAGCGCAACGTCGTGCTCGACAAGCTCCGCAACGAGCTGTGGCACCTGAACGAGAAGACCGTGACGCTGCTCGGCGCCGCGTTCAAGCCCGGGACCGACGACCTCCGCGAGGCGCCGGCGCTGCACCTCGCACGGATGCTCCTCGAGGAGGGCGCGACCGTGCGCATCTACGACCCGGTGGCGCTCGCCAACGTCAAGGAGGAGCTCGGCGACGCGGTCGAGCTCTTCGACGACCCGATCGAGGCCTGCCGGGGCGCGCACGCCGCCGTCGTCACGACCGAGTGGGACGAGGTCAAGGCGATCGACCCGCAGGCCCTCAAGGACGCGCTCGCCTACCCGATCGTGGTCGACGGCCGCAACGCCCTCGACGGCGAGGCGCTCGCCGCGATCGGCATCCACTACCAGGCGATCGGCAAGCCGGCCCCGCGAGCCTCCGCGTGACGGCTCTCGGACTGGAGGGAGCCAGGGTCGTCGTCACCGGGGGAGCGGGCTTCCTCGGCTCGCACCTGTGCGAGCGGCTGCTCGACGAGGGCGCCGAGGTGGTGGCGATCGACAACCTCGCGACCGGCTCGACCGGCAACATCGAGCACCTCCTCGGGCGCGACGGCTTCCGGTTCGTGAAGTACGACGTCACCGACTTCCTGCACGTGCCGGGTGACGTCGACCACATCCTCCACTTCGCCTCGCCGGCGTCGCCGATCGACTACCTCGAGCTGCCGATCCAGACGCTGAAGGTCGGCTCGCTCGGCACGCACAAGGCGCTCGGCCTCGCGAAGTCCAAGGGCGCCCGGTTCCTCCTCGCCTCCACGTCCGAGGTCTACGGCGACCCGCAGGTCCACCCCCAGCCCGAGACCTACTGGGGGCACGTGAACCCGATCGGTCCGCGCGGGGTCTACGACGAGGCCAAGCGCTTCGCCGAGGCGCTGACCTTCGCCTACCACCGCGCCCACGGCGTCGACACCCGCGTCGTCCGGATCTTCAATACGTATGGCCCTCGTCTCCGTATGAACGACGGGCGTGCCGTCCCGACCTTCATCCGCCAGGCGATCCAGGGCCAGACGCTGACCGTGCACGGGGACGGCACCCAGACCCGGTCGCTGTGCTACGTCGACGACCTCGTCGAGGGGATCCTGCGGCTGCTCGTGTCGGACTACACCGACCCCTGCAACATCGGCAACCCGCACGAGCTCACGATGCGCGAGCTGGCCGAGACGATCCAGGACGTCGTCGGCGCGCACCCCGGCATCACCTACACGCCCCGCCCCACCGACGACCCCGAGGTCCGCCAGCCGGACACCACCGTCGCCGAGCGCGAGCTGGGCTGGGCGCCCACGGTCGACCTCCGCGAGGGTCTCGAGCGCACGGTCGCCTGGGCCCGCACCCAGGTCTGACCCCCTGCCGGCGCTACCCTGGGGCGGCCGCCTTCCCTTCCCGTGAGGTCACGCCGATCAGCTCCGTGGACGTCTCCGTCGTCCTGCCCACGTACAACGAGATCGAGTGCGTG
>JAHWJY010000300.1 GCA_019348135.1 Actinomycetota bacterium
TCGACTTCTTCGCGGTCGACTTCTTCCCGCCGGCCTTCTTGGCCGTGGTCTTCTTCGCGGTCTTCTTCGCCGCCTTCTTCGCCGGGCTCTTGCCGGCGGTCTCCTTGCCGGAGGTCGAGGTCTTCGCGGACGCCTTCGCGCCGGAGGCCGCGGACTTCGACTCCGCCTTGGCGAGCTCCCGCTTGAGGTCCGCGACCTGCTTCTGGAGACGGTCGACCTCGGTCGTGGTGGCCAGGCCCATGGCGCGCACGGCGCGCTGGGTCTCGGCCTTGACCAACGCCGAGATCGCCTCGCGGTTCTTGCGCTGCTTGTCGAGCAGGTCGTCGACGAGCTCGCCGACGTTGTCGGTCGCCGCCTCACCCTGCTTCACGAGCTGCTTGGCGATGTTCTCGGCCTTCGACTTCGTGAGCGTCGTCAGGCCGGTCGCGGCCTGGAGGTACTTCTGCAGGGCGTCGTTCAAGGTCGTCTCTCCCGGGCGTGGCGGCGATGCCTACGTCGACCGAGCCTAGCGCGACGGTTCCCCGCCGGCCGGAGGACCCCCCGTCGGCGGGGCCGGGCGCCGGACGCGGTAGCGCAGCAGCAGCTCCCCCTCGTGGTGGCGCAGCCCCACGAGCTCCAGCTCGACGGGAGCGTCGAGCGCTCCGTCGAGGATGCGGTGCGGGGAGCTGCCGACCAGGGCCGGCGCGACCGTCAGGAACAGCTCGTCGACGAGTCCGGCCCGCAGGAGCGAGGCGTTCAGGCTCGGTCCGCCCTCGCAGAGGACGTGCGCCGCGCCGCGCGCGGCGAGCCGCTCGAGCGCGAGCCGGAGGTCCACCGCCACCTCCCCGCACCGGACGACGTCGGCCACGTCGGCGAGGTGCGCGACGTCCGTGGCCGCCGACGTCACCACCACCGGGCGGTACGTCGGGTCGGCGAACAGCCGGGCGTCCGCGTCGAGCTGGCCGCTCGCCGTCACGACGGCGATGGTCGCGCGGGCGGCCAACCCGCGGGCGGCGCGACGCGCGACCACGTCGTCGGGGGCCCTGGGCGGGCGGTAGTCCTCTCCGCGCACCGTGCCCGCCCCGACCAGGATCACGTCGCAGGTCTCACGCAGCCGACGGAAGGCCGCCCGGTCGGCGGCGCCGCCGAGCCCGGTGCTGCGACCGTCCACGACGGCGGACCCGTCCACGGACGCGACCATCCCCACGTAGACGTAGGGGCGTGCCGCCGCGTCGGGCAGCGTCAGGTCGGCGTAGACGTCGGCGAGCGACTCGTCGCCGGCGTCGGGGAGGAAGCGCTGCACGCCCTCAGTCGCCGTCGGGGTCGAACTCGAACCCGCCGGCCGGCAGCCGCACGCGGAACGTCGAGCCCACGTCGACCGTGGACTCGCAGGTGACGTCACCGCCCATCGCGTGCGCCAGCCCGCGGGTGATGTAGAGGCCGAGGCCGGTCCCCGCCCGGCGCTGCCCGCGCCCGCGGCCGAACTTCTCGAAGATGCGGCGCGTCTGGTCGTGCGGGATGCCCGGCCCGTCGTCGCTGACCGCGATGTGCACCCCCCCGCTCGCCCCGTCCGCGGAGACCTCCACCCGGACCGACGACTCCGGGGCGTACTTCAGCGCGTTCTCCACCAGGTTCGTGAGGATCTGCTCGACCTTGTCGGGGTCGGCGTGGATCGACGGCAGCTCCCCCGCCGCGACGATGCTGACGTCGCGTCCCGCGCCCTCGGGGCGGTGGCTCACCTTCTCGGCCACGCGCAGCGCGACGGCGCCGACGTCGACGCGCTGCCGGTGCAGCTGCACGCGGCCGGCGTCGATGCGCGACACGTCGAGGAGCTCGCCCAGCAGGCGCGTGACACGGTCGGCGTCCTCGTTGACGGTCTCGAGCATGGTCCGCTTCTGCTCGTCGCTGAAGCGCTCCCACTTCAGCAGCAGGGTCTTCGTGAAGCCCTTCACGCTCGTGAGCGGCGAGCGGATCTCGTGCGAGACGGTCGCGACCAGGTCGCTGCGCGCCGCGTCGACGCGCTCGCGCCGGCCGGCGCTGCGGAACGTGAGCACGACCTCGTCCCCGACGATCCGGCCGGCGACCGACACGGGACGCTTGCGACCGTCCGGCAGGACGACGCGCAGGACCCGCTCGGCGAGGCGGTCGACGGAGCGTCCCGCCGGCGCGATCACGTCGCTGCAGACGTTGCCGGCGTCGTCGATCAGTGGGACGGCCTTCGCGAAGGGCTCCCCGAGATCGTCCCGACCCACGGCGAGGAGGGCGACGGCCCGGTCGTTGACGTGCCGGATCCGACGGTCCTCGCGTCCGACGACGACGACCGCCTCGGGGAGGAGGTCGAACGCCGCGTCGCGGGAGGGAGTCGGGTCGCTCCCGTCCATCCGTCCCTCCCGGTCTCGCGCGGGCCTCACAGGTCCGCGCGGGCAGCGGCGTACGCCGTCACGGCG
>JAHWJY010000301.1 GCA_019348135.1 Actinomycetota bacterium
AAGTCGGTGACCTTCACGGTGCCGTCGTCGGCGAGCAGGATGTTGCCCGGCTTGACGTCGCGGTGGATCAGCCCGCGGTCGTGGGAGTACTGCAGCGCCGCGCACACCTCGGCGACGACCTCGAGCGCCCGCTCCTCGGTCAGCCCGCCGGCGGCGAGCACCTCCTGCAGGGACCGGCCCCGGACCAGCTCCATCACGATGAAGGGCAGCCCGTCGTGCTCGCCGGTGTCGTAGACACCGACGATGTTGGGGTGGTTGAGGGACGCCGACGCCTGGGCCTCGCGCCGGAACCGCGCCACGAACTGGTCGTCGTCGCGGAACCGCGGCAGCAGGATCTTGACGGCCACGGAGCGGTCGAGGATCTCGTCGTGGGCGGCGTGCACCTCGGCCATCCCGCCGCGACCGATCAGCCGGTCGACCCGGTAGCGGCCGCCGAGGAGACGCTCGTCGGGCACGGACAGTCGCCTTCTTCGGGGGGCCAGGGGTGGGGCCGGGGGAGCGGCCACCGCGTCGGGCCACGGGGGTCGGGACCACGGGTCGCGGCGCCCGTCGGGCCGTCGCGAGCCTACCAACCGACCCGCTCAGTCCTCGGGCGGGCCGGAGAGCACGACCTTGACGACGCCGCCGCGCCGCATGCGGCTGCCGGCCGGCGGATCGGTCCGTACCACCGCCCCGTCGGGGAGTCCGGCGTCCTCGTCGAAGCCCGTGACGAAGATGCCGAGGTCGCGGTCGGCCAGCACGGCGCGGGCGTCCTGGCCGTCGATGCCGACGAGCTCCGGCACGTCCACGACGCCCGCCGAGGGGAACAGCAGCGCGCCGACGATGACCGCGAGGACCGCCAGGGCGCCGACGGCGACCCGTTGGCGCGTGCTCCCGGCGAGGTTGCGTGCCCGGTCGCGGCGCGGCGCGGACGTGCCCGGATCGTGGGGCGCCGCCGTCGTGTCGCCCGGTCCGGCGTCCCCGCCCTGGGGGAACGGGGGCAGCGTCGGCGCGTCGATGGCGGCGGTCGGGGCGTCCCCGTCCACGGCGGTCGGGGCGCCCGCGACCTCGGCGGGCAGGACCGCGGTGGCCGCCTCGGTCCCCTGGCTCGCCCGCTCGATCGCCGCCAGCATCTCGCCCGCGGACGCGAACCGGTCGTCCGGTGACTTCTGCAGCGCGCGCAGCACCACGGCCTCGGTCGCCGGCGAGATGCTGTGGACGACGTCGCGCGGGGGGGTCGGGGCGGTCTCGATGTGCGCGAGCGCCACCTTGACCGGCGAGTCCGCCTCGAACGGTCGCGTGCCCGTCAGCATCTCGTAGAGGACGACCCCCAGCGAGTACAGGTCGCTGCGCGCGTCGACCTCGCGGCCCGTGGCCTGCTCGGGCGAGACGTACGCGACGCTGCCGAGGGGCCGGGTCGAGGTGATGCTGCGGTCGCCGATGGCGCGGACGATGCCGAAGTCGGTGACCTTGATGACCCCGTCGTCGGTGAGGAGCACGTTGTCGGGCTTGAGGTCCCGGTGGACGAAGCCGTGGTCGTGGGCGTACTCGAGGCCGGCGCACACGTCGCGGGCGATCGCGAGCGCCTCGGTCTCGGTGAACCCGCGGGTGTCGATCATCGACCGCAAGCTCGACCCCGTCACGAGCTCCATCACGAGGTAGGGGATCTCGCCGTCGTCGCCGCGGTCGAAGATCGCCACCACGTTGGGGTGGTTCAGCGCGGCGGCGGCGCGGGCCTCCTTCGCGAAGCGACGTGCGAAGCGGTCGTCGTCGCGGTACGCGGGCAGCGGCACCTTCACCGCGACGGGGCGGTCGAGGAGGCTGTCGTGCCCGGCGTACACGTCCGCCATGCCGCCCCGGCCGATCACCCGGTCGAGCCGGTAGCGGTCGTTGATCACGATCCCCTCGGCGACCATCAGGGGGCCCCGGTCGTCGACAGGGCGGCCTCCATGACGGCACGGGCGAGCGGCGCCGCCACGCCACCGCCCGTGGCGTCGCCGCCGGCGTCGGGGAGCACCACGGCGACGGCGACGCGGTCCTCGGCGAAGCCGATGAACCACACCGTCGAGCTCTCGCCGGGGACCTGCGCCGTCCCGGTCTTGCCGCCGACCTCCACGCCCCCGATCGCCGCCTGCCGGCCGGTGCCGTCGCTGACGACGGCGACCATCATCTCGCGCAGCTGCTGTGCCGTCTGCGGGCTGACGGCCTGCCCGTCGAAGCGGCCCTCGCTCCACACCCCCGTGTCGGCGCCGGCGAGGGGCCGGCCGCTCACCGCCTCGCGCACCTGGGACACCACGTGCGGGCGCATGAGCTTGCCCTCGTTGGCGATGGCCGCCGCGACCAGCGCCGCCTGCAGCGGGGTGATGCGGACGTCGCGTTGGCCGATCGCGGACTGCGCCGTCGCCGGCGGGTCGAGCTCCTTGGGGATCTGGCTCCGCACGG
>JAHWJY010000007.1 GCA_019348135.1 Actinomycetota bacterium
CTCGACGAGGTTCGGGATGAGGTCGTAGCGGCGCTGCAGCTCGGTCTCGACGTTGCTCCACGAGTCCCGGATGAGGTTGCGCTGCTCCACGAACCGGTTGTAGCTCACCAGACCCCACAGGAGGACGACGAGGGCCAGCGCCCCCACCGCGTACAGGACCTCCACGTCCGCCTCCGAGCCCGGGCCGCCCCCGCGGCCTGGTGGGAGGCTAGTCCGGCAGCGGGTACAGCTCGCGTGCGACCGGCGGGATGCGCTCGACGAACTGCGCCAGCGCGTGGTGGAGGGTCAGCCACGAGCTCGGCTCCAGCCGGTCGCAGATGGCGAGGACGTGGCTGCCGAAGACGTCGAACCGGAACTCGGTGCCGGCCATCAGCAGCCACTGCATCATGCGCGCGTCGACGAAGGCGTAGGCGAGGCGCTGGTCGCGGCACGTGACGTGCCAGCTGCGGTTGAAGTCGTCGGACTCGAACTGGAGGTCGCGCATCCCGACGGCGCCGCCGATGCGCGTGAGCGCCGACTCGGGCTTGAGCGTCATCCCGGGCCACCAGGCGTCGTCGACGATCGCGGTGCCGCAGGTGAAGTGCTCGTAGCGCCGCGAGCGGTGGCCCTTGCTGTCGCGCGTCTCGTGCATGACCCAGAGGTCGAACAGCGCCACCGGCCTGCCGTCGAGCGTCCCGGTGATGACGTTCTCGACGCCTCGGTCGTCGCCCCGCCGGAGGAAGCGGAAGGGCAGGCTGCCCACCCCGATCGCGTCCACGCGCGTGTAGGTCAGGCCGTACCGCTTGGCGAGCGCGAACAGGGCCTCGCGTCGCTTGGCCTTCTGGTGGTGCTGCCACCACGCGAGCCCGGCGGCCACGGCACCGCCGAGGACGAGCAGGAGGAGGAAGGGGAGGTCCATCGCGCCGGACCCTAGGGGGCGGACGGGTCGGCGGAGGCGACCCCGGGCACGTGCCCGCCGGGCGGCTGGCACACCGGGCACCAGTAGGTGCCGCGCGCGTGCAGGCCGACCCGGGCGTAGGTGATCGGGGTGCCGCAGCGGCGGCAGGGTCGGCCCTCGCGTCCGTAGACCCACACGGTGCCGTCGGCCGCGCCCGGCACGGTCGTGCGGCGCACGGTGGCGAGGTTCGCCTCCAGCAGCCGGCTCGCGTCCTCCAGCATCGACCGGCGCACCTCGGTGGGGACGGCGGAGAGGGGGGTGCGGGGGTCGACGCCGTGGAGGAAGCAGACGTCGGACTTGTAGACGTTGCCGATGCCCGAGGCGACGCGCTGGTCGAGGAGGACGTCGGCGATCGGCGCGTCCGGCGGCGGGATGCTCGCCATCCGCTCCACGGCGCGGTCGAGGTCGGGCTCGGGCGCGGTGAGGTCGGGGCCGAGCCGGCGGAGCGTCGGGTGACGCTCGACGGCGCCGGCGTCGAGCACCTCCACGACCGGCGCGTTGAAGCAGATGGCGACCGCCCCCGGCACGGCGACGAGGGCGCGCATCTGCGAGGCGGGGCGCTGCCAGCGCTCGCCCGGCCGGGCGAGGTGCCACGAGCCGGTCATCCGGAGGTGGGTGTGCAGCACGAACCCGTCCGAGAACCACACCAGGAGGTGCTTGCCGCGGGCCTCGATCCGCCCGATGGTGGCGCCGGCCCCGGGGAGCGGCGGTGGCAGCCGCGGTGCGTCGAACCGCTCCAGCCGGCGGCCGGCCAGCACGGCCCGCAGTCGGGCCGCGGCCCGGTGGATCGTGTCCCCCTCCGGCATCGCTCACGCCTCCGGTCGCGACGGTCGCCGAACGAGCGGACCCCCGGCGCGAGAGCCGGGGGTCCGTCGACGTGTCCTCGACCTACAGGTCGTAGGGCCGCAGGGTCGAGCGCCCGTTCTCCTTCGCGCGCTTGGCAGCGTCGCGGAGGATCTGGTGCACCCGCTCGTTGAGTGCGTCGGCGAGGTTCCCGTCCATGCGCAGGTCGAGGCCCTTGACGGCCTCCTTGACCTTGCTCTGGACGACGACGGAATCGGCCATGCTGTGTGCCTCCATGATCGGTAAGTGGTTCGAGAGCCAATGTAGGGGGTTCCAGAGGGGATTCCGAGGATGTCGGGGCACGCACGTCCGTGATACCCCTATTGCACCTCTCGTCCGGAAAGACGGGTTCAACGGCGCAGCGTGAAGCCGCGGTGCCCGGCGGTGAAGCCGGCGGCCTCGAGCCGCTCGGGCCAGACCGTGTCGTGGATCGGCTGGCCGTCGACCTTCGCGAGGTCGAGCTTGCGCAGCCGACCGCGGCGCACGAGGCCGGCCAGCGCGTCGAGCGCGACCGCCGCGTGGGCCTCGGTGGTCGGGAACGTGGCGACGCTGCGTGCGCCCCGCTCGAGGTAGAGCGCGGGCTCGCCGTCGACGAGCACGACGTACGCGCCGGCGGCCCGCGCGGGGCGGCCGTCGGACACGGGCCAGGCCAGCGCCGCGCCGTACGGCTGCGCGGGGTCGGTCGCGGCGAGCACGGCCACGTCGGGCCCGGCATCCTCGGGGACGTCGCGGTACGTGCGCATGCGGTCCACCGCGCCCGGCAGGGCGAACTGCGCCCCGCCGAGGCCCTCGACGAAGTAGCCGCGGCGCACCTGGCCGGTCTCCTCCATCGCCTTCAGCACCGGGTAGACCACGCTGAAACCGCCGAGGATCGCCTCTGCGCGCACGGATTCGCGCGTGACGACGCCGTGGCGCTCGAGCAGCTGCTCGGCCCTGGCGAGCGCGGCGGCCGTCGCCGGGGCCCGGTTGCCGCCGGGTGCGACGAGCCGCTCGGTCGAGGACCACCGGCCCGCCGCGGACGCCGGCCCGAGCCGCCGGACCCGGCCCGGCCGCGGGCGTCCCCGGGTCGCCCGCGGCTTGCCGGCGAGGAGGCCACGGATCGGCGCGAACGTGTCGTTGGTGACCTCGCCGGCCCACACCAGGTCCCACAGCGCGTCCAGCACGAGCTGGTCGTCCGGGACGCCGGACGCCACCAGCAGGTCGGGCCAGAACGACGCGCCGGCGGCCGCGAGGTGCGTCCGGAGGGCGTCGTGCACCTCGCCAGCGGGGGGCTCTTCGGGCGGCTCGGGCGCGAGGAGGTGGGCCTGCTCGCGGAAGCACAGGACGAGCCGACCGTCCGCGCTCCCGAGCGGCTCGGCCCCGAGCCACACGACCTCGCCGGTCGCGAGCAGCTGGTCGAGATCGGCAGGGGAGTACCCGGCCAGCCGGTCGGGGAGGACGTCGGCCTCGAGCACCGACGCCGGGACCGGGGCGCCCTGGAGCTGGCCCACCACCTCGACGAGCGCGTCCACCCCGCGCCGCGGCGGCCCGCCCACTCCGTGCCAGGCGGGGAGGAAGCGGCCGAGCGCCGGCCCGTCGACCGGCTCGACCTCACGGCGGAGCGCGGCCAGGGAGCGCCGACGCAGGCGCCGCAGCACCTCGACGTCGATCCACTCGCGCTCGACGCCGCCCGGCCGGAACTCGCCCCGGAGCACGCGCTCGCCGGCCTCCAGGTGGAGCAGTGCCGCCTCGACCCGGGGGACCGGGATCCCCAGCCGTGACGCCACCGCCCGGGTGTGGAACGGCCCGTGGGTGCGGGCGTAGCGGGACACCAGGTCGGCGAGCGGGTCGTCGACCGGGTCGGTGAACGCGGCCGGCAGCCCCGGCGGGAGCGCCACCCCCACGGCGTCGCGCAGCCGGCTGGCGTCCTCCGCCGCCGCGACGCGGTCCTCGTCGGCGACCCGCACCTGGATGGCGCGGCGCTCGTCGACGAGCTGGTCGACCCAGGCGCTGACCGCCTCGGCGTCGGCGTGCGACCGCGCGACGAGCTCGTCGAGGCTGAGGTCGCCGAGCCGGCGCAGGACGTCGGTGACCTCGTCGGCGCTGCGGGCGCGGCGGTCGTCGGTCAAGAGCTGCAGCTCGAGCTCGAGCTCGGCGAGCACGTCGGGGTCGATCAGCTCGCGCAGCTCGTCGCCACCGAGGAGCTCGCGCAGGAGGTCGCGGTCGAGCGCGAGGGCCGTGGCGCGGCGCTCGGCCAGCGGCGCGTCGTACTCGTACATGTACTGCCCGACCCAGCTGAACAGCAGCGACTGGGCGAACGGGGACGCGTGCTCGGTCGCCACCGGCACGATGCGCACCTTGCGGGCGCGGAGGTCGGCGAGGAGCTGACGCAGGGCCGGCAGGTCGAAGACGTCGCGCAGCAGCTCGCGGGTGGTCTCGAGCAGGATCGGGAAGGTCGGGTACCGCGACGCGACCTGGAGGAGGTTGGCGGCGCGCTGGCGCTGCTGCCACAGCGCGGTCCGCTGGCCGGGACGGCGGCGGGGCAGCAGCAGGGCACGCCCCGCGGCCTCGCGGAACAGGGTCGTGAACAGCGCCGTGCCGGCGAGCTGGTCGACGACGAGGTGCTCGATCTCGTCCGGGTCGATCAGCAGCAGGTCGAGGTCGAGCTCGTCCTCGGCCTCCTGCAGGCGGATGACGATGCCGTCGTCGGACCACAGGAGCTCCGGGTCGAAGCCGGCCTCCGTGAGCCGTCGCTCGAGCGCCATCGCCCAGGGCGCGTGCACCTGGGCCCCGAACGGCGACAGGAGCACGACCCGCCAGTCGCCGATCTCGTCGCGGAAGCGCTCGACGACGATGGTGTGGTCGTCGGGCACCGCGGACGCCTCGCGCTGCTCCTCCAGGTAGGCGACGAGGTTGTCGGCCGCCCACGCGTCGAGGCCGGAGCGTTCCTGGAGGTGGCGGACCGCCCGGTCGCGGTCGCCGTCGGCGGAGGCCAGCACCTCGCGGACGAACGCCCCGAGCGCCTGGCCGAGCTCGAAGGGACGGCCGGGGCCGTCGCCGTGCCAGAACGGCATCTTGCCCGGCTGGCCCGGCGCCGGCGTGACGACGACCCGTTCGTGGGTGATGTCCTCGATGCGCCAGGTCGACGCGCCGAGCAGGAACGTCTCGCCGACGCGGGACTCGTGGACCATCTCCTCGTCGAGCTCGCCGACGCGGGTGCCGTCGGGGAGGAACACGCCGAAGAGGCCGCGGTCGGGGATCGTGCCGGGGTTGGTCACGGCGAGGCGCTGCGCCCCGGGGCGGCCGCGGATGGTCGAGGTGACCCGGTCCCACACGATGCGGGGGCGGAGCTCCGCGAACTCGTCGCTGGGGTACCGGCCGGCGAGGAGGTCGAGCACGTTGTGCAGCACCTCGGCGGTCAGGTCCGCGAACGGCGCCGCCCGCCGGGCGGTGGCGAGGAGGTCGTCGACGGTCCAGTCGTCCATCGCCGACATCGCGACGACGTGCTGGGCGAGGACGTCGATCGGGGTGCGCGGGTAGCGGGTCTCCTCGATGAGCCCGGCGTGCATGCGCTCGACGACGACCGCCATCTCGACGAGGTCGCCGCGGTACTTGGGGAAGAGCTTGCCGCGGGAGGGCTGACCCACCTGGTGCCCGGAGCGGCCGATGCGCTGCAGGCCCCGACTGACCGCACCGGGGGACTCGACCTGCACGACCAGGTCGACCGCGCCCATGTCGATGCCGAGCTCGAGGCTCGACGTGGCGACGAGGCCGCGCAGGCGACCGCCCTTGAGCTCGTCCTCGATCCGCAGCCGGCGCTCCCGCGACAGCGACCCGTGGTGGGCCATGACGAGCTCCGGCACGGGCTCGGTGACGATCGCGAGCGCCGCGTCGGACTCCGGGTCGATGCCGGCCTCCCGGAGCTTCTCGGCCCGCACCCGCAGCGCGTGCAGCTCGTTCAGCCGTGCCGCGAGCCGCTCGGAGAGGCGCCGCGCGTTGACGAAGATCAGGGTCGACCGGTGCTCGAGGACGAGGTCGAGCAGCCGCGGGTGCATCGCGGGCCAGATGCTGCGACGCGTCGGCCCCCCGGCGGCCGGGCCCGACAGCGGGTCCTCCTCGACGGTGCCGAGCGCGGCCATGTCCTCGACCGGGACGATGACCTCGAGGTCGAGCTCCTTGCGGATGCCGGCGTCGACGATCGTCACCGGGCGTTCGCGCGGCCGGGCGTCGGGGTCGTGCGGGGCGCGGGCCTCGAAGCCGCCGAGGAACCGGGCGACCTCCTCGAGCGGACGCTGGGTCGCGGACAGCGCGATCCGCTGGGGCGGACGGCGGTCGGGGTCGGCCTCGCCGAGCCCGTCGGCCCCACCCCGCAGGACCTCCTCCTCGAGCCGCTCGAGCGACAGCGCCAGGTGGGTGCCGCGCTTCGTCGGGGCGAGCGCGTGGATCTCGTCGATGATCACGACCTCGACGCTGCGCAGCACCGACCGTGCCTGCGACGTGAGCATCAGGTAGAGCGACTCGGGCGTGGTGATGAGCACGTCCGGGGGCGTGCGCGCGATCCGCTGCCGCTCCGCGGCGGGCGTGTCGCCGGTCCGGACGCCCACCGTGGGCTCGTGGACCTCGACCCCGAGCCGTTCGCCGGCGAGCGAGATCCCACGCAGCGGTGCGCGGAGGTTGCGGTCGACGTCGACCGCCAGCGCCCGCAACGGCGAGACGTAGACGACCCGCAGACGCTCGTCCTTCGCCGGCACCGGGGAGGTCATCAGGCGGTCGATGGCCCACAGGAACGCGGTCAGCGTCTTGCCGGAGCCGGTCGGGGCGAGGATGAGGGTGTGCTGGCCGTCGGCGATCGCCGGCCACCCCTGTGCCTGGGCAGCGGTGGGCGCCGCGAAGGTGGTGCGGAACCACTCGCGGACGGGCTCGCTGAAGCGCTCCAGCACGTCGTCGGGCATCCCGCGGACGGTACCGGGCACGCGCGACACCCCGGGTGGCGGCGCCCGACCGACGCTCCGCAACGGGCGGAACGGGCGTCACGGACGGCGACCACGACCTCGCGAAACGTGGGACAGGGTGGGACAGATGTCCTACGATGCGCCCGGATGGGTGGTCGACGGACGGAGCCGGGGCGTGGCCGCAGAGCCAGTGGATGCCGGGCCGGCACGCGACCTCGCGGCCGAGCAGGCGGCCCTTCGCGAGGTCCGCGAGCGGGTGATGAACGTCGTCGGCCACGCGCTGCGGACGCCCATGGCGACCGTCCGCGGCCAGGCCGAGGTCCTCGCCCGCACCACCGACGAGGCACAGCGGACCCAGCTCGTCGAGGGACTGCTGCGCAACACCCGCCGGCTCGAGCGTCTCCTCGACGACGTCCTCGTGGCCGCCGGCATCGAGACCCGCCTGCCGGTGCGCGCGCCCGAGGACGTGCGGCTCGCCGACGCCGTGCAGGTCGCCTGGGCCGAGCTCGGCTCCGACCGGCCGCTCGACGTCACCGCGGATCCCGCGGCCACCGCGCGCGTGGCCCCGGACGCGCTCCGCTGGATGCTCCACCACCTGCTGGACAACGTCGTGCGCTACGGCGACGGGCCCGTGGAGGTCAGCATCCGCGTCCTCGGCGAGCGCGCGACCCTCACCGTCGGCGGGGCCGGGCCGCAGCTGTCGCCGGGCGACCTCGCCAACGCCTTCGAGCTGTTCTACCGCGGCGAGCACGCCGTGATGCGCTCCGGTGACCGGATGGGGGTCGGGCTCCCGGTGGCCCGTCGGCTCGCCGAGTTCATGCGCGGCTCGGTGTCGCTCGAGCCGCGCCGGGACGGCGGCGCCGTCGCGGTCGTCATGTTGCCCACGCGCGAGGCCCCTACCGACCCGGGTCGGGTCGACCGCTGATGGCGATGCCCCCGTTGCGCGTCCTCGTCGTGGACGACGACATCGACTTCCGACTCCTCCTGTCGGTGCAGCTCGACCTGGACGACGCGCTGCAGGTGGTCGGCTCCGCCGGCGACGGCGTCGAGGCCATCGAGATGGTCGCCGCCGACCCGCCCGACGTCGTCGCGATGGACCTCCTCATGCCGCGCATGAACGGCTTCGAGGCGATCGAGTCGCTGCGCGCGTCGCACCCGCAGGTCGGCCTCGTCGCCTACACCGCCGTGGCCGGGACCTACGCGCGGCAGCAGACCCAACGGCTCGGTGTCGAGCTGGTGCTGAAGAGCGGCGAGCAGACCGAGCTGGTGGCCGCCCTGCTGCGCGCGGCGGACCGGGCGGCCGCGCCCTCCTGAGCCGCCTCCGCCACGTGGCGGACGGTCAGGTGCCGTCGGCCTCGACCTCGTCGGCGACGTCGGACTCGAGCCGACGCGCGAGCGCCTCGAGTCGCTCGAGCCCGTCCCGCACGCGCTGCGCGCGGGCTCCGACCGTCGCGTCGTCCGTCTCGTCCACCCCCGCGAGCAGGCCCAGCTCGTCCGCGAGGGCCTGGAGGTCCGGCAGCGTCGAGCCGATCGTGGTCCGGAGGTCCTCGACGACGCCGGCGGCGACGGGCTCCGTGTGGTGGTCGACGACGAGCACCCGGCCGATCACGGCGTCGCCCTCGCCGAGGATCACGTTCGAGAACCAGCGCATGGCGCGCCCGTCCGCCTGCACGAAGCGGCCCTCGCGGCGGCCGTGGAAGAGGTCGCGTTCGAGCTGCTCCCACTGGGTGCGCGCGTCGGCGCGGTCACCGAGCCCGAGCACCGACCGGTCGACGAGCTCGTGGAGGAGCATCCCGACGGGCGCCTGGACGAGCCCGAACAGGTCGAGGAAGCGCGGGTTCGCGTCCTGGATGGCACCGTCGGGCGACATCAACACCATCGCCTGGTCGACGGCGTCGAAGACCTGGTGGCCGGCCTGCTGCGCGTCGCGCCGGCGCCGGCCGGTCATCGCCGCGGCCGACAGGGACGGGATGGCCGGCCGGTCCTCGACCGCCGTGAGCCCGTCGAGGTTGCGCTCGACCGCGGCGATGACGTCGGGGTCGAACTGGGTCCCGCCGTGGCGGCCGAGCTCGGAGAGGGCGCGCTCAGCGGGGAGCGCGTCGCGGTAGGGCCGGTCGTGGACCATCGCGTCGAAGGCGTCGCACACGATGAACATGCGCGCGGCGAGCGGGATCTCGTCGGTCCGCAGGCCACGGGGGTAGCCGGAGCCGTCGACGTGCTCGTGGTGGGTCGCGATGATGTTGAGGGCGGGGCGCAGGAAGGACACCCCCTTCACGAAGCGGATGCCGTGCTCGACGTGGGAGCGCATGATCCGCTGCTCCTCGGGATCGAGGGGGCCCTCCTTCCGCAGCACGGCGTCGGGGATCGCGAGCTTGCCGATGTCGTGGAGGAGGAAGCCGTACACGAGCTGTGGATCGTCGACGAGGTCGGGGGCGAGGTCGCGGGCGAGGATCGCTCCGTAGTTCGCCACCCGGTAGACGTGGCCGCCGGTGACCTCGTCGCGGACGTCCACGGCGGCGGCCAGGGCGGCGACGGTCTCGAGGTGGGTGCGGGCGAGGTCGCGGGTGGCCTCGCGGCTGCGCTGCAGCGCGACCCGGAGGTCGCGCGCGTACTCGAGCACCTGGCGTTGCAGCGCCTCCGGGTCGGCCGACCCGGTCTGCCGCCCGGCCAGCACGTCGCGGTCAGACACGCAGGCTCTCCCACCGGTCCAGGAGGTCGAGGAGCTGGACGGGGCTGAAGGGCTTGAGCAGGAAGGCGTCGGCGCCGGCGTCGGCGAACCGGCGGCGGACGTGGCGGTCGTCCGAGCCCGTCAGGGCCACGATGCAGGTGTGGCTGGACCACGTCTCCCGTCGCAGGACCTCGCAGACGTCCGCGCCGGCGAGCATGGGCAGGTCGTGGTCGAGGATGACCGCGTCGGGGTGGTGCTGACGGGCGAGGGCGATGGCCTCCATGCCGTCCCCGGCCTCGACCGGCGTCCAGTCGTCGGGCAGCGTCGCGACGATGAGTCGGCGGAGCGACTCGTCGTCCTCCACCACCAGCACCGTCATCGGCGTCATGTCCACCCCTGATCGGGTCGCAGCGTAGTGTGCAGCTCTACCACGGAGAGCGACCCTCGGACGCCAAGCGTTACGGCCGGTGGACCGTCCGTCCGTCGGTAGGCTCGCCGGTCCGCTCGTCCCCACGTCACCGGAGGGATCCGTGCAGATCCAGGGCAGGACCGCGCTCATCACCGGAGGAGCCTCGGGCCTCGGCAACGCCACGGCCCGCGCCCTGCACGACGCCGGCGCGAACGTCGTGCTCGTCGACCTGCCGTCGTCCGCCGGCGAGGATCGCGCGGCCGAGCTCGGCGACGGTGCGGCGTTCGCTCCCGCCGACGTCACCGACACGCCCCGGGTGGAGGACGCGATCGCCCTGGCGACCGAGCGCTTCGGGAGCCTCGACATCGCGGTCAACTGCGCCGGCGTCGTCCCTGCCGAGAAGACCGTCGGCCGGTCCGGTCCCCACGACCTCGACGTGTTCACGCGGGCCGTGCAGGTGAACCTCGTCGGGACGTTCAACGTCATCCGCCTCGCGGCGGCCGCGATGGCCGCGCAGGAGCCACGCGACGACGAGCGCGGGGTCATCGTCAACACCGCCTCGATCGCCGCGTTCGAGGGGCAGGTGGGCCAGGCCGCCTACGCAGCATCGAAGGCGGGGATCGTCGGGCTGACCCTTCCCGTCGCGCGGGACCTCGCGCGCGAGCTCATCCGGGTCGTCACGATCGCCCCCGGCACGTTCGACACGCCGATGCTCGCCGGCCTGCCCCAGGAGGCGCGCGACGCGCTCGCGGCCGACATCCCGCACCCCCATCGGCTCGGCCAGCCGCAGGAGTTCGGGCTGCTCGTGCGGCAGATCGTCGAGAACCCCTACCTCAACGGCGAGGTCATCCGACTGGACGGCGCGCTGCGGATGAAGGCCCGCTGACCGGAGGCGACCAGTGTCCGAACGCGAGGACGGCGCGCTCAGCGCCGCGGGCGAGGCCGACCTGCCGGCGCGGCCGACGTCCGCCGGCGAGCTCACCGGCCAGCTGCCGGCGTTCGTCCGGGACGCCGTCGGTCTGCCCGTGCCCGTGCTCGACGAGGACGACATCGAGACCGTCCGGGCGCTCCAGGAGCTCGGCGTCGAGGAGCACGACGCACGCCGGGCGGTCCTCGAGCGGCGCGTGCCGCTCGTCCTCGCCCAGCAGGTCGTCGGCGACACGGGCCGCTACACGCTCGAGGAGGTCGCCGAGCGCAGCGGGCTCGACGTCCCGGTGCTCCGGCGGATCCGGTCGTCGGCCGGTCTGCCGACGGCGGAGCGGCTGTCCGACAACGACGTCCGCTGGGCCGAGCTGGTCTCGGGACTGCTCGACGTGCTGCCGCTCGACGTCGTGGTCCGTTCGGCGCGGGCGCGCGGCGCGGCGCTCGCCACGATCGCCCGCTCCGACGTGAGCATGATCCGGGACGAGCTGATGCTGCCGATGCGCCAGGCCGGCGCGGACGACCTCACGGTCTCGGTCGCCCTGGCCGAGATGGCGCGGTCGCTGGAGCCCGTCTCGCGCGAGCTCCTCGAGGCGGACTACCGCCTCCACCTCCAGGCGCAGCTCGGCTCCGAGCTGGTCGCCGTGGCCGCCCGGACCAACGCCCAGGAGGTGGAGCTGTCCGTCGGGTTCGTGGACGTGGTGGGCTACACCGCGCTGTCGGCCCGCATCGACCCGGCCGGGCTCGACCAGGTCCTCGACCGGTTCGAGCAGCGCATCATCGAGGTGATCTCCGAGCGCAGCGACGTCCACGTCGTGAAGTACCTCGGGGACGCGGTCATGCTCGTGGCGCCGGACCCGATCCCGCTCGCCGACGCGATGCTCGACCTCACGGCCGAGATCGAGTTCCTCGCCGACTCACCGCTGCGGGGTGGGCTCGCGCACGGCGACGTGCTCGTGCGCGAGGGCGACTACTTCGGTCCGCCGGTCAACCTCGCCGCTCGGCTGACGGACATCGCCCGGCCCTGGCGCGTGCTGGCCGCCGACGAGCTGCACGAGGCGCTCACCACGGTCTTCGACACCCGCCGCATCCTCCCCACCCGGATCCGCGGGGTCGGCCTGCGCCGGCCGGTCGCCGTCCGCGGACGTCGCGACGAGGACGACGAGGAGGAGTGATCGCCGGCCGGCGCCGCTCAGGCGGCGCCGGCACGGGGTCGGGGTCGACTACTGCCCCGACGGGTCACAGGCGCTGTAGCCCTGGTGCTGCGCGCCCGGGCTGTGCCCGGTCCCCTCGTCGGCGGCCTGGTCCTGCGAGGAGCCGAGGCTGCCTTCCTCTGCGTTCGGCCGGATGTGGTGCTGGGCGTACTCCTCCCCGCTGGACGAACCGTCCCCGTCCGCGTCGTCGCACGGCGGAGCGCTGTGCGCGAGCGCCGGCGCCGCGGCGCCGAGCGCGAGCACCGCCGACGTGATGGATGCCGTGAGCAGCTTCTTCATGTTCCCCTCCGTTCTCGAGCGCCCCGCGGGGACCGCGGTGCGCGTCTCTCCCTCGAGCGGGCGCAGGCGAACGCCCGCCCTCGACCTCTGGTACGGACCGTAGGCAACAGAGGTTCATCCGTGTCCCGGGAGACCCATCGATGGGACCGACCGGGTTCCGCTACTCGTCGGGCGTGCCTCGCGTGGCTGACAGGGGACGGGCGTACCGGAGCTCGAAGAGGGTCACGTCACCACGTCGCTCGGATCTGGCCCCGCCATCGGCTGACCACCCCCGGTCCTCGTAGAACGTCCTCGTCCGGTGGTTGCTCTCCAGGACCCAGAGGGTCGCACGGCGATGGCCGGCTGCCGCGAGGAGGTCGAGGCCGGCGCTGAGGAGACGCGAGCCCGCCCCGCGACCCCAGTGCGCGGGGTCGACGTAGATGGCGTGGACCTCACCGGTCCGGGACGGCGCATCCTCGTCGCGACATCCGCCTACCGCGACGAACCCGGTGATGCCGGCCGCATCCTGCTCGTCCACGAGTACGGCGACGGCTGGATCGCCGATCAGACAACGCCATGACTCGGTCCTGGTCTGGACGTCCAGAGCGTCGAGCAACGCATCGGGGAGCTGGCCGCGGTAGGCCGTCCGCCAACCGCGAGTGTGGACCTCGGCGATGCTGGCTGCATCACCTGGACCGGCCTCGCGTACGGCCATCCCCGCGCCCCCGGTCGTCTCGGCCGGCCCGATCGTAGGCCGGCCCCGCCTCGCAGCGACGTCACGGAAGTGGCTCGTCGGCGCTCCGGCCGTCGCGCGGGCTCGGCGACAGGATGGGGTCGCAGCCCCGGGATCCGGTCGGCGGTCTCCGGTGTGCCTTCCGCAACGGCGCGTTCGGCGGACACGTTCCGGTTGCGGGTGCACCGGCGCCACGGCAGAGTCACCCGTGGAGCAGCAGCTGGACCTGGTGCCGATGCAGGACTGCAAGACGCTCCCAGGTCACGATGGGATCGACCGCGGTGGCGGGGACTGGGCCGGGCCCGCTCCGTCCAACAGTCACATGCACTGAAGCAGCCTGGGTGTGGACGCCGCGGGAGGCCGTCTGCCAGCCGCGGGTGGACCTCGTCAGCTGCCCGTGATCTCGTAGACGTTGCCATCCGGACCGTGGAAGTGGCTCCAGCGGCCGCCGGGCGTGCCGTGGATCGGTCCGATGAACTCGACGCCGGCCGCCTCGAGTTCGATGCGCGCCTGGTCGAGATCGTTGACCTGGAAGCCGATCACCGGTCCAGTGGTGAAGAAGGTGTGGTCGGGGTCGCCGGCACCGAAGACCTCCACCTGGTCGCCGTTCGGCAACTGGAACCAGGCGAACGAATCGGTGAGCTCCCTGACCTCGAGCGACATCACGTCCCGGAACAACGCCACCGTCGCCGCGTAGTGCTCGGTGCGGGTACCCAGCCATGTCAGTCCGGTAACGACCATGGCGCAGGATAGACCGGCGGGGACGCTCGGGGGCTGGCGTCGTCAGGTACCCCCATGGCTCTGCGGCACATCGCAACCCCGTCTCCAGGCGCGACTCCGGATCCGTTCAGCAGGGCGTCAGCGCCCGCCCGGCGCCGCGGCGGGGACGATGCTCGTTCTGCCCTGCCACGTCCCGTGTTCCTCGAGGCACCGGAACCGCAAGGTCGTGAACTCGATGTGGAAGTCCTTGCGCTCGCGCTCGCGCATCGCCGCGGCATGCCGCACATCGCCTGGAGCGGTCGACCTCCCTCGGACCATGTCCGTCATCGCCTGGGCCGTTCGCCAGACCGTGAAGGTCGAGACCGTTCGTGGCGGCGCAGCGGCAGCCACGGCCAGCGTCTGGCCGGGGTCGTCGCGGACCTGCGCCTCCACCGGTCGCCCCCAACGGATGAACCGTGGGATCTGCGGCAGCTCGAGTCGAGCGAGCGTCACCGCGACGACCGGTTCCTCCGGGTCGTGCGCGGATCCGACCGTGGTCAGGCCATCGAGCGCCGCGACCGAACCCCAACGTCGCAGGAACTCGAGGCGTACGTGCCAGCCCGACGACCACTGGCGACCGTTCGGGTCGTCAGCCAGGTAGGCATCGAGGTGATCCATCGAGTCCCATGCGGCGAACAGCGCCACGTGGCCCAGCTGGACGCGTCGCGGGGACAGCATCGGTGCGCCGAGCTCCATCAGCCACAGGTACTCGGCGTGGTGGAGCCCGGGTGGCTTCGCGCCGACGCGGCGCTGCGCGAGCAGTCGCACGCCGCGGGCAGGGGGCGTCTCGAGGAGGTGGAAGCTGAACGGCATCTCTCGAGACTACGGGCGACGACGTCAGGACCGTGGCGGTCGCTGCAGCCGGTAGTGCAGCCGCAGCATCTCGTGCTCGCCGAGCGCCAGGCGATGGTCGCACCGCAGGACCCCGTCGGCGTCGGTGGACAGCTCGAAACGCTCGGGCAGGGGGACCCGCCGTGCCCAGCCCTGGGAACCCGCGCCGGGGCGCACGACGAGGTACGCCCCGTCGTCTCCGAACCCGCCGGCGGGGGAGCTCAGCACGAGGCCTCCGTCGCGGGTGGCATCGGGGCGCAGGAACACGGTCAGACTCCCGTTGGGCAGGGGGAAGACGACACGGACGGAGGGTCTGCGGGCCGAGGCGGTCATCGCGATCCCGTAGAAGCCACCGAAGATGGTCGTCCCGGTCGAACGCACCGTGCGCTGCCATGCCGTCCCCAGATGGCGACCGTCCGGGCCGACCAGGCCCGTGACACGGCTGCGCATCCCGTAGGCGACATCGAGCGGATCCGTCGGGAGGCTCAGCTGACGGAGTCGATGGGCGAACAGCGCGTTGATCAGCCGTCCCCCCGGCTCCGCCCACCTCGACCACCTCGACCACACGTCCACCGACCAGACCGAGGTGTTCTCATAGAAGTCCACGATGGCCGGGGACACCGCATCGACATCGAAGCCGTCCCCCGCCAGCGCGGCGAAGTCCGGCAGGAGGCCCTGCGGATCGCCTCGCTCCACCGCGGCGCCCCGGCGGCTGGCGTACTGATCGATCCAGTCCTCGCCGATCCCGTCCGGGGAGCCGATCGGGCCGTCGAGCCAACGATGGGCAGCCGTGAACTCCACAGGCCGGCCCGTGCGGATCACCCATCGCTGGGTGAACCGGTCGATCAGCGCACCATCGAGGGTCACCTCTGCCCGCACGGCAACCCCTTCGACAGGAGTTCCTCGTCGATGCTCGTGCCCCGAGGAAGGAACGCCACGCCCTTCAGAGCGGCGAGCCGTTCCCGACCGCCGGGGTCTTGATCTTGCTGACCGGGGTGCCGGCGATGTACTGGACGTTGGGTCCCACCACCACGAGGTGGGTGAGGATCGCCAGCGCCTCGCCGAGCGGGCACTCGGGCGTCGCGGCCGCCATCACCGGCGAGCCGGAGTCGCCGGGGGTCGCCGCCCCCGACCAGTAGACGGCGCTGTCGCTGAAGCCGCCCTCGAGGAACGGGTCGCGGTGGTTGGCGTGGGTGCTCACACCCGCGCGCGGCGTCCCGCCGCTGCCGACCACCACGCCGTGTCCGAAGTGCTTCACGGCGACCGGGTCGGTGATCGTGGCGACAACGCTGGAATCGCCACAGCCCGCTGCCGGCCCGGGACCGCCGATCACGGCAGTATCGGCATCGACGTACCCCTGGAACTGGGGGTCGATCTTGACGCTGCCGTGGTCGTTGCCGACCCCTCCGGCGTGGCCGTTGCCGGTCCCGATGGCGAAGATGAGCGACGGCGCGGTGAACACGATCACCTCCGAGCGACCGTCGAAGCAGTGGCCCGCCGTGGTGATCGAGTACGAACCCGGGCTGCCGGTCACGAACGCCATCGTGCACCACGCCGGCGACACCATCCATGTCCCGGGGCGGATGAACAGGAACTGGCTCGCAGCGGCCGCCGAGACGAACTCACCGGTCTCGATGTCGACGCCCATGCCGCGTTCGGCCGCCGAGGATGCGCGCTGGCGCAGCTCGGGGGTGAGCCAGTCGGGCGAGTCCGCGCGCAGCGGGATCGCGACCGCTCCGTCGGCCAGCAGCTCGCTGCCCTCCGGGTGACCCGCGGGGAGGTCGGCATCCGGAGCGGTCGGGGCCATGGCCGTGAGCGTCAGCGCCGCGAGGCCGGCCACGGCTGCGACGCATGTCCTCCAGCGTCGCAGCGGTCGCTCCTCGATCAGCCGTCCGTGTGGTCCCACCGTCGTTCCTCCGGGTCTGCGCAGCGCTTCTGTCCGACGACTGCTTCGCCGCCGCCGGCGCGTGTCCCTGCATGCCGCCCCCGACCGCGCGACCACCGTCGGGCAGGAAGCCGCAGGACGCGGGTTCCCGTCACGCGCAGATCCCTCCCCGGCAGGCGTTCCGCGGTGAGCTGCCGACACCCGGGCGCGGCGTCCCGTCACACGGCGCTCAGTCCGGACAGACGGCGGGGTCCCAGATGCCGCGGCGAGCGGCCCGGGCGGCGGTCTCGAGGGCGCGGACCTCGGTCTCGTAGCCGGTGTTCGGTGCGAAGGTCACGACGCGGGCCAGGCCGGCGGCGACGAGTGCCCCGTTGACCCACCGACCGTCGTCGGTCCAGAGGTGGACGAGGTCGCGGTCGTACCGGTCCCGGCGCTCGATGTCGTAGCTGCCGCCCACCTCGCTGCCCGGCGGCACGACCCGCTCGAGGGCGGCCGAGGCCTCGTCCGCCAGGCACCCGGCGGGCTCGCCGTCCCGCGCCAGCTCGGGCGCGTCGATCCGCAGCAGCCGCGCCTCGAGCTCGTCCCCGACCGCGACCGGCATCCCGCCGGGATCGGTCACGCGCAGGTGCAGGGAGTCGCCGTCCCCGACACGGACGACGACGGCCCGGAACGCCTCGTGGGGGACCGGCACACGGGTCGCGTCCGAGGCCTCGGACGACCCCGCGTCCTCGCCGGCGTCCTGGTCGACCCACGGCAGCTCGACCGGCAGGGAGCCGGCACCGACGGGCCCCGCCCCGAGGAAGAGCGCCGCCGCGACGCCGAGCGAGACCAGGCGGCCCGCCATGCGCGCGGCGCGGTAGGCGAGGTACAGCGCGATCACGCCCGCCCCGACGAGCCACGGCGTGAGGTCGCCCCCGGGCACCATCCCGGCGGCCCGGTCGAGCAGGTCCGCGGTGGGCACTGACGCCTCCCGGCGGTACGTGCGGCGGGCCGTGCGGGAGCCCGCGACGGAGCCCCGAGCCTACTGCCGCCTACCATCCGTCCCGGGTAGGCACTCGACGACCGGAGCGGACCAGATGGGCCAGGGACACGGCGACTCCCTCGCCCCCGGCGACGCCGCGTTCCTCACCATGGAGACGGCGACCCTGCCCATGCACGGCGGCGGCCTGTTCGTCTTCGACGCCTCGCGGGTGGGAGCGGTCGGGTTCCCCCGGTTCCTGGCGCTCGTCCGGTCGCGTCTCGACCGCATCCCGCGCTACCGGCAACGGCTCGCGTTCACGCCGTTCGGCCTGTCGCCGCCGGTGTGGGTCGACGACCCGCAGTTCGACATCGCCTACCACGTCCGGCACGCCGCGCTGCCACGGCCCGGGACGTCGGCGCAGCTGATGGAGTACTGCGCCCGCATCCTGTCGCGACCGCTCGACCGCGACCGTCCGCTGTGGGAGCTCTACGTCATCGAGGGCCTCGAGGACGACCGCGTCGCCCTCCTGGCGAAGTCGCACCACGCGCTGATCGACGGCGTCTCGGGCCTCGACATCGTGAGCGTGATGCTCGACGACGCGCCGGACGCCTCGTCGAGCATCCCGCCCGCGGATCCCTGGGAGCCGGAGCCCACACCGAGCGACTACGAGCTGGTGTTCTCGGCCGCGGCGGAGCTCCTGACCTCGCCGGCGGCGGCGGTGGCCTCCGTCCGGCGGGTCGCGGCGGCCCCCGGCAACGCCGCGCGTCGGGCTCTGCAGGTCGGGCGGGGCGTCGCGGCCGTCGCGCGCGCCAACGTGATGCGCCCGGCGCCGCAGAGCCCGCTCAACGTGTCGCCGGGACCGCACCGCAGGTTCGCGATCCAGCGCTTGCCGCTCGTCGACGTCAAGCGGGTGAAGAACGCCTTCGACACGACCGTGAACGACGTCGTGCTGACGCTCGCCGGCGACGCGACCGGCCGGTACCTCCGCTCGCGGGGCGCACGCACGGACGGGCTGTGGCTGCGGGCGCTGGTGCCGCTGAGCGTCCACGGCGAGGACGGCGACGAGGGACCGGTCGGGAGCCGGCTCACGTCCGTGTTCGTCAACCTGCCCGTGTTCGAGATGGACCCGGTCGAGCGGCTCCGGACGGTCGCCGACGAGATGGCCGGCGCGGCGCGTAGCTCCCGGGCCGTGGGGGCCGACTTCCTCGTCGGGCTCGGCTCGTTCGCCCCGCCGACGATCCACGCCACGGCGGCGCGGCTCGCGGCGCGGACCCGGCTCTACAACTTCGTCGTGACCAACGTGCCCGGACCGCAGGAACCGATCTACTGCCTCGGCGCGCGGCTCCTCGGCGCGTTCCCGTTCACACCGCTGTCGGCCAACCAGGCCTACGCGGTCGGTGTCACCTCGATCGACGGCTGGCTCAACGTCGGCGTCACGGCCGACTACGACGCGTTGCCGGACGTCGAGCGCGTCACGGACGAGCTGATCGGGGCGCTCGCCGACCTCAGCGCGTCCGCCGAGGCCGTCGCGACCCGCCACGAGCTGGCCTCGAAGGCGCACCGGTCCGCGAAGGAGACCGCCGACGCGGCGCGCGCGCAGGCGCAGCGCCGGCACGACCACTGAGGGACGCGATGGACCTCGACCTGCCCGTCGTCCGGCTCGACCCCGACGCGGTCCTGCCCACCTACGCGCACGCCGGCGACGCCGGGCTCGACCTCGCCGCCAACGAGGATCTGACCCTGCCTCCCCGCGGTCGCGCGGCCGTCGCCACCGGCCTCGCCGTCGCTGTGCCGGACGGCTGGGTCGGGCTCGTGCATCCCCGTTCCGGTCTCGCGCTGCGGCAGGGGCTGACGGTCGCGAACGCCCCGGGCACCATCGACGCCGGCTACCGCGGCGAGGTCAAGGTCATCCTCGTCAACCTCGGTGACGAGGAGGTGGTGATCACGCGGGGCGACCGCATCGCCCAGCTCGTCCTGCAGCAGGTCGGCCACGCCCGTGTCGTCGAGGTGGAGAGCCTCGACGACACCACGCGCGGCGCCGGCGGGTTCGGCTCCACGGGCGTGGCCCGCCCTCCGACCCTGGGCTGATCAGCTGCCGGCGACGATCCCGCCGCGCATCCCGCCGGCGTAGTGGCCCGGCAGGTGGCAGCCGTAGAGGATGTCGCCGATCCCCTCCTCGGGGAAGCGCCAGGTCAGCTCCGCCGTCTCGCCGGGCGCCATCACGATCGCGTTGCCCTGGTCCCCGTGCCCGCCGTGCCCGCCACCGTCGTCGGCCATCGCCGCCTCGGCGTCCGACTGCACGTCCTCGGGTCCGAGCACGAACTCGTGCTCGATCTCGCCGACGTTCGTGACCCGGAACGTGACGACCTCACCCGGCGCCACGGCGACGGTCTCCGGGTCGAACGCGAGCTCGTCCAGCGCCTCGATCTCGACCGTCCGGGCCGCATCGGACGCCTCCGCCGGCTCGCCGTACGACGACGTCCCGGCACCTCCGCACGCCCCGAGGAGCAGGGCGAGGAGGCTCGTGACGAGGGCGGGGGAGCGGGTCATCGGCACGGCTCCTGAGGGACGGAGCGGGGACGCTACCGCAGCACGGGAGCGGCTCCGCACACCCAGCGAGGCGCCTGGTGCCCGTTTGCCGGGGTCTCCGGCCAGGGCTACAGTTCGCACCCGCCGGGAGCCGGTCCGACCGTCGTGTCGAGGTCTCCCCGCGATCCCGCGGATGTAGCTCAGTTGGCTAGAGCGCCACCTTGCCAAGGTGGAGGTCGCGAGTTCGAATCTCGTCATCCGCTCTCTGGAATCCCGGCCTAGCGCCGGGATTTCGGCGTTTTCAGGGCCTGGGGAGCGGCCTGGCGCTCGTCCGGATCGCCGCATTACACAGCATTTCACACAACGCGGGGGTTCTCTCGCCTTGTCGAGTGGACATCTCTCGGCGGTCAGCCCGGAGAGGGAACTGCCCGCTGACGCAGCTGACTCCGCGGTATCGCTGATTCTCGACGTGCCGGTCCCGCGCCGCCGACCATACGGTTGCGTGGCGTTCTGGTGTGCCGCACCTCGCAAAGGGGGACTCGCGACTCGCGCGACGCCCTGATGCAGCCCGTCCCCGGGGTGGCGTGCCGGGCCGTTATCCGTCGTCGAGGTCGTCGCGTCGTTGCAAGTACTCGTCCCGGGTCAGCTCGCCTTGTGCGTACCGACGGTCGAGGACCTCGCGGGGTGTCGACGCCGCGTCCGGGCGACCGCGTGACCGGAGCGAGTGCACGAGGGCGCCGATGCCGAACGCGATCGCTGCCACAACCAGGATGGGCAGCAGCCACATCCAGCCCGACATCATCCCGCCGCCTATGCCGTCCATCATCCCTCCGTCCGTCGATCCCGGGCCGAAGTTGCGCGGGCCGGTCGGCAAGCTCACGATGTAGGCGATGACGTGGTCGATCTGCTGGTCGTCGAGCCGGTTGTCGAAAGCCGGCATCGGCGGTCGGGTATCACGACCGTTCCGGATGGTGACCTCGACGCCCTCCACCGTGAGTCGGTCGACGGCACCGCGGAGGGACGGATGCATCCCCATCATCCCGCTGGCGTCGCTGCCGTGACACATCGCACAGTTCGCAGCGAAGACCTGACGGCCTGCTTCGACCTCTGGACCTGCCGCCGGGTCACCGGCTGCCGAGCCGCCCAACGCGGCCGCCGAGAGCATGGCGAGGGCGACGACGCTTCGCATCATCGGCCGGTCCGTCGTACGAGCTCGTCCTGGCTGACGGACATCGATGATCCCCTCTCGTCGTCCGTGGATCGCCCTACGGAGCTGTGGCCTTCGACGCGTGCTCGCCAGGCCGGCCCTGGCCAGCCGTGGGCGGTTTCTGGACGACGATGCGGTCCACGATGCCGGCCTTGCGACGCTGAGAGCTCACGGGCTCGAGTCCGGCTGCCGCGAGCACCTTCCGCGGTTCCCGCAGCATGTGCTCGAGCGCCAGCCGGTGCGTCACCTGATGGATCAGCCACTGGATGGCCCTGACGACCGGTCGATGACTGGCCACGTGCTCAACGAACACGAGCGGCCCGCCGGGGCGAAGCACTCGCTTCATCTCGCGCACCGCTGAGGTGTCGTCCGGGATGCTGCAGAGCGAGTACGTGCACACGACGGTGTCGAAGCTCGCGTCATCGAACGGCAGCGCTTGTGCGTCCCCCTCGAGCAAGTCCGCGTCGGGGCGAACGTGAGAGGCGCGTCGGCGGGCACGGGCGAGCATCTCGGGGCTGAGTTCGATGCCGGTGAGGCGGACGTCGGCGGGGTAGTGCTCGAGGTTGCGTCCCGTCCCGACCGCGACCTCGAGCACGTCGCCTCGCGCCTGTGCGCACGCCCACTCGCGATCCCCGCGGAACAGTCGCCGCTCCCAGAAGCCCATTTGCTTGTCGAAGTGTCTCGCCTGGCGGTCCCAGGTTCGCTTGGCGCGCTCCGTCGCTCCCGCGTCGTTCCGGCTCATGGCGCCCTCGATCCGGTTGGCGGGCGGATGCTGATCGGTTCGTCGAAGTCAAAGTAGCGGTGGTCCATGAAGTGGCCCTGTGCCTTCATCTCGGCCTGCCGGACGCGATCGTCGTCGTCGACCCACAGGCGGTACCAGATCGAGGTGCGCCCCTGGAGCACGTAGAAGGTCACGATGCGGGTCTCGACGCCGTCGACGGTGTCGGTGCCGACGATGCGGGCGGCGGTCTTGCCCCGGTAGTCCCAGATGAACCGGTTCGCCTTCACGGGCACGTCGCCGGGCTCGCCGCCTTTCCAGTCGCCGTCCGGGTCGTCGCGTGACCAGCGGCGGTCGCCGATACGGATGATCTCGTGGTAGTCGGCGCCGCCGGTGATGATGCCGTGGATCTGGTCGGGCGCCACGATCTCCCACTCGGAGGTGATGGGCGGGTCGCTGGGGCCGAACACCTCGTCGTAGCGGAGGCTGTCGACCTGCTGCATGCGGCGCGTCAGTGCCGCCGCCAGCGCCGAGCCGTCCGGGGCCGAGATCTCCGGCAGGTCGAACGTGGCGGTGCCGCCGTCGTCGCCGGCGACCGTGACGTCGAGACGCTCGCCGCCGTCCAGCGGTAGCGTGACGACCCGGCAGGCGGTGCCGCAGACACGCATGTCGGTCGGCTCGCCGCCGGCGACCGCGATGGCGGTGTCGAGGTCGCCGGCGTCGTCCGCGCCGGTCGCGGGGACGAGTCGGACGTAGACGTCGTTGATCCCCGGCTCGCCCGGCCGGACGCTGAGTCCGACGACGGTGGTGCCGGCCGCCTCGGCGAGGGTCAGGTCCCCTTCCTGTGGGAAGCCCTCCGTGTCCGTGGCGGCGTCGGGCGCTTGACCGTCGTCGCCCCGTGCCGGCGGCACGGGGAAGGACGCCAGCGCGCCGGCCAGCACGACGACTCCGAGGGCCAGGCCCCCTTCGGCGCGAGGGCGCGGACGGTCACGCCGCCACGCGGACACGGACAGCGGGACCATGGCGGCGACCAGCGTGATCTTCGCGGTGAGCAGGATCCCGTAGCGGGTGCTCCAGAGGTCGCTGAGGTGCGCGAGCTCCTGCCAGCCCCGGACGGATCCCAGGAGGACCGTCGCCGCGAAGGTCGTGATCGCGATCGGCGTGAACGCGCGGATGAGCGCCCTGCCGGTGTCGCCGCGCCAGCCGCCCGGCGGCCGCTGGACGGCCATGACGAGGATCGCGCCAGCCCACACGCCGGCGGTCCACAGGTGCCCGGCGCTCGCGACGACGCCGCCGATGCCGGACGCGGCGGCGTGGCCCCCGGCCGACAGCAGCGCCAGCGCCGACAGGGCGAGGAGCGTCGTGGCGACGCGTGCACGACGCTGCGGCACGTGACCACCACCGGCACGGCGGGCGGCCGCCACGGTGATGCCCCCAGCGAGCGCTTCGGTGACGAGCCGAGCGGCACGCACGGCTCCGGTCGGCGAGGACAGGAAGGACCGGGCGGCCGCGAGCGGCGAGCCGGTGGAGGCGAGCACGACCTCGCCGGCGACGGTCAGGACCCCGCCGGCGAAAGCGACGACCGCCCAGCGGTGCAGCCCGCGGGGCGCCCACCCCAGCTCGTCACCGGCCGCCAGCGCCGCGAGGGACAGCAGCCCGAGGACGCCGAGGAGGCCGACGTACTCCATGACGCGGAACACGCCGACCGTGAGGTCGCCGACGGTCGGGTCGTTGGACGGGGCGTCCTGCTGACCGACGTCGGCGCCGACGCCGAACGTGAACTCCCCGTGGAGCGTGTGCCCGTCGATCGGGGAGACCGTGCGCCACTCGACCCGGTACTCGCCCTGGGCGGTGCTCTCGACGTCGACCGTGATGTCCTGGCTCCCGCCGGGACCGGCGGTGAAGTCCCGCCCGGTCGGGTCGGTGACCGTCGCGAACGACAGGTCCTCGATGAGCGGCTCGCTGAACTCGAGGGTCACGACGCCCGGCGCTGCCGCGAGGTCAGCACCGGGCTCGGGCTGGGACGACACGAACGAGGCGTGCGCCCAGCCGGCGGCCGCCGTGGCCGTGAGCCAGCCGGCGACGGCAGCGACGAGGAACACGGAGCGAACGACGGTGCGGCTTGGGCGCTGGTGGGGAGCCATCAGATCGGCGGCGTCCATCCCTGGATGCTCGGGCGGAGGACGGTGATGAACCGGTCCCACAGGCCGGTCGAGATCGCGACCCCGACCAGGATCAGGAGCGCGCCGCCGGCGACCTGCAACCGCCGGCCGTTGCGCTTGAGGAACGCCATCGCGCCGGCGGCCCGGTGGAACAGCAGGCCGATGACGATGAACGGCACGCCGACACCGAGTGCGTAGACGAACCCGAGCGTGCCGCCCCGGAGCGTGGCAGACGTCGTGTCCACGGACACGGACAGGGTCATGATCGCGCCGAGCGCCGGGCCGATGCACGGCGTCCAGCCGACGCCGAACACGAACCCGAGCACTGGGGCCGTCGCCAGACCGCCGTCGGGCGCCCGCTGGGTGAGGCGCCACTCGCCCGGGCTCCTGCCGGTCGCGAGCATCAGCCCGAGGCCTGCGACGATCAGCCCCATCGTGATGCGGGCGTAGACGTTCTGTTGGAGGAACGACAGCTGCGCGAACGCCACGCCGAGCATGGTGAAGGGCACCGCGAAGCCGACGACGAAGAGGATGGAGCCGACGAACATGCGCGAACGTGCGGCGGCGTCGGGCTCGGCCAGGTCCTGGCCGGACAGGCCGGTCATGTACGACAGATAGCCGGGCACGAGTGGCAGGCAGCACGGGCTCGCGAACGACACCACGCCGGCGATCAACGCGATCGCCGCCGCTACCAGCAGGTTGGCATCGGTGACGAGCTCGACGACGGCGGTCTCCACGAGTGACCCCTACGTCGCCGGGACGTCGTCGAGGTGGGCGACGAGCTCCTCGCGGTCGAGGACGTTGTCCCACCGTGCGGCGATGTTGCCGTCGGCACCGATGAGGAAGACCCACGGTTCGCCACCGCTGCCTTCCCCGGGGAGGATCCACTCCTCGACCGCCGGGTTCAGCACCCCCTCGTTGAAGTCCTCCCAGATCTCCACGTGGATGAACTCGGCGCGGTCGCCGTAGGTCTCCGAGAGGTCTTCGACCGTGTCGGTGATCGGGCCGCAGAACCGGCTCACGCAGTACACCGGGGTGGAGAACACCACGACCGTCGGACGGCCGCGGGCCATCGCCTCGGCGATCGTGATGTCGTGCAGACCCGGGTCGGGCACGTCGCCGTCGCTGCCAGCGCGGGAGTCGATGGCCGCCTTGGGGGCGGCGTCCGAATCGACCGTCAACGTCTCGGTCTTCGGCGCCGGGTCGCCCACGTCGACGATCTGGTGCTCCTCCAGGACCTCGAACGAGGCGGCCCCGACCCGCTCCTCGCCGTCGACCGTGGTGGTGACCGCCACCTCCCAGAAGCCCGGGCGATCGAGGTCGAGTGTCGCCTCGTAGACGCCGACGCCGTCGGCCGCCTCCATGATCGTGGCTCCCTCGACGTCGGTTTCCGGCTCGAGGCCGGGCACGGGCAGGAACTCGGCCGTCGTCGTGACGACGTCCTCGCCCGTGCCCATGGGCGGCGTGAACACCATCTCGACCTCGCCCCCGACGATCCCGACCCGCTCGGGTGTGAGCAAGCCCGCGATGAACCGCTGGTCGTCGCCGACGGCCAGGTCGAACGACGCGACCGCGACCGCGAGGTTGTCGTCCGACGCGGGGACGGTCGGCCGGGCATCGGGCGACGTCGCCGACTCCGTCGGCTCCGCGCCGCCACAGGCGACCGCCACAAGGGCCGCGGCTGTCGTCGCAGCCAGCATCCGGTACCTCATCCTGTACTCCTCTCGTCGCACCCGCCGACCGGTTGACCGATCGTTGCGAGCGACCGCTGCGTCTCCGCCGTCAAGGCCACGACGTTCCGGTCGATCGCCTCGAGATCCCCGTCCTCGAGCGCCGCTTCTGTCTGCTGCTTCGTCTCGTGGAGCCGGGCGGCGACGTCACGGTCGACGTCGACGACCTGCCGCGCGAGATCGTGCAGCGGTCCGTGCGCGCCGCTCATGAACGCCCGCTCCGCCTCCGCGGCAGTGGTCGCAGCCGTGGCATCGCACAGCGCTCCGACGAGACGCTCGCCGTCGACCACGTCGTCGACCGCTTCGGCCGGTTGACCGGCAACTGCCGTCGGCGAAGCGGCCGAGGACGGCGACGACGGGACGGTCGAGAGCTCTGCGCTTTCGCCACCGCACGCGGCGAGCACAAGCGCCGCCAGCACCGCGATGCCCTTGCGGTCAGGCACGCGCAACCTCCTCGAAAGCGGCGCCGCCGTCGGTGCTACGGAACAGGACGCGTGGCTCCTCGGTCATGACCCAGATGGCACCGTCGTCGCCGATCGCGACGGCGAACGGCTGACCGTCGAAGTCCCCCGCCGGCGCCGCGTTCTCCCAGCTCTCTCCGCCGTCATCGGAGACGTCGACCCCGCGGTAGGTCGCTGCGGCGACGGTGCCGTCTTCGGCGAACCCGAGGCCGATGGTGCCGTAGTCGGTTGTCCGGGAGAACGTCCGGCCCCCGTCGTCGGATCGGAACACCCCCTGACTGCCGGAGCCCACGAGGACGACGTCCGGGTCGTTCGGGTCGACGGCCATCGCGGAGAGGTCGCCCGGCAGTGCGTCGCCGACCGGCGTGGCCGGTTCCCAGCTATCCCCGGCGTCGTCGCTCCGGAACACCCCCGCTCCGACCACGTAGGCGTAGACGATCGAGGGGTCGCTCGGCGCCTGGGCGAGCGCGTGGACGTCGAGGCTCGGGAGTTGCTCGGGCGAGAGAGCCTCGAACGTCTCACCACCGTCGGTGGACCGGACGAGAACGTCGTGGCCGCCGACGAGGAGTGGCTCCCCGTCCTTCGCGACACCGAGAGCCATGGCGTCCTGACCCTCGAGCCCCAACTGTTCCCATTCGCGCCCGTCGGGGCTCCGCCACAGCGCGCCGTGGAGCCCGAGCAGCAGCTCACCGTCGTCGGTCGCCCGCAGAGCATGCACGTGGTCACTCGACGGCAGCCCCCCCGCGGCCTCGCCCGTGCCGGTGTCGGCGGGCGATGTTCCGTCACCGCCCGGACCGCACGCGCTGGCTGCGACCACGAACAGGAACGCGGCAACGATGGCGCGGAAGAACACGCGGAGACCTCGGGGGACGACGAAAGGACCGTGAGAGACTACTACATGGAGCTAGCACGACGGTTCGGTCGTTGACGGGCGCCTGTCCGCGGCTACTCGGATGCACGGACGGCGCGATAGTCTCCTATGCATGCGTCGTAGAACCTTCGTTCCGGTGATCGTGGCCCTCGCGCTCGTCGCGTCGGCGTGCGCCAGTGATGGTGGCGCGGCGACGCCGGCGTCGGCAGACGCGCTCCCGAGTGCGTCCCTGGCGCGGCTCGACGGCGAGGGAGAGGTCGATCCCGCCGATCTCCGCGGCCAACCCCTGGTCGTGAACTTCTGGGCGACCTGGTGCGTGTACTGCATCGAAGAGATGCCCGCGTTCGAGCAGGTACACCAGGCCCTCGGCGACCAGGTGCAGTTCCTCGGCGTCGACCGGGAGGACTCGCTGGAGAAGGCGCGGGCACTCGAGGAGGAGACCGGCGTCACCTACCCGAGCGTCGTCGACGCCGACGGGTCCTACTTCCGCGCCGCCGGCGGCCGCGGGATGCCGACGACCCTCTTCGTCGACGCCGACGGCATCATCGTGTACCGACAGGCGGGTCCCCTGACCGCCGAGCAGCTCGAGACCCTCATCCGCGACGAGTTGCTGTCGTGACCGGGCGTCGTCCGTGATCGAGCTGGCGGCGGTCGGCGCCCTGGCGTTCGTCGCCGGGCTCGTGTCGTTCACCGCCCCGTGCACCCTGCCGCTGCTGCCGGGGTACGTGTCGTACGTGTCAGGGCTGGACGACCCGGGGGACGCGAACGGCCGACGCGCCGTGTGGCTGGGTGCGGGTCTGTTCTCGGCCGGGTTCGTGGCCACGTTCACGGCGATGGGCGCGACCGCGTCGGCGCTGGGTTGGTTCCTGGCGTCGCGTGCCGACGTGCTGAACGTCGTGGCCGGGGCCTTCATCGTCGCGATGGGGCTCGTGCTGCTGGGCGTCGTCCGGGTCCCGTGGCTCCGGCGCGAGCGGCGCGCGGACCTTGGCAGCATGGCGCGGGGGCCCGGCGGAGCGATGCCGCTCGGTGTGGCATTCGCGCTCGGCTGGACGCCGTGCATCGGGCCCGTACTGGCCGGGATCCTCGCGACGGCCGCTACCGAAGCCTCCATCGCTCGCGGAGCAGGCCTGCTCTTCGTCTACGGGCTGGGGCTCGCGGCACCGTTCCTCTGGCTCGCTCACGCCGTCAGCCGCGGGCGCGGGAAGCTCTCTTTGTTGCGTCGCCACGCCCCACGGCTCGAGAAGGTGGGCGGCGCGCTCCTCGTCGTGATGGGGATCGCGGTCGCGACCGGCGGATGGACCGTCCTCATGTCGCGCATGCTGGCGTGGTACGGGCGGGTCGGCTGGCCGCCCATCTGACGACGCGTCGCTGCTCCGGCGCCGATCAGGGGCGGTCCTCTGCCGCGGCCCGCGCGTCCGCCAGCGACTGCTCGATCTGGTCGCGGTACGGCCCGAGATCGTCCCGGTCGAGCAGCGGCTCCAGGAGCGCGGTGGCCTCGGCCGCCTCGCCCTGGCCGTACAAGCGGATGTTCGCCAGGAACCAGGTCGCTTCCGGATCGTCCGGCGCTATCCGGAGGCTGCGCTCGAGCAGTTCGACGGCGAGGTCGATCTCGCCGTCGCTCGCGACGATCCAACCGAGGCGCGACATCGCCTCCGCGTGCGGTTCACGGTCGAGCACGGCCATGTAGTGATCGAACGCCTGCCGATAATCGCCGGCGGCGAAGTACCGGTGCGCCAGGCGCAGCCGCATCGGGATGATGTCGGGGTTCTGCGCGACGACGGCTTCCATCTCCTCCGTCGTCACCTCCGCGAGGTCCCGGCCTTCGGGTGCCCCTGCGATGGCCTCGTTGCCCGTGACGTAGCCACCCTCGGGACGATCGAGCACGAAGCCAGGAAGTGCGAGCACCGCACCCCCGACGGCGGCGACGGCCAACACGCTCGCGGCGACGAGCACCCCGCGCCTGGTGCGACCGTCGCCATCGGCCCCAGGTGTGTGCTCCGACCCGGCGCGCTCGAGCGCACGCAGAGCCGTCGTGGCGTCTGCCTCATAGCGGCGACGGAGGGCGGCTGCCGTGGCGGCATCGATCTCGCCGGCGGCGACCTGGTCCTCCAGCTCCGCGAGGTCACGGACGGCCTGGTCCCGCTGCTCGCGGAGCTCGGCGTGGGAGCTCACGGGGTGTCCTCGCCGACGCGGACCCGGGCGACCTCAGCGGCGAGCATCAGCCGGTCGGACTCGCCAAGCTCCGGTTCGGGAGCGGCGCGTCGCCGGCGGGAGACCACGACCGCGAGCCCGCCTGCCGCGGCGCCGACCGGGAGCAGCCAGAGGAGCACCATGTCGCCCGCGAGAGGCGGGTCGAGGAGGACCCACCGGCCGTACCGGGCGACGTAGTGGTCGAGGATCTCCGCGTCGGTCCGACCGGCGGCGACCATCTCGGCGACCTGGTCGCGGATCTGGGTGGCCGTCTCCGACGGCGAGTCGGCGACCGACTCGCCCTGGCAGACGGGGCAGCGCAGGCGGTGGCTCAGCGCGTCGACGCGATCGACGGGTCGTGGCGCTGCGGTGAGCACCCCGCCGACGATGACCGCGGTGAGGGCGAGCGCTGCGAGCGGGTACGCCCATCGGCGGAGCTTCTCACGCATCGACCAGCACCTCCTCGTCCGGTCGTTCGCTCGGTGTGATGGCGGAGATGCGACGCCCGGGTCGGCGCGGACCACGGCTGAGCGACCATGCGCCGCCTGCGACGACGACCGCGCAACCGAACCACAGGAGCCACATGAAGGGGTACCGGTACACCTCGAGCGAGACGCGGTCCGGGTCGAGACGTCGGAGCGCCAGGTACAGGTCCTCCGAGAGGGTCGTCCGCACCGACGGTGTCGCGACCGGCTGGCTGCTGTTGCGGTAGAGGTTGAGCGACGGCTCGAGCGTCTCGATCTCACGCCCGTCGCGGAGCAGGGTGACCTGCGCCGCCCGCACGATCCGCCACTCGTCCTCGCGCTCGACCATGCCGTCGTACCGGAGCTCGTAGGGCGCGAAGCTCGTCGACTCCCCGAGCTCGAGCGTCGTCGACGTCTCCTGTCCGAGGCCAGCGGTCACCGCGATGGCCACCGCCGTGACCGCAAGTCCGACGTGGGAGACCTGCCCGCCCCACCAGCCGCGGTTCCGGGTCGCGAGTCGGAGGAACGCACGCATCCGCGGCCCGCTGAGGTCGTCGGTCGCCCGCCGGGCATCGGACAGGATCGCCCCGACGACCACGGTGCCGAGGACGATCGCCAGGACGACGCTCGGGACGGCGACGCCAGCCACGACGACGGCCGCGCCGGCCGCGAGACCGGCAAGCACCGGGAGCTTCAGGCGCTGCCACAGGAGCCCGGGCCGCGACGCCCGGTAGGGGAGGAGCGGACCCGCCGCGACCGCGGCCAGCAACGCCATGCCGATCGGCGTGGCGAAGCGGTCGAAGAACGGCCGGCCCACCGACGTCTGCTCGGTGGTGAGCGCCTCGAGGACGATCGGGTAGGTCGTCCCGAGCAGCACCACGAACGCGAACACCGTCAGGAGGAGGTTGTTGACCAGGAACGCGCCCTCGCGGCTGACGAGGCGGTCGATGCGGGGGGCGCGCGTGACGACGTGCGCGCGGGCGGCGAAGAGCCCGAGGCTCCCGACGAGCACCACAACGAGGAACCCGAGCAGCGCCGGCCCGACATCGGACTGGGTGAAGCTGTGCACCGATGCGACGACGCCCGAGCGCGTCAGGAACGTCCCGAGGATCGTGAGGGCGAACGTCGCGATCACGAGCGTGACGTTCCAGGCGCGCAGCACGCCGCGGCGCGCCTGGGCGACCGCCGAGTGCAGGAACGCCGTGGCGGTGAGCCACGGGAGGAACGACGCGTTCTCCACCGGGTCCCACGCCCAGAACCCTCCCCAGCCGAGGACCTCGTACGACCACAGACCCCCGACGGCGATGCCGGCGGTCAGCGACGTCCACGCGATGAGCGTCCAGCGGCGGGTCCGGTCGAGCCAGTCCGACCGTGCGTCTCCGGTGGCGAGAGCCGCGATCGCGAACGCGAAGGGGACCGTGAGACCGACGTAGCCTAGGTAGAGCAGGGGCGGGTGGATCGCCATCAGGATGTGGTTCTGCAGCAGCGGATTCGGGCCTGGCCCGTCGGTGGGCACCGGTGCCACGGTGCCGAACGGGTTCGCCACGCTTGCCACGAGGACCGTGAAGAAGACGGCGACCACGCCCAGGACCGCGAGCGCCGCGTAGCCCAGCCGGTCGTCGTCGCGGACGGTGCGCGCGACGGCAGCGGTGAAGCCGGCCAACACAAGCACCCATAGCACGATGCTCCCCTCGAGCGCGGCCCAGGCGGTGGCGACGTCGAACGGGAACGGCGTCGCGCGTGAGTGCGTCTCCGCGACGTAACGGACGGAGAAATCGTCCGTCACGAGGGCGACGACCAGGGCCAGCATCGCGACACCTGCGCCGAACAGCAGGCCCAGCGCCGACGTCCGCGCCCAGCGACGGGCACCGGCGCTGCCCGCGGCGGCGAGCGTGCCGGTCAGGGCGAGTGCGACGGCACCGGTCGCGGCGGTCAGCGATCCCGCGTAGCCGATGGCGGCGTTCACGCCGGCTCCTCGGCGGGCAGGTCCTCGGGCGGGTAGTACTCCTCGTCGTGCTTGATCAGCATGGTGTCCGAGGCGAAGGTCGATCCGCGCCATGATCCCTCGAGCACGACCTCGATCCCTTCCTGGAAGAGCTGGGGGGGTGCTCCGGTGTGGAGGACGTCCACGGTGGTGGCTTCGTCCGTCACCGAGAACCGGACGGTGTCCGCTGACCCGGTGACGCTGCCCGGTGTCACGACCCCGGCGAGCCGGAACCGGCGCTCGTCGGCGAAGTCCGCCTGCTGCGCGACCGCCTCGGTGGGGGTGAGGTAGTAGACGAGGCTGCCGTTCAGGCCGCCGAACGAGAGCGTGCCGGCGAGGACCGCCGCGATCCCGACGCCGGGGATGACGAGCGACCGCAGTCTCATCGGTCGCTCTCTGCACGTCGGTGCGCACGGTCGCGGCGGATCTCGAGCGCGAGCGCGTAGCCGCCGAGAGCGCCGTAGACGAGCACGAAGCCGGTGGAGACCCAGAGCGCATCAGACATCGAGCACCTCGACGTGGGTGGGGGCGGTGACGGCGTCGCCGGCGAGGGGCGAGTCGTCGGACAGGAGGGCGTCCTCTACGGCAGCTTCAGCGCGCGCGATCTCGACGCGCCGGCGGACCAGCGCGGCGTACGTCACCGTGAATGCGACGACGTTGAGCAGCAGGACGCCGAGCATCCCCGGGTCCATCGACGGCTGGCCCGGCTTGAGGACGGTCGGTGGCTGGTGGAGCGTCCGCCACCACACGACGGACATGTGGACGATCGGGATCTGGACGAACGCGATGATCCCGAGGATGGCCGAGCGGCGGGCTCGAACGTCAGGGTCGACGATCCCGCGTCGGAGTCCGAGGTAGCCGAGGTAGACGAGGAACAAGAGCGCAGTGGTGACGAGCCGCGGGTCCCACGTCCACCACACGCCCCAGACGGGCTTGCCCCACAACGACCCCGTCGTGAGCGTGAGGGCCGTGAAGAACACGCCGACCTCGACCGACGACACGGCGAGCTCGTCCCAGCGGTCGCGGCGGGTGCGGAGCCACGCCACCGAAGCGACCAGTGTCACGGCGAACGAGAGGTACGCCAGCCAGGCGGATGGGACGTGGACGTACATCAGTCGCTGGAGGTCACCCTGCAAGCGATCGGTCGGTGCCAGCAACGCCCCGGCGAACCCGGCGAGCACGAGTGACACCGCAGCCACGTCGATGACGAGATGTCGCTTCGAGGTGGTCATACAGCACCTTCCTGGAGTGGCCGAGCGGCGAGCAGGCCGGCGAGGACGATCGTCACATCAGTGAGGGCGGCCAGAAGCAGCCACGGCCAGGGCGACGCCGCGTACACGGCCCCTTCCTGCACCTGCACGGCGGCGAGGACCAACGGCAACGTGAGCGGCGTGACGATCAACGGAACGAGGGAGGTCCGGCTCCGCGTGCTGGCCGTCAGGTCCGCCGCCAGGGTGCCCAGTGCTCCGAGCCCGACAGCGACGAGCACGGCCGCCACCGCCTGGGCAGCGAGTCCCGTCAGTGGAGGGTCGTAGATCACGACCGTGACCGGCACGAGCACGGCGATGACGCCCAGCAGGAGGACCGTCGACGAGGCCGCGCGGGCCACCCACTGGATGACCGGGTCGACGCCGAGGAGGGTCAGCACCTCCTGTCGCGTCGGCTCTCCGCTGACCGTCCGCCGCAGCGTCACGAAGGAGCCGAACAACAGCACGATCGTCCACAGCATCCCCGGGCCGACACGGCGGAGCAGCGGCGTGTCGGCGCCGATGGCGATGGCAGCGACGAGCAGTCCGCTCGCCGCGAACGGGATGGTGGTCATCACGACTTCGCCAGCGCGGAACTCGGCACGGAGCTCCGCTCGGACGAGCGGCCGAACCAGCGACGCGTTCACGCGCATCCCTCCGCGGTCAGGCGGCCGCCTTCGAGCCTCAGCACACGGTCGAGGTGACCGGCCGCGCCGTCTAGGTCGTGCGTGACGACGACGACCGCGCCGCCGCGGGCCTTCACCTGGTCGGCGACGGCGGCCACAAGCGGACGGGAGGCGGCGTCGAGGGATGCGTGCGGCTCGTCGAGCAGTAGCAGCCGCGGGCGGCACAGCAGCGCTCGCGCCAATCCGGATCGTCGCCTCATGCCTTCGGAGCAGGCGCGCGCGGGCCGGTCGGCGGCCGCCGCGAGCCCGACGTCGGCGAGGGCGCGCCGAGCGGAGGCGGGAGACAGCCCGGAGAGTGCGGCGACCAGTTCCAGGTTCTCCGCCAGGGTCAGGTCCGGATGGAGTCCCGGGTCGTGGCCGACGAGCACGATCTGTCGCCGGACGTCCGGCGACGAGACGTCCGGCCAGGACCGTCCGAGGATGTCGAGCGACCCACGGGACGGCCGGCGGAGCGTCGCCAGGACGCGCAGGAGGGTGGACTTGCCCGAGCCGTTCGGTCCCGTGACGCCGACGACCTCGCCGGCGGCGACGGTGACGTCGAGGCCCGCCAGTACCCGCGTGCGGCCGATGCGCACGTCGAGGGACCGCGCGACAGCGACGTGCGACCGGGGTGGCGCGTCGGTCGAGGACGCGGACGACGACGGGTGCGCGTTGACAGGCATTGCAGGGGAGGGAGCCACGGATTCCTGGCCGATACGAAGCATGGGACGTACTACGGAGGTATCGTACCTGGCGGTGACGGCCGCGAGGAAGCGGTACCTTCGGCACGAACGGGAGCGGAGATGGGCAAGTTGAAGAGACGTGACAAGCGAGGCCAGACGGCGGCCGGGCTCGTCGGCTCGCTGGAGTACGCCGCGCTCTGCGCTCTGTGGGAGCAGGCCCCGGCGAACGTGAACGCGGTGCTGGACCGGATCAACCACGGCCGGAAGCGAGAGGACCGCCTCGCGTACACCACCGTCATGACCGTGCTCGCGCGCCTGTACGAGAAGGGCATCCTCGACCGGGTCAAGGCGGGCCGTGGCTACGACTACACGCCGCGTTTCGACGAGGCTGCGCTGATCCGGCACCTCGGCCAGCAGGAGGTCACCGGCCTCGTCGACCGCTACGGCGCGGTCGCGCTCGCACACTTCGCTGCCGCACTCGAAGATGCCGACCCGGTGACCCGTCGGCGTATCGCCGAGGCGATGGCCGAGGCCGGCGATGCGTGACCGACGGGGTCTCCTGGTCGCCGCCGCGGTCGCCGCGGCGGCCTGTGGCGTCGGTGTCGTCGTTGCAGCACGTCCGTGGCTCGTCGTCGCCGTCGTCTCCGCTCTCCTGGTGACGTTCGTCGTCGCCTTCGGCCGGCACGCTCTGGGGCATCGCCGGCTCGTTCGCGGCCTCCTCAGGCACAGTTCGCCGGCGACGCTCGCTGGCGTCCGCGTCCGCCTGACCCCGCTCCGGCGGTCGGTCTTCGTCGCCGGGCTCGCCCGGCCGACGATCTTCTGCGACGACGTCCTCGCCGACGACCTGTCGCCATCGGAGCGACGGGCGGTCGCGCTCCACGAGCGCGCACACCAGTTGTCGCGTGACCCGTTCAAGATGGCCGCGGTCGCCGCGGTCGCTCCGATCGTCGCGCGGGTCCCGAGCGGCCGCCGATGGCTCGAGATGGTCGCTGCCCGGCGCGAGATCGCCGCCGACCGGTACGTGCTGCGGGAGGGCGTTCCTCTCTCCGCCATCGCGTCGGCACTCACGAAGGTGTCACCGGTCGGGCTGTCGCACGTCGCCGGCTTCTCTCCGGCGGCGGATCTCCGGCTGCGTGCCCTGCTCGGCGACGACGTCGACACGCGGCGACGCATGTCGTGGCGGTGGGCGACGGCCGGGGTGCTGGCTGCTGCCGGAATCTGTGTGGCCGTGCTCGACCACATGCTGCCGGTCCTGAGCGCCGTCTGCTGCGCCGGCTGACGTCGCCCATCGCCTCCTGCCTGCCAGCCGGGGGCGTGACCTCACTCGCGACTGCGTGCCGGTGGGAGTGGACGCGGCGTCGTGAGGTCCACCGGCTGCGCCTCGTAACCCGCGCGGTTCACACTGGTCGGGGTGCGCCCGGCGAGGATCGCATCGATCGTGTCGGACAGCAGCGCGAGATCGGATGCACCGATCACCTTCGCGACGACGGTGCCTTGCCGGTCGATGAAGAAGGTCTCCGGGACACCGAAGACGCCGAAGTCGATCGCCGCGCGGGACCGGGGGTCGGTGACGTACGTGTACCCGCGGCCCATCTCGTCGAGCATCTCGATCGCCAGCTCCGGGCGGTCCTGGTAGACGATCCCCACGACGCTGACCCCGGCGTCCCGGTAGCGGGCCGCGGCAGCGATGAGGTCGTCGTGTTCCTCACGGCATGCCGTGCACCACGACGCCCAGAAGTTGACGACCACGATCTCGCCCTCGAGGTCGCGCAGGGACAGCTCGCCTTCATCCTCGAGGAGCGGCAGGGTGAAGGCGGGGGCGGGCTGGCCCAGCAGCGGGGAGTCCACGACCGTCGGGTCGCTGCCGAAACGGGTGCCGTACGCCGCCGCCACGGCGATGAGGACGACCAGCGCCGTCAGTGCGACCACCCGTGGCGCTCGGCTCGTCGCCGGGTCCGTTCCGTCGAGGACGTCGGCCGACGGGGAAGCGCCCGCGTCGGGCGTGTCGGGTGTCACCGTTTGCGTTGCATGAGACTGACGCCGAGCAGGGCGAACGCCGCGCCGCCGAACTGGCCCATCACGTGATGCGGGTCGAAAGGGAGGATCACCACGCCCGCGCGCGCGCCGATGGAGCTGGCGATGAACAGAACGCCACCAACGATGGCGAGGATGAGCGCGACCCGCTGGCGGGCGCTGCGCGTGTTGCCGTGTCGTTGCCTGCGCGGTTTGACGGGTGTGGTGCGGTCAGCCGACATGCTGGTCCTCCTCGGATGACGATGGTGGGGTGGCAGGATCAGGCTGCCCAGGCATGTCCGCGGGCCGGGTGCGCGCCCGTGCCAGCCAGGCGACGGCGAGCGCGACGGCGGCCATGGCCGTCCACTGGGACGCCGTCAGGCCCGCGTAGCGGACGTCGGCACGGAAGAAGTCGAATCCCAAGCGGCCGATGCCGTAGACCGCGACGAACGTCGCGGCGAGGGTCCCGACCGGACGCCGACGCATCCGCCGCTCCACCAGAGACACCACCACGAGCGCGACCGAGGCGGCCACCACGTCGAGCAAGGCGGTCTGGATGACGGGCACGTCGAAGCAGCCCTGGACCGGGGAGGCTCCGGCGGGATACGGCTGTGGCGGGACGTAGCCGAACGTGTTCGTCGCACGCTCCCAGAGGTTGCCGGTGCACCGCCAGGCGAACGGCAGGTTCGGGGCCGGGGCGCCGATGTGATCGCCGATCGCGAGGTCGCCGAAGCGACCCACCGCGATACCAGCCGCCAGTCCGGGAGCCGCGGCATCGGCGAGCAGTCCACCCCGCCACCCGGAACGTCGGACGAGCAGCATGCCGGCGATGCTGCCGCCGACGATGCCGCCGAGCAGCGTGAGTCCACCGTGCCAGACGGCGAGCACCGAGAGGGGGTCGCCGGCGTACTGCGGGAGGTGGTTCAGAACGTAGAACAGGCGTGCGCCGACGATCCCGCCGATGGCAACCCACGTCAGGAGTCGCGACACCGCGTCGCCCACGTCCTCGTCGGGGCCAGCGCCGATCCCCCAGCGCTGGGCACGCCGGCTCATCATCCAGCCGCCCAACAGGAAGCCCGCGGCGATGCCGAGACCGTGCGGCGAGATGGCGGCGTCCCCGAAGAGAGGAATGCGTTCGAGGATGGGCCAGGAGAGAGCTGCCACGACGCCGTTCACGGGGTCGTCGCAGCGGCTGGCGACGGCGCTTCGTTCTCGGTCGGCGACGTGTCGCCGGCGTCGGTCGGGGTCGCCGCCGGCGATTGCGACGCCTCGCCGGCAGGGGCGTCGTCGTCCTCGTAGCGCATCTGGTCACTGGGGAAGGGGGCCATCCGCCCTTCAGGTGCGATCCCGCGGTTACCGAAGCGTTCGAGAACGACCGAGTTCGCGACGGTCTCGTCCCACTCGTCGCAGTCGAGGGAGTAGCCCCAGGCGCGATACGCGACGGCCTTGCCCGACGTGATCCCCGGTTCGGTGTAGGGGCTGACGAAGATCCCCACACCGGCGCGCGGCTCGGTGAAGCCCGATTCGATCAACCGTGCCGACCAGTCCTCCATCTCACCGATCGTGTCGGCATCGACCTGGTCGGGGTCGTACCACGCGACGACGGCTCCGTGCTCGAGGTTGTGCCCGAGTGCTCGCTCCTCCAACTGGTTGTCGGAGCCGCTGCGGATGATCGGCAGCGTCTGCGCGAAGTGCGGGCCCGAGTTCATCGGCCGTGGATCGCTGTACATCTGGTCCGCGGGAGGAGCGCTCGCCGCCTCGAAGTGCGACGCTGGAGCGTCGACGGGCCGGTCACTGATGACCTCGCAGCCCGCCTGTTCACGCGCGGACTCGACCTCACTCCTCGCGAGCACGATGGTCTCGCCGATCCCCTCGGGTCCACCCAGGAACGCGAGCGCCGACATGCCGCCGATGATCGCCACGACCAGGACGCTCAGCGCCACTGACCGGACGCGCCCGAAGCGTTCCCGCTTGGCCGCTTCCTGTTCGGCACGCTTGCGTTCCTCGCGCGCGAGTCGACGGCGCTCCTTGTTGGGTACGCGCTCTTGTCCAGCCACAGAAGTACCTCTCGTTCGTCCGGCGGCTCAACGTCGACCGGCGACGTCCAGACCGCATGTGCCTCGCGGGGTTCGCCGCCCCCCGGGACGGGGAGTTCCCAGAAGGGGGAGCGACCATCAGCGCCTCGGACCACCGGATGATGCGACGGGCCAACGAGGGCAGATCAGGGCGCACGGTCGGTCGGGTCAGCCCGACATGCCGCCCATCATCCCGACGCCACCCATCATGTCGCCCATCCCGCCCATCATGGACGTGCACTCATCCATCATCTCCTCGGCGCCCTCGACCTGGTGCATGGCGTCGGCCGTGCCTTCGCCATGCATCGCGTCCATCATCTGGTGCGTGGCCTCGTGCCCGCGCTCGGCGCCCGTCGACCGGGCCAGGGCGGGGGCCGACCACGTCGCGGCAAGGCCCGTCAGGCCCACCCCGACGAGGGCAGCACCGGCCACTGAGTGGATCCAGCGGCGTGGCGTGTCGATGGTTGGCATACGTCGTACCTCGTCGTCTCGGGCTGGGCGTTGCTACGAGCGTATCGTAGTACGACGACCGTGACGTTGTTCGACGCGCGTCAGTCCGACGTCAGCCGGGCGGCGCCGGGCCCCGACGTGGTGCGCTGGCGCCGGCTCGCCCGGCGGCGGCGGCCACTGCAGAGGCGAGACGGCCGGAACCGATCTCCGCGAACATGTGCCGACCGGGGCAGGGTGTGCCGTCGCCAGTCTCGCGGTGGCCGACGATCGTCGGCAGCTCGACCTCCCGCCTGGCGGCGTACCGGGTGGTGGCCCCGCCGGTCGACCGCTGCGACGACCGGCCCAAGGGGTCGATGTCGTACCACAGACACAGCCAGGCCGTGAGGCGGACGAGCGCCTCGGCCGTGGCGGTCGGTACCTCGTCGTTCTCGAAGTCTCCGATGAGGGCGATGCCCGCCGACTCCTGGTTGAACCCGACCGCGTGCGCCCCGACGACCGGGCGCAGGATGCCGCCGGCGCGACCCTGGAAGATGACCCCGTAGCGGTCGATGAGGAAGTTGTATGCGATGTCCGAGAAGCCGCGCTCCTCCATGTGCTGGCGGCAGATGCGAGCGACGAGCGACGCGCTCTCCTCGGCCGCGTACCGGGGGAACACGGCGGTGTGGTGCACGAAGATGCGCTTGACGGAAGACGAGAGCTCCGGCGGTGCGGGCGGCAACAGACGGTCGTCAGCGTCCCAGACGCTGCGGGGGACCACCGCCGGCCACAGTGAGGCCGGCGTCGGCGCGCGCCCGCCCGGTGCCGGTGTCGCAGGGCTGACCGGTCCTGCGGCGGCCGCCCCGATCGTCCGCGACGTCGCGCCGATAGCGGCGATCGCCCCCAGTCCCGCGACGAAATCGCGCCGGTTCATCGGCGGCGTCGGCGCCGACGGGGGCGATGGGGTGATGAGGCCGAACGCCAGGATCGTCCCTTCCGCGGTTGCCGGTCCGCCCGGCGGAGATGGTCCTTGGGGCCGTGAACGACGTCTGGATCATGGGTGTTCCCGAGGAGCGCTACGAACTCCAGACGACCGCGGCGTAGTACGACGAAGATACCGTAGGTAGTCCGTCCGGCAGCCTGCCGGGCCATGATGTGGAGCTGCGCGTGGGAGCGATGACCGAGGTCGGGACGGATGGCGGACGGGCGTCGACGGCCAGCCGCGTCGTCCGTGGGGTCGGATGGCTCCTCATCTCTGTCGGCGCCCTGATCCTGCTCTAGGTCATCTACAGCATGTTCTTCACGAACCTGCTGAACGAGCGCTCCCAGGGTGCGCTGCTGGAACAGTGGGAGCTGGAGTACGGGCCCATCGACGAGGCCGCCCCGGTCATGCCTGAGGCGCCGTCGGAGACGGCCGGGGAGCCGTCGTCCGTCGAGGTAGGTGACGCCTACGCCGTCATGTGGTTCGAGCGCCCAGCGGCCGACGAGCGCCCGGTCTACGCGGAACCACTCTCCGTCGTCGAGGGAATCGACCCGGAGTCGCTCAAGCTCGGGCCGGGCCACTACCCGGACACCGCTGCTCCCGGACAGCCGGGGAACTTCGCGATCGCCGGGCACCGGACGACGTACGGGGCGCCGTTCTACGACCTCGACCAGATCCGGTCCGGCGACGAGATCCACGTCATCGACCGCGACCGGCAACGCTGGGTGTACGAGGTCATCGAGAGTCGGGTCGTCCTCCCGCACGAGACCTGGGTCATCGAATCCGATCCGCTCGGGCGAGGTCGCCCGATCCTCAGCCTCACGACCTGCGAGCCTCGTTTCAGCGCCGAGAAGCGGTTGATGGTCTTCGCCGAGTTGCGCGAGCCGACTCAGGCGGCGGCCGCCTGAGCCGCGAACGCGGCCGTTGCGGTCGCGTGGCGCACGCCCCTTCGCGCCGCGGGAACTTCTACGAGGCGCGTGTCGTAGATACGCCCGATGGGTGGTTACACTACCGGCCTGTCGTAGGTCGCTGCGGCACCGCCAGGGACGAGGAGACAGACGTGAAGCTGTTCGGGATGTGCATCGACAAGCGGGTCGTGGTCGGGGTCGTGGCCGCCGCCGGACTGCTCTGGTGGCTGGCACCGGGGGCGTTCGCCGCAGCACTGCCGTTGCTGATCTTCGCCATCTGCCCGCTCTCGATGCTCCTCATGATGAAGGCGATGGGCCAGATGGGCGGTCAGCAGACCCCCGACGCTTCGCAACCTCCCGCACCCGGCGTGCAGCCGGCGGCTGCCCCACAGGCTGGTGCCGGCAACGCGGCGCCCGCGGACCCGATCGCCGCAGCCGCGGCCGCGGCCGCCGACGTCAACGCCCGGCGCAACTGAGCGACGACGCCTGACCTGAGGTCGAACTGATGGATGCTGGGGTCTTCGTCGGCGGGTCGCTGCTCGCCGCCGTCGTGGCGGGCACGATCGCGTTGCTCGCCCCGTGCTGCTTCTCGGTGATGCTGCCCGCCTACTTCGCGGGCTCCGTGCAGAACCGGCGGGCGCTCGTCGGCATGACCCTGGTCTACGCAATCGGCGTCGCCACGGTCATCCTGCCGCTCGCCCTCGGCGCGGTGGTCCTCCGACGCCTCCTCATCGAGCAGCACACCCTCGTCTACATCGGCGGCGGGCTCATCATGCTCGCCATGGCCGCACACACCCTCTTGGGCGGCGAGTTGAAGCTGCCCATGCCCTCCCGCAAGGCCGGCGCGCCGACCGGACCGCTCGGCGTCTACTCGCTCGGGGTGTTCTCCGGTGTCGCGAGCTCCTGCTGCGCGCCGGTCCTCGCCGGTGTCGTCGCGCTCGCCGGTGTGGCCGGGTCCTTCACGGCGGCGGCTGCGCTCGGCGGCGCATACGTCTTCGGCATGGTCGCGCCGCTGTTCGTGCTCGCAGCGCTCTGGGACCGTTACAGCGACCGACTGGCACCACTCCTCAAGCCTCGCACCGTGACGTGGCGGATCGGCCCCTTCCGCCGGACGATCTCCGGCACGGGGCTCGCGACCGGCGTCCTGCTCACGGCCGTGGGTGTGGGGATGATCTGGACCGGCGCCGCCGGCGAGGCCATGCCCTCGACCGCGGGTTGGCAGACCGACGTCATCCTCGCCCTGCAGCGTGCAGGCCGCGCCGTCACGGACGCCCTCGCGTTCGTCCCTGACTGGCTCGCCGGCGTTCTTCTCCTCGCGTTCGTGGCCCTCATCGTCCGGACCGCGCGCCGGCAGTTGACCGGTCGCAGATCGGTTGAGGACGACGGGACCGGCGCGCGGACGACGTCGGACGCAGGATCCCCGCAGAACGGCACCGACTGCTGCCCCGCCCCCACCACCGAACCACAGGATGACGACCGTGTCCCGATCGACAACTGACACCGAGGCCGGCGCCAACCGGCTCATCACCGCGACCGTCGTCGGCGTGGCCGCCGCGTTCGCCGGAGTCGCACTCTTCGGCGGAGGGAGCGACGCCTCGAACGCCGCAGGGATCCAGGAGGCGCCGTCCGGCTACGCCTTCCAGGTCGGCGACCCGGGTGTCGGCGAGCCGGCTCCCGCGATCCAGGCGGCCGCGACGACCGGCGAGTTCGATCTGGCCGCGTACCGCGGTGAGCGGGTCCTGCTCTACTTCCAGGAGGGCTTGATGTGCCAACCGTGCTGGGACCAGCTCACGGAGCTGGAGGCACGCTGGGACGAGGTTGAAGCACTCGGCGTGAACGCGTTAGCGAGCGTCACGACCGACGGACTCTCCGGGCTGGAGCAGAAGGTGGCCATCGAGGGCATCTCGACACCCGTCGTCGCCGACCCGGAGCGCGCCATCTCGGAGCGGTACACCACGCTGGACTACGGCATGATGGGCGGCAGCCACAACGGCCACACGTTCATCGTCGTCGGCCCTGACGGGACCATCGAGTGGCGCGCCGACTACGGCGGTGCCCCCGACTACACGATGTACCTGCCGGTCGACGCGGTCCTGAAGGACCTCGAGGCCGGTCTCGAGGGATCGGCATGACAGCGCTCGAGGTGACCCTGCTCACGCAGGACGCCTGCGGGTTCTGCGACGACGCCAAGGCGATCCTCGACCGCCTGGCGGACGACCACCCCATCCGAGTCGTCGAGCTCGACCTGGGCACCGACGAAGGTCGACAACTCGCGGAGCGGTCGGGTGTTCTCTTCCCGCCGGGCATCCTCTTCGACGGTGACCCCATCTCGTACGGGCGTCCGTCGGAACGACGACTCCGCAAGGAACTGCGGCGCCGGCTCGACGGGCGCTGACGCGAGAGTTGCGAAGGCGACTCGACCACCTATCTGCGTGTGTGGCACGCGGACGTGATGGAGGATGATCGATGGTCGAAGCGCTCATCGGGCGGCTGGCGGAGGGGTCACTCCTCGGCCCGCTCCTCGGGCTGTTGATCGGCGCGCTCCTGGGACTGTCGCCGATCGCGCTCCCGACCATCCCCGCGGTCCTCTCCACTGTCTCGCGCGGGTACGTCTACGAGAACGGGTACCGCCTCCGGACTCCCGTTGCTGAGGCGTTCCCGTCCATCCTCGCGTTCACGGCGGGGATGAACGGGGTGCTCGGCATCGCCGGGTACGTCTTCGTCACGGTCACCGTCGTGCTGGCGCGAGCGGCCGTCGCCCTCCATCTGTTCGCCGCCGCCGCCATGCTCGTCCTGGCGTTCCGCCTGCTGACTCGGAGGACGAGCGTCTGTGGTCGGCCGGGCGCCATCCCGCCAGAACCGGGCCGCGCCTTCCTCTACGGCGTCGGCTTCTCGATCGGCGGCTGCCCCGGCTGCGGCCCGGTGGCGTTGGCCGTCGGAAGCGCCGCGGCCGCCGTCGCCGGCCCCGTGTACGGCCTGGCCATCATCGTGGCGTTCGTGCTCGGACACGCGCTGGTGCTGCTGGCCGCGGCGGCCATCGGGTCGCGGTTGCTACCGGACGGCCACGTGTCATGGCTGCGGCTCGATCTTCTCGTCGGCGTCCTGCTGCTGTTGGGAACCGCGTACTACGTGTTCCGGATCATCAACGGTGACGTCACCACGCTGCTGCCAGGGGAGCCAGGCAGCACGGTCCTGCCGTAACCGCCGTCACAGGTCGACACAGTGGGGGCCTTCGGGCTCCTGCTGCAGGACCCGCTCGGTCCGCGATGGCCCGGTCAGGAGAGTGGCCGTGTCGACGACCAACTGGCCGGCGTCGTCGAGTCGGGTCGGGAAGCGGTCCAGACCACGGGGGGCCGGTCCGCCCATCCACTCGCCCCATCGGTTGTACTTGGAGCCGTGGCACGGGCATTCGAACCACTGGGAGGACTGGCACCACGGCACGCGGCATCCCAGGTGGGGGCACTTGTGGTAGAGCGCCATCAGTCCCTCGCCGGACGGGAGCACGACGTGGTCGTCCCCGTAGGCGTCGTCGGCGCCAGGACTCGCGGGGTCCCACGTGACGACGTAGAGCCGACCGGCGGGATATGCGAGCGGAGCGCGTTCCTGGCGGATCGAGGCCGCGACCTCGGCGGCGGGCGACGGCAGCGTGATCTGGGCCCCGAAGCCGCCGCGCAGGTTCGGCCACAGGAACCCGATCGTCGCCACCCCGAACGACGCCAGGCCCGTGCCGGTCGCGCCGAGGAGGGAGAGCCGGAGGAAGTCGCGTCGCCGTACGGAGCGGTCGCCCACCGTCTCGGAGCTCGTGGTGGAAGGAGCCATACGCATCACCGCCTGCGCCCAGGGTACTATCGCTGCGTAGTACTGTCTACGGTCGGGAGACGCGTGACCGCGACCAACGAGGTTCGGCGTGGCCTTCGCCGCAGTCGTGATGGCTGTTGCCGTCGCGGACGGCGGCATCCGAGGATCCCGTGACCACTCGGGAACCCGCGGGGCTCGCGTACGACGTTCCCGTCGCCAAGCGACGTTCGTCGGCGACCGGCTACGTCCTCGATGCCCTGCGCCAGCGACCGGCGGGACACCTCGTGCTGAATGGCCTCGTGGTCGTCCTGTTCCTGTCGGGGTCCGGCATGTTCGCGTACCCGTTCTTCACCGACGTCTACACCGAGCAGGTCGTCCAGACGCGCCTGGAGAACGAGTTCGAGGAGTTCGTGGCTCTCGGGGTCGAGACGTTCGAGGACTGGGAGGCCTCGGTTCGGGGTCAGACCGGGGCCGCGCTGACCAAGATCGCCATCCCCGACATCGAGGTGGAGACGCTCGTGGTGCAGGGTGTCTCGCCTGCCGCGCTGCGTGCTGGCGCGGGCCACTTCCCCGACTCCGCCCTCCCGGGTCAGGTCGGCAACGTGGCGATCGCGGGACACCGGACCACCTACGGGAAGCCCTTCAACCGCATCGACGAGCTCAGGGTCGGATCACCGATCTGGCTGGAGACCCCGGTGGGCGACTTCGAGTACGTGGTCGTCGCGCCGCCCACCGATCTGGACTGCGAGCCCTACGGTGAGCGTCCTGGAGGCTCGCCCGACAGCGGGGCGTGCCTCACCGATCCGCGCGGCTGGCCGATGATCGCCGAGACGGACGGCCCGGTGGTCACGCTCATGGCCTGCCACCCCAAGGGCTCAGCCGCCGAGCGGATCTGGATCCGTGCCGAGCTGGTGGCCTCCCACGATCCGGGGACGAGAGCAGCGCGGGTCAGGTTGGCGGAGCCGGCGGGCCAGCCGCCGGCGTAGGTCGCCGGCGGTCCGAACGGCATGAGGTCCGGAGCGCTACCGCCGGCGACCGAAGCGACGCAGCCGCACGGAGTTGCCGACGACGCTGACGCTCGAGAAGGCCATGGCGCCGCCGGCGATGATCGGATTCAAGAGACCGAGTGCCGCGAGCGGAAGGGCGAGCGTGTTGTAGCCGAACGCCCACCCGAGGTTCTGCAGGATCGTCCGGTAGGTCCGCCGCGAGAGCTGGATCGCCGTGACGACGCCGTCGAGGTGGTCACGCATGAGCGTGAGGTCGCTCGACTCGATGGCGACGTCGGTGCCGGTGCCGATGGCGATGCCGAGGTCGGCCTGGACGAGGGCCGGCGCGTCGTTCACGCCGTCGCCGACCATGGCGACGACCTCGCCCTCCGCCTGGAGCCGCTCGACCTCGCTCTTCTTGTCCCGCGGGAGCACCTCGGCCATCACCCGGTCGATGCCGACCTGTGCGGCGATGGCGTTGGCCGTGGTGGCGTTGTCGCCGGTGATCATCGCCACCGTCAGGCCGAGCTCGTGCAGCTGTGCGACCACGTCGCGCGCCTCGTCCTTCAACGTGTCTGCGACCGCGACGACCCCGCGGACCTCGCCGTGCCAGCCGGCGAGGACCGCCGTCTTGCCGTCGGCCTCCAGCCGCGCGGCGGCGTTCTCCAGCGCCTCGCCGACCACGAGGCCGGCTTCGGCCATGAGCTTGCGCCTGCCGACCCACACGGTGACGCCGTCGACGTCCGCCTGGACCCCGTGGCCGGCGACGGCCTCGAAGGCCGTGACGGATGGCAGGTCGCCGACACGTTCCTCAGCGGCGGTGACGATGGCCCGACCGATGGGGTGCTCCGAGTCGGCCTCGACCGCGCCGACGTGCCGTAGCAAGGTCACCTCGTCGATGTCATCGCTCGTGACGACGTCCGTGAGCGTCATCTGGCCGCGGGTCAGCGTCCCGGTCTTGTCGAAGACGACCGTCGTGATGGTCCGCGTCCGTTCCAGCGCCTCGACGCCTTTGATGAGGATCCCGAGCTCGGCACCGCGACCGGTGCCGACCATGATCGCGGTGGGCGTCGCGAGCCCCAGCGCGCACGGGCAGGCGATGATGAGGACGGCGACCGCGGCCACGAGGCCGCCGACGGGATCGCCGGCGAGGAGCCACCAGCCGAGGAACGTCACGACAGCGACGGCCATGACGATCGGCACGAAGACGGCGGAGATCCGGTCGGCGAGCCGCTGGACGCCCGCCTTCCCGGCCTGCGCCTCCTCGACCAGCCGCACGATCTGGGCGAGTGCGGTCTCCCCGCCGACGGCCGTCGCCTCGACCGTGAGCACCCCGGAGGTGTTGACGGTCGCGCCGGCGACCTTCGAGCCCTCGGTCTTCTCGACGGGGACGGACTCACCGGTGAGCATCGACTCGTCGACCGCCGACGCGCCGTCGACGACCACGCCGTCGGTGGGGATCTTCTCGCCGGGGCGGACACGCATCCGGTCGCCGACCCGGACGTCGTCGATGGGAACCATGACCTCGCGACCGTCACGGATGACGCGCGCCTCCTTGGCGCCGAGTTGGAGCAGGGCGCGGATGGCCTTGCCGGCACGGTTCTTGGCGCGGGCCTCGAAGTACCGTCCGAGCGCCAGGAACGCGATGATGAGCGCGGCGACCTCGAAGTAGAGGAAGCCGCCGACGAAGAGCGCGACGGTCGAGTACACGAACGCCGCGAGCGTGCCGATCGCGATCAGCGTGTCCATGTTGGCCGTGAGCCGCCGCGCCCGGCGGCCGGCCTCGCGGATGAACGGCCAGCCGATCCAGAACTGAACGGGCGTGGCGAGCGCCAGCTGCGTCCACCGCGCCCACGGCTGCTCGCCGATCTCGCCGGAGAACATCGCGAACCACAGCAGCGCCAGTGATGGGGGAGTCGCGATCAGCGTGCGGACCAGCCACCCGCGCTCGGCCGCCTTCCCGACGTCGTCGGCGTCCGCGGTCTCCTCGGTGAGCTCCGCGGCAGGGGACAGGCCGTAGCCGATGCGATCGACGGCGCCCTGCAGGGCATCGGCGGTGGCCGTTCCGGGGTCGAGCTCCACCTGGGCCCGTCCAGTGGCGAAGTTCACGTCCGCGCGCAGCACCCCGGGCTGCTTGCCGAGGGTCTTCTGGACGCGTGTCGCGCATGAGCCACACGTCATGCCCTGGACGTCGAAGTCGAGCGTGCGAACGCCGGTCCGGCGGAGTTGGTAGCCGAGGTCGTCAACGGCCCGCGACAGGGCCGCGGGATCCACGTCCGGCGTGACGTCGACGCGGGCTCGCCCGGTCGCGAAGTTCACCCCGGCGGCGGTGACGCCCGGCTGCTTGCCCAGTGTCTTCTGGATCCGCGCGGCGCACGAGCCGCACGTCATGCCGTCGACGTCGAAGTCGAGCGTCTGGCTGCTGGCGGTCGGGGTCGTCATAGCTGGGTGAGCTCCTCGCTGGGGGGTTGCCGTGCAGGCGTCAGTCGGCGGCGCAAGGCGGTCCTCTCGCACGTCCGCGGCTGCGTGGGGCCGCGACGATCTCCACCTGCCGCCGGCGCGGACGGCGCCCGGACACAGGTTTCGAGGTCGGAGCGCAGCGCCTCGCGTCCGCCGTAGCCGCAGATGCCATACTACCGTCGTGTCGTACGAGTGTTACGACGGCAGCGTAGTTGCTATGGTGGCCACCAGAACTCCAGCGCGTGCGAGAACGCGCCCGTCTCGCCTGCAAGCCACTAGCGAGATCCGGTCTTACCTGAGGACGGCCAGACCATGATGATGGACGGATGCGGCGGCGGCATGCTGCTGGGATCGCTGCTCTTCCTCGTGCTGATCGTCGGCGGCATCTGGCTCGCTGTGCGGGCGTTCCAGGGGGGCAGCGGCTCGTCGGCGACTGGTCCGTCGGCGATGGGAGTCCTCGAGGAGCGGTTCGCCCGCGGCGAGATCGACCGCGAGGAGTTCGAGGACCGCCGGCGCGCGCTCGAGTCGTAGCTCGCCGCGCCATCACTCGCCGGCGCAGTCCTCGCGGGTGCGTTCGTCCTGGAAGTCCCGCTGTTCCTCGGTCCACCACGTCCGGATGTAGGCGAGTACGGCAGCGATGTCGTCGTCGCTCAGCTCGTCGCCGAACGCCGGCATCGTGGGAAAGTCCTGGGGTGCCTCCGGCCGGGGCGCGGGGCCCTCGCGGATGATCTCCTCGAGGACGCAGTCGCCGTGGTGCCAGGTGTGCCCTTCGGCGTTGTGCCGGGGTGGGATCTCGTTGATCTCGCCGCCCGTCGGCCCTCCGTGGCAGCCGACGCACGACGCCTCGTAGATCTCCTGCCCTCGTGCGATCGTGTCGGGATCGGCAGGCGAGCGGCCGGACCCGCAGCCGGCGGCGACTGCGGCGACCGTGATGCCGACGAGCAGCCTGCGACGTCCGCCCCGTCGGGGCGGGGCGGGAACGGTCCGCGGCACGTCGGTCATCCTCCGGGAAGCAACAGCGCCGGCGCGAACGTCCGGGCGAACGGCTCGGCCGCGATCCCGACGGCGATCACGCCGGCACCGGACGCGACGGCCGCCGCGGTGGCCCACGCGCTCAGCAGCCCGGACCTGCCGTCGTCGGTCGCGAAGTACATCGGTGCCAGGAACCGCGCGTAGTAGAAGATGGACGCCACCGTGTTGACGACGGCGAGCACGGACAGCCACGTGTAGCCCGCCTCGATGGCGACCCCGAACAGGAGCAGCTTCGCCGGGAACCCCGCGAGCGGGGGGATGCCGATGAACGAAAGGAAGCTGATCGCGAGGATGCCGGCGAGGAGCGGACGGCGACGGGCCAAACCCG
>JAHWJY010000302.1 GCA_019348135.1 Actinomycetota bacterium
CGGACGACGTGGTCCACGACGAACAGCTCGACGGGAGGGACGACCGTGCCACCGTGGTCACCCCCGGCGGCGAACGTGGCGGCGAGCAGGCCGATGGTCGCCACGAGCGCGGCCGACGCCGCACGGACCGTCCGGCTCCAGCGCAGACGCTCCATGGAGGCGACCGCGACCGCGTCGGAGAACAGCACCGCCGGTGGGTCGAGGTTCGGCAGGCCCCGCACCATCGCCCGCGCCGTGCGCAGGTCCTCGAGCTCGGCGACGCAGCGGTCGCACTCGGCGAGGTGGCGCGTCACCTCGAGCGCGGCGGCCTCGCCGAGCTCGTCGTCGAGGAACGCCGACAGGCGCTCGTCCTCGTGCTCCTCGCGGGACCAGGGCTCACGCATGGGACGGTCCGGTGGGAGGACGGGTCAGCGCGGCGCGGAGCATCTTGCGGCCACGGTGGATGCGGGACCGGACCGTGCCGAGCGGCCAGCCGGTCGCGGCCGCGATCTCCTCGTAGGTCAGCCCCTGGATGTCGCACATCACCACGGCCGTGCGGAAGTCCGGCGGCAGCGCCGTGATGGCCTGCTCGATGTCGCCGCGCAGCACCCCCGCCTCGAGGTGCTCGGCCGGGCCGGGCCCCTCCTCCTCGGGCTGCTTCCACTCCTCCTCGGGGAGCGGCTCCATCCGCACACGCTTCTTGCGACGGACGCGGTCCAGGAACAGGTTCTTCGTGATGCGGTAGAGCCACCCCTCGAAGGTGCCCGGCTCGTACTTGTCGAGGTTGCGGTAGACCCGGACGAAGACGTCCTGGGACAGGTCCTTGGCCTCCTCGGCGTCCCCCGTGAGGCGGTACGCCATCGTGTAGACCTTGCGGCCGTACTTCGTGGCGATCTCGTCCCAGGTGGGGACCGGGTCGCGGTCGAGGTCGGGGAACCGCACGCCCCGGTCGGTGGCGTCCGCAACCGAGCCCGTGCGCACCGTCTCGGAGCCCAGCCCGTCGGTCGGTCCGCTCCGCACGTGCTCCCTCTCGTCCAGCCGTTCCCGCCTCGGTCCCCGGGTCCGGAGACCGAGCCGGAGCCCCGACGGTGGCGGGGCGATGTCCGTGGCTACCACTCTAACCCCGGGGATCGGGCGGGACCCAGACGGCGGGACCCTGCAGGAGAACGGGGCGGGACCGGTCGGTCGGCCGTCCGGCCACCCCAGGAGAGGCCCGTCCGGCCCCGTCGAGGGCCGGGAAGGGTCGGGCAGGCAACGTCGCGGCCGTCCCGGCGGTTCCGCAGGCGGTCGTCCGGGTGCGCCGTGCGGGCGTGCCGGAACCCGGGGCGTTGGCTAGCGTTCGCGGCCGCGGCTGGTCGGCCGCGGACGGTCGATGGAAGAGGGTGGCACGTGGACCCGTCGGTCGACGCCGACGTCCTGGCGCAGGCGCGTCGGCTGACGGCGCCCGAGGACGACGTCCTGGCGGCGGCCCGCGCCCGCGCCGAGCAGGCCGGCGGGGGGACGCCCAGCCCGGAGGTCGGCTCGTTCCTGCGCTGGGCGGCCGCGACCGTCGGCGCCCGCAGCGTGGTCGAGATCGGCGCCGCCGGCGGTCTGACGGGGTTGTGGCTGCTCCAGGGCATGGAGGACCGGGGGGTGCTGACCTCGGTCGAGCACGACCCGCACCACCACGGCCTCGCCACGACGGCGTACGCCGAGGCCGGCGTGACCGAGCGCGTGCGCTCGATCCTCGGGGACCCCGGCACCGTGCTGCCGCGGCTCTCCGACGACGGCTACCAGCTGTGCCTGGTCCAGGGTCGCCCCGCCGACTACCCGCTCTACCTCGAGCACGCGCTGCGGCTGCTGGCTCCCGGCGGCCTGCTGGTCGCCCGGGGCGTGCTCGCCTCCGGGGCGAGCGCGGCCGACGCCCTGGCCGCCTTCACCGAGGAGCTCGCCACCGACGAGCGGCTGCTGACCTCGGTGCTGCCCATCGACGGCGGCCTCGCGGTGGCGAGCCTGCGCGCCTGACGGCGGGTGGATCAGAAGAAGCGCACCTTCGCGGCGAACTCGGCCGCCGGCGCGAGGATGACGGCGAGGTAGAACATCCCCGTCGACGCCTGGATGGACCGTCCGCCCTCGCGCGCGAGCTTGATGTTGAAGCCGGCGATGATGGCGATGAGCGCGAGCACGCCCGCACCCATGATGATCGTCATGGACCCGATCGTGAGGATGGGCGAGAAGGTGAGCGCGCAGGCCTCGAGCTCCCCGCCGGTCAGGCCCGCGCAGGGGACGGGGTGCCGCGCCGACAGGGCCACCGACACGTAGCCGGCGAGGACCGCCGCGGCGTTCGCCCAGGCGATCCAGACCATGTAGCGGTTCGAGAGCCGGCGCTCGACCAGGTACCAGTGCCCCAGCACCATGCCGTCCCAGATGGCCCCGAGGAGGAACGCGC
>JAHWJY010000303.1 GCA_019348135.1 Actinomycetota bacterium
CGACCCTCCTCGGTGTCGGCGTAGATGGGTTCGATCGTGGCGCCGTCGGGGACCGCACGGTCGAGGTCCCACTCCTCGCCGTCCACCCGCGCGGCGACGATCTGGCCGCGCACGGCCTCGAGCGCCTTCAGGGCCTGGATGGCCGTGGCGCCGGCGTCCACCTGCTCGGTGCGGTCTTCGTGCTTCACGACGATGGTCGACAACGGTCTGCTCCTGCAGTTCCCGGGCCGGGACGGCCCGGGACGGAGGGTAGAGCCCCTCCCCGCGTAGCCTGTACCCGATGGACCCCGACGCCCGCCGCCGCCTGCCCGTGCCCGCCTCGTGGCTGCAGCCGACGGGCCGGCCTCCCCGCTGGCGCCGCGTCGCCGGCTCGGTCCTCCTGGGCTGCCTCGTGGTGATGACGGTGTGGGGCTTCGGACGGTCGGGCTTCCCCGAGCACCAGCGGTGGTTCCTCGCGCTCGGCATCGTCGCCGGCGCGGTCGCGGCCGTCCTCAGCGCGCGGCGCGCCACCCGGCGATGAGCTCGGCGAGCGACGCACCGAAGACCTCGGTCGCGGCGCGGTCCACGACGTAGGCGGTGGTGCCGGGGCCGTCGATCCCCCCCGCACCGACGGCGGCGTAGAAGCGGGCCACGGCGTCGGTGCCGTGACGGTCGCGGAGGTGGTCCACGAACGACCACGCGAGCTGGTAGCTGAGGAAGATGCGGTCGCGGCCACCGTTGGTGAACTGCGCGTCCGAGGGCAGCGCGACCCCCTCGTCGGCGAGGGCGTCGAGGAGCCGGGTCCCGGTCGTGGAGCGCTGCTCGCCGATGGCCTGCGCGACGCCCTCCTCCAGCCAGGACGGCACGAGCGGCCCGGCCGTCGGTCGCGATGCGACGTGGACGAGCTCGTGGACGAGGATGCGGCGGCGGACCTCGGAGCTGCGATCGAGGAAGCGTTCGGGGTTGAGCACGATCCGGGAGCCGGTGAGCCGGTACTCGTCCAGCTCGCCCACCGGCGTCGCCGTCGCGAAGGCGATGAAGTCGGACAGCTCGAAGGTCACGTGCAGCAGCTCGGCGAGCTCCTCCTCGTCCCGGGGAACGATGATCGGGACCCGGCCCGGCCACGCCAACGGCCACCGCGCGGACGCCTCGGCGAGCGCCTGCCTCGCCTCGGCGAGGAGCGCCGGCACCGTCGGTGCGTCCGGATGGTGCAGGGCCAGGACCGGGCCGTCGCGCGTGGTGACGACGGGTCCGTGGTCCCAGAGGTGGTCCACGCTGACGAGACCGAGCGGCTCGCCGTCGCGGTCGCCGGCGATGCGCCACCCGTCCACGGTCTCGACCATCGTCAGGAACAGGTCCTCGGCCGCCGGCCCCGTCTCGTCGAAGCCCTCGAGCGCGTGCTCCTCGACCACGTAGACGACCTGCACGGGATCGCCGTACGCCGCGCGGACGCGGCCGGTCGCGAGGTCCGGCAGCGACGGGTCGACCCGCAGCTCGTAGCGCGACAGCGGGACCTCGCGCAGGTGGTCGACGCGTTCGGTCCAGCGGCGCCCGAAGGCGCTGTCGGGATCGTGCAGCACCCCCCGCACGGCGTCCGCGTCACCGTCGCGGAACCCCGTCGCGGCCAGGTCGAGGACGGCCTGGATGGCCTCCTGGTCCCGGATCCTCGGGTTGACCGTCGGCGCCTCGGTCGGCACGTACGGCGCCGAGGCCAGCGCGGCGTCGCCGGGTCGCCGGACGACGTCCGCCGGCCCGCCGCAGCCGGCGAGGACCCCGACGACGGCGGCCACGACGACGGCCACCGCGGCTCGGGTGGGAGGGCGTCGGGACGGGGTGACCGGAGCGGACGTTCGGCGCATCCGCCTATCGTTGCAGACCACGGACCGCGCCCCGTCGGTCCGCCCGACCACGGACGTGTCCATGGACCCCGCCCTCCTCGCCCGGCTCCTGGCCGGTGGCCGTGTCGCCATCGGGCTCGCCCTCTTCGTCGCGCCCCGTCAGGCGGCCCGACGCTGGATCGGCGACGAGGTCGACCGCGCGGGGACCCGCATGGCCCTGCGCGGCCTCGGCGCGCGCGACGTGGCGCTCGGCGTCGGGCTCCTCGCGGCGCTGGAGGACGGCAGCGCGACGGACCGCTGGCTCGAGGCCGGGGCCGTGGCCGATCTCGCGGACGCGTGGGCGGTGCTCCTGGCCCGCGACGAGCGACCGACGGACGTCGTGGTCGCCACCCTCGGCGTCGCCGGCGGGGCCGCCGCGCTCGGGCTGTGGCTGCGTCGGCGCCTGCCCGTGACGGCGGCCTGACCGGCACCGCCGCGACGTCGGGGACGCGGACCGGGGGGCCCTCGCTGGTGGGCGCGGCAGGTGTCGAACCTGCTACCTCTCGCGTGTGAGGCGAGCGCTCTCCCGTTGAGCTACGCGCCCGGGA
>JAHWJY010000117.1 GCA_019348135.1 Actinomycetota bacterium
CGTGCCGAAGTTCCTGGTCAACGAGGACGGCTCGCTCGGGGAGCGCAACGACGTCCACGTGGTGTCGATCGAGGAGAAGCTCGGCATCCACGCGTCCCCCACGTGCGTGATGGCCTACGGCGAGAACTCCGACGGCGCCGTCGGTTACCTCATCGGTGAGCCCAACAAGGGCATGCGCCAGATGTTCACCATGATGAACGACGCCCGACTGGGGGTCGGCGTCGAGGGGCTCGCGATCGCCGAGCGCGCCTACCAGCAGGCCGTGGCCTACGCGCGCGAACGGCGGCAGGGCAAGGCCCCGGGCGACGACGACCTCAAGGACGGCCAGTCGCTCATCGTCAAGCACCCCGACGTGCGCCGCATGCTGATGACGATGCGCGCCTACATCGAGGCGATGCGGGCGCTGACCTACCGCAACGGGACCGCCATCGATCTCGCCCACGCGCACCCCGACGAGGCGGTGCGCGAGCGCGAGCAGAAGCTGGCCGACCTCCTGACCCCGATGTCGAAGGCGTGGTGCACCGACCTCGGCGTCGAGCTCACCTCGCTCGCCATCCAGGTCCACGGCGGCATGGGCTACGTCGAGGAGACCGGCGTCGCCCAGCACTTCCGCGACGCGCGCATCGCGCCGATCTACGAGGGCACCAACGGCATCCAGGCCATCGACCTCGTCGGGCGAAAGCTCCCCTACGACGGCGGGGCGTTCGTGAAGGGCGTCGTGGCCGACATGCGCGAGGACGTCGCGGCCCTGTCCGGCGACGAGCTGTCCTCCATCGCGTCGAGCCTCACCGAGGCCATCGACGTGCTCGAGGACACGATGGGGTGGCTCTTCGAGCAGCGCGAGGACTTCGCGAACACGCTCGCCGGCGCGACCCCGTTCCTGCGCCTGATGTCGACCGTCGTGGGCGGCTGGCTCCTCGCCAAGGGCGCCGCCGCCGCGCAGGCCGCCGGCGACGACGACGGCTTCCACGCCGACAAGATCGTGGTCGCGCGCTTCTACGCCGAGCAGATCCTGCCGCAGGTCCGAGGCCTCGCCGCCGCGGTCACCCGTCCCGCCGACGACCTCTTCGCCATCCCCGCGGACCGCCTGTCCGTCTAGAGGACCACCGCATGCCGACCGTTCCCACCGTCGACCGCCGCGAGCTGCGGCGGCTCATCGAGGAACGCGACGCGCAGGTGGTGGACGTGCTGCCGCCGGCGGAGTTCTCGGCCCTGCACCTCCCGGGGGCGGTGAGCCTGCCCCTGAAGTCCCTCGACCCGGACAGCGTCGCCGAGCTGGACCGCGACCGACCGGTGGTCGTCTACTGCTCCGGGCACACCTGAGATCAGTCGCCACGGGCCGCGGCGCGGCTCGGCACGTTGGGGTTCGAGGTGTACGACTACGCCGGGGGTCTCGAGGACTGGGCCAACGCCGGCGAGGAGCTGGCCGGCGAGCACGGCGGAGGTCGTCCGCTCCTGACGGGTCTCGTCCGCGACGTCCCCACCCTGTCCCTCGACGCGACGGTCGCCGACGCACGGTCGGCGATGGGCGACGCGGCGTTCCTGCTGGTCGTCGACGACGACCGGGTCGTGCTCGGCAAGGTGCTGGCCCGGTCGCTGGAGCAGGACGGCATCGAGGACGACGCCGGCGTCGGGACCCTCCTCATCGAGGGGCCGACGACCGTGCGTCCGACCGAGCACCTCCCCGGGCTGCTGGAGCGGATGCAGCAGGCCCGGACGGCCTCGGTCGTCGTGACCTCGAACCAGGGCGGGCTGATCGGCGTGCTGTTCACCGAGGACGCCGCACGCGCCGTCGCGGACACGGAGCACGCCTCCTCCCACCACGGCGGTCACCGCAGGGCCTGAGGACACGCTGTGTGTGTCGTGAGCTCACGCAGCGTCGGAGAGGCCGGGGGGTCACGGCCGGACAGACGTTGCCCAGAGTGGGGCAGTGGCGGCCCGAGGCGGCTCCCTGCGCTCCCTACGGTGGAACCGAGATCGGCCCGACCTGTGGTCGACGACACCTCCGAGAACCCGAGGGAGCACCGACATGCCGACGCTGCAGACCTACCACGTGAAGAACCATGAGGACGGCTGGGCCGTCGAGGCCGAAGGCGCCAAGCGCCCCAGCGCGGTGGAGGCCAAGAAGGCCGACGCCGTCAGCCGTGCCCGAGAGATCGCCGGGAACCAGCAGCCCGCCAAGGTGATCGTCCACAAGATGGACGGCACCGTGCAGGACGAGTTCACCTACGGCGAGGTCGAGATCGCCACGCCCAGCAAGGCCCAGGCCGACAAGAACCGCGCCAACGACGCCGGGTACGCCCTGGCCGCACTGGCGACGGACGCGCTGCAGCTCGCCACCGAGGCGATCCAGCTCGCCAAGCAGATGCCGGCCAAGGCCCAGGGCAAGGTCCAGCAGGCGTCCGGCAAGGCGCAGACCCGGGCCGCGGAGCTGAAGGACCTCCAGGCGCGTCGCACCGACCTCGAGGCCAAGGTCCGCGAGTTCCGCGAGGAGGCTGAGGAGCTGCTCGACGAGAAGGCGGCCCAGGGCCGCAGCATCACCGAGGGCATCCTCAACGACGACCGCATCCGACGCGTCCTCGACCAGGCCAAGACGGCCCAGTCGCAGGTGAAGGCCGCACTCACGTCGATCCGCAAGACGGGCGGCGCCGCCGCCGGCGCCGCGACGACGGCCGGGAAGTCGCAGGCCTCGACCGCCAAGTCGCAGGTCAAGGCCGCCGCGACGTCGGTGAAGAGGACCGCCGACGCCGCCAAGAAGTGACCACGGCCACCCGGGGCCCGCACGTCCCCACGTGCGGGCCTCGACCCGTGTCAGGCTGAGCGGTCCGAGGCCAGCTCGCGACGCAGGCCGGCCGCGAACCCGTCCCCCATCCGGTCGACCTCGCGCCGCATCACCGCACGGACCGCGCCGCCGGCGACCAGGGGCAGCGGCAGGTCGACGTGCAGCTGGATGCGGATCGCGACGTGCGTGCCGCCCTCGGCGTCGCGCAGGCGGTACTCACCGCTCGCGCCGGCGTTCTCCCGTGCGCCCTGGGGCGGGGCGTGCTCGAACCGGATGGTCGTCTCCGGGTCGAAGGTCATCCGCTCGGTGAACGACGGCTCGATCGTGAGACCGAGCACCCGGAATCCACGCAGCACCCAGCTCCACCGGTCGCCGTCGGTCTCCACCCGGTCGAGCCGGGGGACGAGCTGCGCGAGGCGGTCGGGGTCCGTCAGGATCGCCCACACCTGCGAGCGCGAGCCGGCCACGACGTCCTCGGACTCGATGGTCACCGAGAAGCGGTTCACGGCGCGTGACCTCCCGGCTCGTCGGGAGCGGCGGCGCCTCCCGACAGCCACGTGGTGACCCGTTCGCCCTCGGCCGCGGCGGACCCGACACCGTCGAGGAGGACCGTGGGTCGTCCGGACGTGAGCGGGTGCACGGCGAGGGCGGGGACCCACGCCGCCGCCGGCAGCGTCCCGTCCAGCCCGAGCGTGGCGTCCGGCAGGGCGCGGGCCGCCGCGAGGAGCTCCGCCTGGGTCCACGTGCCCCCGTCCGCCTCCAGGGCGGCCAGGTCGGGTGCGGCGCCGGGGGTCGGCGGCTGGTCGGGGAACGCCTGGACCGCGATCGCGAACGGCTCGTCCGGCCCGGGCTGCAGCGGCGAGCCGTCCACCGCCGCCCCGTAGGTCACGACCTCGCCGCTGGAGGGTGGCGTGTGCCCCTCGTGGACCAGTGCGACGTCGGCATCGCCGCCGACGGTGACGGTCACACCGGCCCACCAGGCGCCGAGACAGGCCGCGACGGGGACCCAGTCCGGTGGTCCGTGCAGGCCGAGGCGGTCGCCGGCGACGAGGCCGTGCTCGATGGCGAGCCAGTGGGCCGTCTTGGACGCCCACTGCCGCAGCGTCGCGACCCCCTGCTCGTCGCGGCGCCCCGCCCGCAGGACGGTCACGGCCGGGCGGTGTCCGAGCACGTCGGCGGCCGCCTGGAGCGCGCCGGCGAGGTCGCCGGCGGCGGGAGGGCGGGGCGCGTGGGGTCGCAGCTGCACCGGGGCGGGTCCGCTCGGTCGAGGTCCAGGGGGGACCGGCGATGCTAGCCTTCGCTGCTGCTGCTCCCGCCCGGCGGACGCCGCACGGCGCGGCCGTCCACCGGCACCCGGGTGCGTCCGCGGTCGTCCCTTCCGGGGGCGGACCACCGCTCCGCTCGACCCTCGTCCTGCCCTGCAGCAGCTGCCCGCGCCCGTCGTCGCTGGAGCCCGTGTCCGCGTGACCGTCCCCTCGTCGCCCTTCACCTCCGTGCGCCGCGCGAAGCGCCGACGGTGGAGCACGGCTGTGCGGTTCGCGGCCCTCGGTCTCACGGCCGCCCTCCTGCTGGCCCTCGCCAGCACGTTGGCGCTGTGGCGCTACGCCGACAGCCGCCTCGAGCGTGAGGAGATCCCGGCGATCGAGGCGAACCGTGACGTGGAGGCGGCGCCGGCGGCGACCGGCGAGGGGGAGCCCGCCGCACCCCTGCCCGAGACCCTGAACGTGCTGGTCGTCGGCACGGACAGCCGGGAGGGCCTCACCGACCAGCAGCTGCTGGAGCTCGGGACCGAGGACGTCGGCACGGCGCTGACGGACACCATCATGCTGGTCCAGCTGAGCCCGCTGCGGGAGGAGGCCGCCATCGTCTCCTTCCCCCGCGACCTGCGGGTCGACGTGCCCGGCGAGGGCGTCCTGAAGATCAACGCCGTGCACCCGCGGGGCGGCGCGGACCTGCTGGTCCGGACGGTGCAGGACCTCACCGACATCACCGTGGACCACTACGTCGAGGTGAACATCGCCGGCTTCCTCGAGGTCACCGACGCCGTCGGTGGGGTCGAGGTCTGTCTCGACGAGCCGATGGTGGACCGCTACGCCGGCGTGGACCTGCCCGCGGGCTGCCAGACGCTCGACGGTCGCAAGGCCGCCGGGTTCGTACGGTCGCGGCGGGTCCGCGACCAGTTCGGCGCCGACGACGACTTCGGTCGCATCGCGCGGCAGCAGTACTTCATCCGGCAGGCGATGGAGCGCATCACGAGCGCCAACACCCTGGCGAACCCGGTCCGCGTCAAGCGCCTGATCGACGCGGTCGCCGGCGCCGTGACGACCGACACGGACCTCGGCGCCACCCAGATGCTGCGGCTCGCCGACTCGCTGGCCGACATCTCCCCCGAGACGGTGTCGACCCGTGCCGTCCCGGGCTACTACTCCAACGAGACGGGGTTCGTGCACCCGTACGAGGACCAGGCCGAGGCGCTCTTCTCGGCCCTCCGTGAGGGGACCCGGCTCCCGGACGTCGGGCTCACCGCGCCGGCGGAGCTCGTGGCCGGCGACGTCACCGTGGTGGTGCTGAACGGCGAGGGCACCGGCGGGCTCGCGACGGAGGTCCAGGCGTTCCTGGAGGCGCGTGGCTTCGAGGTGGTGGCGACGGGCAACGCCGGGACGGACGAGGCGCCGGACTTCTCGTACGCCACGACCGAGGTGGCCTACGTCCCCGACGACGAGGCCAAGGCGCGCCTGGTGGCCGACTTCCTGCCGGGAGCGCGGCTGGTGGAGCTCGACGAGCCCGCGGTGGGCGACGTCGTCGTCACCGTCGGCGCCGACTGGAGCGAGCGATGACGGCCGAGCAGCGTCACGGACGACCTCGCGGTCGGGTCGTCGGCGGGGAGCCCGGGCAGTGGGGACCGGCGGTGCGGGGAGGCACCCGCTTCCGCCGGCTCCGTCGTGCTGCCGTCGCGCTCGGCACCCTCGGCGCCGTCGGGGCGGTCGCCGTCGGCGGCACCGGCCTCGCGCTCTACCGGACCGCCGACGCGGGACTGACGCGCATCCCCGTGTCCGCGCTCGAGGGCAAGGACGGCGGGCAGGCCCTGAACGTGCTCGTGGTGGGCTCGGACTCGCGCGACGGTCTCACCCGTGAGGAGGAGCTGGCGCTCAAGCTCGGCAGCTTCGAAGGGCAGCGGTCGGACACGGTGATCCTCGCGTCGATCACCCCCGACCAGCAGGGCGTCAGCCTCGTGAGCTTCCCGCGCGACCTCCTCGTCCTCGACGACGACGGCGACCCGCACAAGCTCACCGAGACGTTCTTCGAAGGTCCCGACCACGTGGTCGACATCGTGGCGTCGAACTTCGGCATCCCGGTCCACCACTACGCCGAGATCTCGATCCTCGGCTTCCTCGGGGTCGTCGAGACCCTCGGGGCGGTCGAGATCTGTCTGGACGAGTCGCTGCGTGACCGCAAGTCGGGGGCCGACTTCGAGGCCGGCTGCCACGCGATGGATCCGGAGGAGGCGCTGTCGTACGTCCGCTCGCGGCAGGGCGCCCGGGGCGACTTCGAGCGCATCGAGCGCCAGCAGGTGTTCCTGAAGGCGATGCTGTCGGAGATGGTGTCGAGCCGCACGCTCACCGACGTCCCGAAGCTGTTCCGGGTCGTCGAGCGCGTCGCCGACAACGTCACCACCGACGACGGGCTCGATCCGGCCACGATGCGCACGCTGGCGGAGGAGCTGCGCGGGCTCGCCTCGGGCGACGTCCCGATGGTGGTCGTGCCGGGCTACACGCGGACCATCGGCGGCAAGTCGTACGTGGTCGCCTACCGTCCCGGCGCCGAGGCGCTCTTCGCCTCGATCCGCGACGGCGAGGTCCTCGCCCCGCGCGGCAGCAAGGAGGAACGGCTCGAGACCTCGGTGGCCATCTGGACGGGTGGCCGCGCCGACGGCACCGACGTGGTCGCGAGCACACTGAACTACTCGGGGTTCAGCGCCGCCAGCGCCGGGCCCGGTGAGGTCGACGCCGGCGCGACCACGCGCGTGTACGTCGTCCCCGGGTTCGAGGACCAGGCTGGCTGGGTCGGCGCCACGCTCGGCGCTCCCGTGCAGTCGCTCCCCGTCGGCATCGAGCCCCCCGAGGGCGCGCAGGTGGTCGTCGCCGTCGGCGACGACGCGACCTCGTGAGAAGACGCAGCCTCCGAGAAGACGAGAAGGAGAACGGATGAAGGCGCTCGTGCTCGCCGGGGGAGCCGGTACCCGGCTGCGCCCGATCACCCACACGAGCGCGAAGCAGCTCGTGCCGG
>JAHWJY010000118.1:0-5753 GCA_019348135.1 Actinomycetota bacterium
CGATGACGTCGGAGTACTTGAACTCGTCGCCCTGCTCGCCGCCGGCCGCCTCGAACCCGATCGAGAACGTCTGCAGCCCGCGCTGGCCGGCCTCGGCCAGCAGCCCCACGACGAGGCTCGAGTCGAGCCCGCCGGACAGGAGCACGCCGACCGGGACGTCGGACACGAGCCGCCACTCGACGGCCTGTCGCAGCGACGCCAGGGTCGCGTCCTCCCAGTCCTGCTCGGACCAGTCGGCGCGGTCGGGGTCGCGGGTGAAGTCGGGGCGCCAGAACTCGGTCTCGGTGCGGCTGCCGTCGGCGTTGATGGCGACGGTCGTCGCCGGCGGGACCTTGCGGACGCCGGCGAGGATGGTCATCGGGGCCGGCACGACCGAGTGGAACGTCAGGTAGTGGTGCAGCGCCACGGGGTCGATGCTCGTGTCGACGTCGCCGCCGGCGAGGAGGCCCGGCAGCGTCGAGGCGAACCGCAGCCGGCCGGGCGTCTCGCTGTAGTAGAGCGGCTTGATCCCGAAGCGGTCACGGCCGAGGAAGGTCCGCCCGGTGTCGCGCTCGGCGATCGCGAAGGCGAACATCCCCTGCAGCTTCGACACGAAGCCGTCGCCCCACGCGTGGTACGCCTTCATGACGACCTCGGTGTCCGAGGTCGAGAAGAAGGTGTAGCCCTGGCGCTGGAGCTCGTCGCGCAGCGGCTGGTAGTTGTAGATGCAGCCGTTGAACACGAGCGACAGCCCCAGCTCGGGGTCGTGCATCGGCTGGTCGCCCTTGGGCGACAGGTCGATGATGCTGAGCCGGCGGTGGCCGAACGCGACCGCGCCGTGGGACCACGCGCCCGCGCCGTCGGGGCCCCGGCACGCCATGGTGTCGGCCATGCGGGACACGGCCTCCACGTCCGGGCTCGCGCCGTCGAACCGCAGTTCTCCGCTGAACCCGCACATCGGTGGCACCGCTCCTGGCTCGTCGGCTCACACCGGGCGTGCCGGTGCCGTCGCCCCAGGGTGGTCGATGCACGGACGTTCGGGCAAGCCAGCGCCCCGACCGCGGGTACAGCGCGCGGTCCCGCACCCGGTCGTCGGACCGTCGTGTCGAGGCCGCGATCCGGGCAGCGGATGTCGCCATGCCGACATCCGCTGCCCCGATCGCCTCAGGCGGTGAGGTGGTCCTCGAGCAGGCCGAGGACGACCTCCCACGACTCCCGCGACGGGTCGATCACGGACATGTGGTCGCCGGCGACGATCTCGACGGTGACGTCCCCGCCGGCCTCGCGCAGGAGCTCGGCGAAGCCGGTCGTCATGTCGAGCGGGACGCTGTCGTCGCGCTCGGCGTGCACCCCCACCCACGGCGCGGCCAGCGGCAGGTGCCGGGTCGGGTCCGCGACGGCGTACCGGTCGGGGACCTCGTCCGGCCCGCCCCCGAGGAGGTCCCGGACGGCTCCGGCGCCGAGCCTCTCCTCCGCGGCACGGGTCAGCTCGTTCACGCCGGCGAGGCTCACGACCACCCGCGGCACCACGGCCGGGGAGGCACCGACCGCGCCGGCGTCGAGCGACGGCCGGGCGGCGGTCCAGGTCGCGAGCAGACCGCCGGCGGAGTGCCCCACGACCGCGACCCGGTCGAGGTCGAGCCGCGGGTGGTCGAGCTCCGCGAGGTGGTCGAGCCCGGCCGCGACGTCCTCGAACGTGCGCGGCCAGCCGCCGGTGCCACCGACCCGTCCGTACTCGAGGTTCACCGCCGCGTACCCCCGCCGGGCCAGGTCGCGGGCCATGGGGTCCGTGAGGTCGCGGACGTAGACGTCCCGCCAGAACCCGCCGTGCAGGAGGACCACCACCGGCACGGCGTCGTCGCCGGCGGGGAGGTGCAGGTCGAGGACCTGGTCGGGGCCCGGCCCGTAGGCGATCGTCTCCGGCTGCGGCATCGAGGGGTCCTCCGGGGTGGCGGGACGGCAGGCGGCGAGCACGAGCGCCGCGACCGCGAGGAGGGCCAGCAGCGACGACGTGCGGCTCACGGGTCCTCCGGTCGCGGGCCGGCAGCCTACGGCGGCGTACGCTCGCGACCGCCCGACCATCGGCCCCGGAGGTCCCGTGCAGGACGCACCGCTCTCCCCCGCGCACCGCGCCCGCTCCCTGCAGCGCATGCGCGACGAGGTCTTCGACATCGTCGTCATCGGCGGGGGCGTCACCGGCACGGGGATCGCGCTGGACGCCGCGACCCGCGGGCTGTCCGTCGCGCTCGTCGAGCAGCGCGACTACGCGGCCGGCACGTCGAGCCGGTCGAGCAAGCTGATCCATGGGGGCCTGCGCTACCTCGAGCAGCTCGACGTCGGTCTCGTGCAGGAGGCGCTGCGGGAACGCTCCCTGCTCCTGCACAAGCTCGCGCCCCACCTCGTCCGGCCCGTGTCGTTCCTCTACCCCCTCACGCACCACGGGTGGGAGCGCCTCTACGTCGGCGCCGGCCTCATGCTCTACGACACGCTCGGTGGCGCCCGGCACCTCCCGCGGCACCGCCACCTCACGCGGAGCGGCGCCCTGCGCGTCGCGCCGGCGCTGCGGGGCGACGTCCTCACCGGCGCGATCCGGTACTGGGACGCGCAGGTCGACGACGCGCGCCACACCCTGACGGTGGCACGGACGGCGGCGTCCTACGGCGCCGCGATGGCCACGAGCGCCCGGGTCGTCGGCCTCCTCCGTGAGGGCGAGCGCGTCGTCGGCGTGCGGGTGCGGGACCTCGAGGCGGGCACCGAGCTCGACGTGCGCGGCCGGCAGGTGATCAACGCCACCGGCGTGTGGGCCAACGAGGTGCAGGAGATGGCCGGGCGCGGGCGCGTGCGCGTGCGGGCGTCGAAGGGCATCCACCTGGTCGTCCCGCGGGACCGGATCCACTCGGACTCGGGGATCATCCTCCGCACCGAGCGCAGCGTCCTGTTCGTGATCCCCTGGGGGCGGCACTGGCTCATCGGCACGACCGACACGGGCTGGGAGCTCGACCTCGCGCACCCGGCGGCGAGCGCGACCGACATCCAGTACCTGCTCGACCGCGTCAACGCCGTCCTGCGTACGCCGCTGGTCCACAGCGACGTCGAGGGCGTCTTCGCGGGCCTCCGGCCGCTGCTCTACGGCGAGTCCGAGGCCACGAGCCAGCTGTCCCGCGAGCACGCGGTCGGTCAGGCCGTCGCGGGGATGATCACGGTCGCCGGCGGCAAGTACACGACCTACCGGGTGATGGCCGAGGACGCCGTCGACGCCGCCGCCCGCAACCTCGACCGGCGCGTGCCGCGGTCGGTGACGGCGGACCTGCCGCTCCTGGGGGCGTCCGGGTTCGCCGCCGTGTGGAACCAGCGGCGTGACCTCGCGCGCGAGGCCGGCATCCACGTCGCACGCGTGGAGCACCTCCTGAACCGGCACGGGACCCTGACGCCGGCGCTGCTGGACCTCATCGCGGACCGCCCCGACCTCGCACGCCCGCTCCCCGGCGCCGACGACTACCTCGAGGTCGAGGCGTACCACGCCGCGGCGTCCGAGGGGGCGCTGCACCTCGACGACGTGCTGGCGCGGCGGACGCGGATCTCGATCGAGTCGTGGGACCGCGGGCTCGGCGCTGCCCGCCGGGTCGCGGAGCTCATGGGTGAGGTGCTCGACTGGGACGAGGACACCACGGCGCTGGAGATCGAGCACTACGAGGCGCGCGTGGCGGCCGAACGGCAGTCCCAGAAGATGCCCGACGACCGCACCGCCGATGCGGCCCGCATGGGCGCGCCGGACGTCCGTACGCCGACCCCCGCCGGCCGCTGATGGAGTTCGGCAGCCACCTCGACGCCACGGTGCTCCTCGCTCGCGACCTCGTGAACGGGTTGACCCCCGGCTGGTCCCGGGGGCACGAGGTCGGTCCGGTGGACGAGCCCGCCGTGCGCGACGTCGTGACGACCCTGCTCGCCGACCGGCCCAACCGGGCCCGGACGTGGCGTGAGGCGCCGGTCGAGGACCTCGCCGCCCTCCGACCCGTGGCGGCCCGTCTGCGCGAGGTCTTCGAGGCGGTGGAGGCGGGCGACCTCGACCGTGCCGCCGGCACGTTGAACGACGTCCTCGGCGAGGTCCGCGCCTCGCCCGAGCTCACCGATCACGACGGCCAGGCCTGGCACCTGCACTTCCACGCGGCGGGAGCGGACCCGGTCGCCGGCCTGACGGCGAGCCTCGCCACCGCGCTCGCGATGGTCGTCGGCAGCGACGCGCGCGACCGCCTCGGGGTGTGCCAGGCGGACGCCTGCGACCGCGTCCACGTCGACACGACGCGCAACGCGTCGAAGCGGTTCTGCTCCTCGAGCTGTCAGAACCGCGCCAAGACGGCCGCCTTCCGGGCACGACGACGCGGGGACGCCTGAGGTGGCGCTCGGGATGCTCCTCCGGCAGCCGCGCTGGATCGTCGCGTCGGTCATCGTCGTCGTGGCGTCGGTGACGTTCGTGTCCCTCGGCCTGTGGCAGCTGGAACGGCTCGACGAGGTGCGGGCGCAGAACCGGCTCGTGGCGTCACGGATCGAGGGGCCTCCGGTCCCGCTCGAGGAGCTGGTGTCGGATGCGGCGACCATCCGACCCGACGACCTCGAGTACCGCCGCGTCGTCGTCACCGGGACCTACGACACCGACGCCGAGGTGCTGCAGCGGTTCCGCGCCCACCGCGGCCAGAACGGCTTCCACGTGCTGACGCCGCTGGTCCGCGACGACGGCGACACCGTGCTCGTCCGCCGCGGGTGGGTGCCCTTCGAGCTCGACACCCCGCCCGTGGACGAGGCGGCTCCCCCGGAGGGCGACGTCGAGGTCACGGGGTTCCTGCAGCGCTCCGAGGACCAGCGGGGGCTCGGCCCGACCGATCCGACCGAGGGCGAGCTCGAGCTGGTCCTGCGTGCGGACGTGCCGCGACTGGACCGGCAGGTCGACGGGGCGCTCTTCCCGATGGTCCTGACCCTCGACGCCCAGCAGCCGGCGCAGGCGGGACGGCTGCCGGTCCGGGTCGAGCCGCCGGCGATCGACGAGGGCAACCACCTGAGCTACGCCCTGCAGTGGTTCTCCTTCGCCGCGATCGCCGTGATCGGCTACGCGGCGGTGCTGCGCAAGCGCAGCCGGGAGCTGGCCGAGGTCACGCCACCTGGATGACCTCCATGTGGACGTGGGGCCGCGCCGCGCCGGACGCCTCCTCCGCGAAGCGGTCTATCTGGGAGGAGAACGGGAACTGCCTGGCCGTCCTCGCCACGACGGTCTCGCCGGCGACGACGACGTCACCCGGCTCCACCTCGACCCCACCGACGTGGATCATCACCACCCGGACCCCCGGGTGCCCCTTCGGCTCGATCTCGATGCGGGTGTCGGCGAACTCGCCGTAGAGCGTGTACGGCGACACCGCGGTGACGCGGCCACCGACGGGCGCGACGATGTCCTCCCAGGCCGGCACCGCGATGTCGACCGCGGACGCGGCGGGCTGCCCACGGTCCCGCGTCGGCAGCTCCATCACCGGCGCGACCTGGTCGTCCTCGGCCTCCTCGGCCACGACCGTCTCCTTGCCCTCGTTGAGCTCGACGGCCAGGGGCGCCAACGACTTCATCGGCACGGTGCCCGGTCCGGCGGCCTCGTGGAAGCCGACCAGGACCGCCGCGGCCGACGGCGCCACGAGCTCGACGCCGGCAGCCCGCGCGATGGGCGTGGGCTCGGTCGCGGTGGCGGCCGTCGCCGCGGCCTCGAGGGGCGTGGCCGCGGGCGTCTCCCGGGCCGC
>JAHWJY010000118.1:5853-7061 GCA_019348135.1 Actinomycetota bacterium
CGCGGGCGTCTCCCGGGCCGCTCGCGCCTCCTCGACCACGGGGACCGGGCCGGGGAGGACGACGCCCGGTCCGGCGGCAGCCGCCGGCGCACGCGCGGCCTCGACGGTGGCGGCCCGTGCCGGGGCGCGGGCCGCGAGGGCGGCCGCGGCGGCGCGGACGGACACCTCGTCGTCCGCCGCGTCGAGCGCGTCGAGCGCCCCGACGAGCGTGGTCGGCTCCGCCCGCCCGCCCGTGTCGTCCACCCGGGTCCAGGCGGCGGCGACCGGGAGCGCGGCGAGGGTGCTCGTCACGACGGCGGCGTCGACGAGGCGGCGGCGGCGGGACCGGCGGGACCGCGCGGGGACCTCCGCGGCCACGGGGGCGATGCCGTACGGGGCGGCCCGCGCGGGGATGCGGGCGGGGACGTCGGTCGGGATCTGGGCGGGGGCGTCGGTCGGTTCCGTGGTCACGTCTGGCGGCTCGCTCTTCCGGGGGTGGGCGGTCGCTGCTGGCTCACCCCCACGGTGCCGGACCACACGCCCCGGGAACGTCGCGACCCACCCCCGAACGTGGGTGCCGGGGCCGGGGCCGCGACGGACGTCGGGGCGTGGGAGGCCGCGTCGACCGACGGTCGTACGGGTCCGCCGGCTTGCGCCCGTCAGGCCGTGCGCACGCGCACGCGGACGGCGTGGTAGCCGGTGGCTCCGTCCGGCCGCGGCGGGGCGTACTCCTCGACCTGCACCTGGCCGGCGCCATCGATCATCCGGACCTGCGCCACGTGGTCACCGGCGGGGAGCTCCACGCGGACCTTCCACTGGACCCAGGCGCTGTCGGCGAGGGGCTCGGTCGTCTCGCAGGCGACCCACGGCCCGCCCCCGTCGCCGATCTGCAGCTCGACGGCCGACACGCCGACGTCCGGTGCCCACGCGACGCCGGCGAACTGCACCTCGCCCGCTCTCACCTCGGCCCCGTTGCGCGGTACGTCGATCCGCGACGACATCTTCACCGGACCCAGCTTCGACCACCCCCGTGGCACCCAGTAGGCGTCGAAGCCCTCGAGGGTCGTGAGCTCGATCTCCGACAGCCACTTCGTCGCGGACACGTAGCCGTAGAGGCCCGGCACGACCAGCCGGGCCGGGTAGCCGTGCGGTCGTGGCAGCGGCTCGCCGTTCATCCCGACGGCGACCAGCGACTCGCGCCCGTCGTAGGCGACCTCGGTGGGGAAGCC
>JAHWJY010000304.1 GCA_019348135.1 Actinomycetota bacterium
CGGGTGTGGTCGTGCTGGGCCGACATCATCGGCACGACCTCCTTCACGTTCGCGGCCGTCATGGGCGCCGCGATCTCGCAGGGCGCGGACCACGCCGACGTGTTCGCCCACATCGCCCCGAACGTCGACTGGCACGAGTTCGAGGACGAGCACGAACGGCGCTACGGCGGCTTCCTCCCCGGCGACCTCTACCAGGACGTGCACACCTGCCTGTCCGAGCTGCGCGAGCTCGGCTTCCGGGTGGGCATCGCCGGCAACCAGCCGGCCCGCCGCCGCGAGCAGCTCCTCGCGCTCGACCTGCCCCACGACCACCTCGTCACGAGCGCCGACCTCGGCGTGGACAAGCCGGCGCCGGCGTTCTTCACGGCCGTCGCCGAGCTCGTCGGCGCCGCCTCCCCCGACCAGGTGCTCTACGTCGGGGACCGCATCGACAACGACGTCCTGCCGGCCGCCACCGCCGGTATGCGCACGTGCTGGCTGCGCCGGGGCCCGTGGGGCCAGCTGCAGGAGCCGCCGGAGGACCTCGAACCGGACCTCGTGCTCGAGGGTCTGGGTGAGCTGCCGCTGCTGCTGTCCCAGTGGCGCGGCGACGTCGCCTGACCCGTCCGTCCCCCGCCCGTCCACCACCCGAGGAGCCACCGTGACCATCGACCCCGCCAAGCAGGCCGCCGGCGAGGCCGCCGCCGGGCTCGTCTCCTCCGGCATGCGGCTCGGGCTCGGCACGGGCTCGACGGTGGCCTACTTCCTGGAGGCGCTCGCGGCCCGCGGCCTCGAGGTCACCGGCGTGCCGACCTCCGAGGCGACGGCGGCGCGCTGCCGCGAGCTCGGTATCGGGCTGATCCCACCGGAGGACGCCGACCGCCTCGACCTCTGCGTCGACGGCGCGGACGAGCTCGACCGGGAGCTCAACCTCACCAAGGGCGGTGGCGGGGCGCTCCTGCGCGAGAAGGTCGTGGCGTCGCTCGCCGACCGGATGGTCGTGATCGCCACCGTCGACAAGCTCGTCGACCGGCTGGGCGAGAGCTTCCCGCTCCCGGTCGAGGTGGTGCCCTTCGCGCTCGGTCCCGTCCGCCGTCGCCTCGAGGGCCTCGGGTTCGAGGTCAGCGAGCGCCGCGCCGGCGGGGTGCCGCAGCTCACCGACAACGGCAACGTGATCGTGGACTGTCGCATGCGGGGCGGCATCGAGGACCCGGCGGTCCTGGAGGCCACGCTGGCGATGGTGCCGGGGATCGCCGAGTCGGGCCTGTTCGTGGGGCTGGCGAGCCTCGCGCTGCTCGGCGCGCCGGACGGCTCGGTCGAGCGCGTCGAGCCGACGTCAGACTGACCCGCGCGACCGGCTGCGCGGTCCGCGGCCGGATCCTCCGAGGAAGGCGGGCAGCCACGCCCAGCCGGGACCGCGCACACGACGCGGAAGCGGGGTCTCCAGCGCCCCACGCTCGCGCATGTGCTCGCCGACGATGACGATGGTCACGATGACGAGCAGCGACCAGGACGTGATCTTGCCGAGGTGGACGGTCCGCCAGGTCAGCAGCTGGTCCGGGTACGCCCACGCGCCGAGGAAGGTCGAGAGGTTCTCGGCCAGCCACACGAACCCCCCGATGAGGACGAAAGCGGCGGGGAGGGGCATCCAGCGCTCGGTGGCGCGCGGTGTGTAGTGCACGCGGGTGCGTCCGAACACGGCGAGCGTGACCGCCATCAGCAGCCAGCGCAGGTCGGGCAGCCAGTGGTGGGTGAAGAAGTTGGCGTAGATCGCGGCGGCGAGCGCCAGGGCCGGGATCCGCCCGGGGTAGCGCGTGAACCGCAGCCGCAGGAGGCGCCAGGCCGCGAGCACGTACGAGGCGACCGCGGCGTAGAGGAAGCCGCTGTAGATCGGCACGGTCGCGAGCTTGGTCACGGCGGGCTCGGGGTACGACCAGGAGCCGATCGCGGGCGAGGTCTTGAACAGCTCCAGCGCGAGGCCGAGGGCGTGGAACCGCAGGGCCACCCGGGCGTCACGCCACGTCTCGAAGCCCACCGCGACCAACGTGGACTGCAGCGCGACGGCGGCCAGCAGCACGAGGTCGTACCGCGCGAGGCCCGGGACGGAGACGACGCGCGACAGCCCGAGGACGAGGAAGAAGCCCACCGGGAACGCGCAGGCGACCGCCTGCTTGACCCCGAACCAGACGAGGTCCTCGCCGGCCGCCTCGAGCCTCCAGGCCAGCGGCCGGCCGCGGCGGAGGCGCCCGGTGGCGCTCGTCACCGCGGCTACGCGCCGTCGCTGGCGGGACCGGCCACGTCCTCGTCGACCCGGACGTCGGTCCCGAGCCCACGCGCGATGACGCCGACGATGCGCTCGAGGTCGTCGACCGACCCGAACTCGATGGCGAGCTTGCCCTT
>JAHWJY010000305.1 GCA_019348135.1 Actinomycetota bacterium
GCCCTCGAGGAGGCGATCCACGCCGGCGTCCAGGTGCTGGCCGAGGAGGACGCCCTGGCGCGGCGCGCGGTCGCCCGCGTCGGCGAGGGGGTCAAGACCACCGGGATGTCCGAGGTCGTGGACCTGCTGTTCGGCTGGTCCACCCGGCAAGCCTGGTTGTAGGAGCTCCCGTGACGCGACCCACCGGCAGGACCCTCAACCTCGTCCTCGGCACCGATCCGCAGGACGGGGCGACCATCGCCGCCCTGCGTCTCGCCGAGGAGGCCGTCGACCGTGGCCACCGCGTCGCGGTCTACGCGTACGGCGACGGCGTGCGCGTCGGGGCCGAGGGGTCCCCCACGGCGCCGGTCGTGGAGGCGCTCCTGCGCCGGGGACTGCACGGCGGGCTCGTCTCGTGGGTGACCGACCGCTCGACCGCGGACGTCTGCTCGGCCGGTCGACCCGTCGCCGGCGTCGTGTCCGGCGACGGCGGCGACCTGTGGCGCTTCGTCCGTGAGGCCGACGTCTCGCTGGGGGTGACGCGCTGATGCCGACCCGCGTCCTGTCCCTCCTCCGCGGCGCCGACGCCGGCGCCGCCCGGGCTGCCGACCCCGCACTGGACCTCAACGCCTACGCCGTGGCCGAGGACGTCGAGCTGACGCTCGTGCTGAAGGACGCCGGCGTCGAGCTGGGCCTCGAGCACGCGACGGCCCGGCCCGGGTCCGTCGTGGGGGTCGACCTGCCGGCGGCCGAACCCGCGACCGATCTCCTCGCGCTCCTGGGCTCGGGCGTGACGGTCCTGGCCGTCACCGAGGACCTCGCCGCGCGCGGCCTCGATCCGGGTGAGCTCCTCCCTGGCATCGACATCGTGGCCGAGCGTGACCTCTCCCTGCTGGTGGCCACCAGCGACGTGACCCTCGCGACGACGAGCTGAGGCGTGCAGATGCGGAACCTCCCGATGGACGAGACCGGTGCCCTGATCATCGACCGGCGCGGGCCGCGCTTCGGCGCGGCCGTGACCACCGCCGTCCTGGCGGTCGCCGTCGTGGTGCAGGGGCCGGTCGGGATCGCGCTCGTGGCGTGGCAGACCGTGGCGTTCGCCCTGGGCTCGCTCCTCGGGCTGCGCTGGTCGCCGTACGGCAACCTCTTCCGCTACCTCAAGCGCCGGCTCGACCTCGGACCCCCGCCCGAGACCGAGCCGGAGGGTCCGCCCCGGTTCGCGCAGACCTGCGGACTCGTCGTGCTCCTGCTCGCCGATGGCAGCTTCCTCGCCGGGGCCACGACGGCGGGCTGGGTCCTGGTGGGCGTCGTCCTGGTCCTGTCGACCCTCCTCGCGACCACGGGGTTGTGCATCGGCTGCGAGCTGCACGCCCTCGGCAGCCGTCTGCGGGCGCGCCGATCGGGAGCCTGACGTGGACGACGTGCTGCTCCGTCTCGTCGTCGTCCTCGTCCTGCTGGGGGTCGCCGCCGCGATCGGTGCCTGGTGGCGGGCGCGGCAGGGTCACCTCCGGGTCGTCGACGCCCCGAGCGCGCCCCGCGTCGAGCCGTCGGAGCTGACCGCCCTCGGCTTCGACGTCGAGGCGACGGGCACGACCGCGCTGCTCCTGAGCTCGCCGACGTGCTCCACGTGCGTCTCCGTCCGGCGCCTCCTGGACGACCTGGCGGTGACCCGGCGGGACCTGCAGTGGACCGATGTCGACGTGACGGGCCGGCCCGAGCTGGCGGAGCGCTTCGGTGTCCTGCGCCTGCCGACGGTGCTCCTCCTGGAGCCCGACGGGCGCCTCGTGGCGCGTGCCTCCGGCATCCCGCCGCGCGACGAGCTCGTGGCGCACCTGGACCGCCACGCCGGGGTCCCGACACGCTGAGGCGGGCAGGCCGCGGCCGACGCCGCGACCCGCCCGTCCCGGCGGGCGCTCCCGCTCAGCCGCGCCGGCGCGACAGCGCGGTGCCGCCGGCGAGGGCCGACAGGCCGACCGCCGCGAGGCCCGCGAGCCCGGCGCCCGTCCGCGGCAGCTCCCCGGCCGCCGCGATCCCCGCGACCGCGGCCGCCGCGAGCTCCGGTCCGTCCGCCGCCCCCGCGGCGAGGACCTCGCCGGCAGGCTCCCGGGTGAACGTCACCCCGAGGACCCCGGTCTCGACGTCGTCCTCGACCGGCGCCTCCTCGGGCAGGTCGGCGACGGGAACCGCCGGGGTGAGCTCGTGGTCCTCGTCCACCGCGGCCGGGGCCGGTGTCACCTCGGCGTCCGTACCGCGAACATCTCCCTGACGGGAACCTCCCGGGACGGACGTGCTGGTCGTCGGCGTGGTGGCGTCCGCGTCGTCGCGGGGGGGCTTGCCGCACCAGCCCTCGTTGTCGTCCTCGAAGTCGTCGTCGTTGCCGCAGCCGTTGTTGCCGTCCT
>JAHWJY010000306.1 GCA_019348135.1 Actinomycetota bacterium
GTGCTGACCGCCCGCGGCCACCCCGGCCGACAGGTTCAATGAACCGCCCGGCCGGGACGACACTGAACCCTCCGACCGGTATGCCGGTGGGAGGGTTCAGTGAACGGGACGGCCGGTGCTAGCGCCCCGCGCCGGCGCGGGTCGGCGGCCACGGTGGTCAGGCGAAGGCGGCGTCCTGCTCGGTGACGAGCGGGGCGCCGGTGACCTCCTGCGAGACCCCGGTCTGGTCGAGGTGCTTGCAGATGCCGCCCAGGAAGAACGGGAAGCCGGCGCCGAGGAGCATGCCGGTGTCGATGTCGCGGGCGTCGGCGACGGCACCGTCCTCGACCATGATGCGGGCCTCGTCCGCGGCCGCCTGCTTGGCGCGGCGCTGGATCTCCTCCGCCGACCACTTCCCGAGCGAGCCGTCGACCTCGACGAGGTCGAGGATCTCCGGGTACGGCTCGCCGCCGTTGCCCCAGTCGTAGATCCCGTTGACGTCGAGCTCCGCGATGCGGGCGAAGTTCTCGTCGAGGGGGAAGCGGTCGGGGAAGGCCTGGTGGAGCGTCTCGGCGGTGTGGAAGGCGACCTTGATGCCGACGAAGCCGAACAGCTCGAACGGCCCCATCGGCAGCCCCATCGCCTTGTAGGCGTCATCGACCTCGCGGAAGGTGTTGCCCCGGCGGATCGCCTCGATGCCGGCGCCGTTGAAGCGCGTCAGCATCCGGTTGACGATGAACGCCGGCGTGTCGGCGCACTGGACGGCCGACTTCTTGATCTTCTTCGCGACGTCGAACGCGGTCGCGATCGCCTCGTCCGAGGACGACGCGGGGCGCACGATCTCGAGGAACGGCATGACCGCGATGGGGTTGAAGAAGTGGAAGCCCACGACGCGCTCGGGGTGCTCGAGGTCGCTCGCCATCTCGCCCACGGACAGCGACGAGGTGTTGGTCGCGAGGACCGCGTCGTCGTCGAGGACCTCCTCGAGGTCGGCGAAGATCGCCTTCTTGAGGTCCATCCGCTCGAGCACGGCCTCGATCACGAAGTCGGCGCCGGCGACGGGCTCGTAGTCGAGGGTGTAGGTCACGAGCCCCTTGAGGAACTCGCCCTTGCCCGGGTTGATGCGACCCTTCTGGACGAGCTTGTCGACCTCGCCGCCGATGTGCTCCCGGGCCTTGTCGAGGACGCCCTGGTCGATGTCCTTCATCACGAGCGGGACCTCGTAGCGCTGCAGGAACAGCGCACCCATCTGGGCGCCCATGAGCCCGGAGCCGATCACGGCCATCTTGCGGATCCTGCGGCCCTTGACGTCCGGCTTCCACGGCTGCTTCTTGATGCGCCGCTGGGTGAGGTCGAAGGCGTAGATCGCGGCCTGGGCCTGGTCCGCCGGCAGCAGCTCGGTCATGGCCTCGATCTCGCGCTTGCGCCCCTCGGCGAGGTCACCGCCACGGGCGGCGAACTCGATGCAGTCGATGGCGCGGTAGGGCGCCTGGGTCGCGCCGTGGACCTTGTCGTCGACGAACGCGCGGGTCTGCTCGAGCGCCTCGTCCAGCCCGGCGGTCGGGTCCACGTCCCGTGAGATGGTCTCCTCGCCGGCGACGATCCGCTCCAACAGCTCGCGCGAGTCGTCGAGGAAGCCGGCGGACTCGATCAGCCGGTCCCCGAGCCCGAGCTCGACGGCCTGGGCGGGCTTGAGCATCTTGTTGTTGTTCAGCGCGTTCGTGACGATGATCTCGAGCGCCTTCGGCCCGCCGACCAGCCGCGGGGTGAGCTGCGTGCCGCCCCAGCCGGGGAGGATCGACAGGAACACCTCGGGGAACGCGATCGCCGCGGCACCGGTCGAGACGGTGCGGTAGTCGCAGTGCAGCGCGATCTCGAGCCCGCCGCCCATGCACGCCCCGTTGATCGCCGCGAGCGTCGGGTACGGCAGCGCCGAGATGCGCGAGAACAGCTCGTGGCCGGTCTCGATGCCCTCGCGGACGCGGTCGCCGTCGATGCCCTGGAACTCGGAGGTGTCGGCGCCGACGGCGAAGATGAACTGCTTGCCGGTCAGCAGCAGGCCCTTGACGTCCTCCTGCGACTCGAGCTCGTCGAGCGCCTCCGCGAGCGAGCGCAGCGCCCCCTCGCCGAAGACGTTGGGACGGGTGTGGTCGAACCCGTTGTCCATCGTCATGAGCGCCAGCCGACCGGCCGTCGGCGAGTCGACGTACTGCAGCTTGAACCTGGTCTGGTCGAGCAGCGGCGGAGCCGACCTCGCGGTCGTGATGTCTTCGCTCATCGCACGTTCTCCCAGAGGACGGCGGCGCCCATGCCGAGGCCGATGCACATCGTGGTCAGCCCCAAGCGGGCGTCGGGGTGACGCTCGAACCAGCTCGCGACCTGCATGGCGAGGCGCGC
>JAHWJY010000307.1 GCA_019348135.1 Actinomycetota bacterium
CAGCACCCGCGCGGTCGAGCCGGTCGCGACCAGGACGTACTCCGCCTCGAGGACCTGCTCGGAGCCGTCCTCGAGCGTGGCGGTGACCTCGTGGTAGCCGGACACCCGGCCGCGCCCGCGCAGCACGTCCACGCCGCTGCTGGCGACCCGCGCCTCGATGTCCCGCGACTGGTCCGCGCCGAGCGTGAGGACGCCGTCGGCGACCGTCGGGAAGTCGACGTAGGAACGGTCGAAGGCCCGACCCTCGGCGACCCGCACCCCGAGCTTGTCGGCGATGTTGGCCCACCCCATCGCCTCGGCCGCGACGATCAGCGCCTTCGACGGCACGCAGTCCCACAGGACGCAGTTCCCCCCGAGTCCCTCGTCCGCCACGATCGTGACGTCCGCGCCGAGCTCGCCGGCGACCAGGGCCGCCTCGTAGCCGGCCGGTCCTCCACCGAGGATGACGATCTTCTGGGTCACGGCGGGGACCTCGCGGGCGTCGCTGGCGGGACGTGCCGCGACCCTACCCGTGCGCCCGCATCCGGGTCAGTCGCCGAGCGTGAGCGGTGCGATGACGCCGATCCAGTCCGTGGTGCCCCCGGTCCAGGCGACCTCCCCGAGGTCTCCGAACCAGCTCGTGCCGTAGAGGGCGCGCGAGACCCCCGTCGCGGCGATGGTCGCCCCGTCGTCGACCAGCGTCCCCAGCGGACCGAGCTCCTCGACGCGCAGGGCGAACGTGAGGACGCGGCCTTCACGCGCGACGGCCGCCGGGCTGAGCGCGACGACCTCACGGTCGGATGCCGTGGTCACGAGATCCCCGGGGCTGCGTTGGTCGACGCAGCGCACGGCGAACCGCGGGGACCCCGGCCCGATCACCACGCCGACGTTGCCGGACACGACGGTCTGGTTCACCACGGAACCGTGCGCGACGCTCGCCCGGCAGTCCTCGTCCGGCAGGCGCCAGGTCACCTCGACGGACTCGCCCGGATCCCGCGGGGCGCGAACGTCCCCGCAGAACTCCACCACGAGATCGACACCGTCGACCGTGCCGTCGGCCGCGAGGACCTCCCGGACGGTCAGCGCCGCGATGTCGGCACGGTCCCACTCCTCGGGTTGAGCCTCCAGGTGGTGAGCCCCGACGCGGGCCGCGGCGAGATCACCGCACGGATCACTCGACGTCACCTCATCCGGCGCGGCGCCGGCCCCGAGCGAACCCGCGACGACCAGCCCTGCCAACACCATCCGACCCCGCATCCCAGCCTCCACTCCGTCGGCGCCGGAGGAGGTCTTCGCCGTCGCGGGCCCGCCTCCCTGCTGGGGCCACCCGGTTCCCGGCCTAGAACGTGTCGCGCGGGACGTACCCGCCGTACTCGTCGCGCAGGACGTCGCAGACCTCCTGGAGGGTCGCGCGATGCTTCAGCGCCTCACGCATCGGGATCAGGAGGTTGTCGCCGTCGGCCCGGGCGGCCCGGCGGACGGACTCGAGGGCTCCGCTCACCGCACCGCCGTCGCGCTTCGCCTTGACCTCGTCGATGCGCGCGATCTGCTCGGCGCGGATGGCCTCGTCGACGCGCTGCAGCTCCATCTGGACCTCGTCGTCGGTCTGGTAGCGGTTGACCCCCACGACCACCTGCTCGCCGGTCTCGATGCGCTTGGCGAGGCCGTAGGCGGCCTGCTCGATCTCGGACTTCTGGAAGCCCTCCTCGATGGCCCTGACGGCCCCGCCCATCTCGTCGATGCGCTCGATGTACGCGGTGGCGAGCCGCTCGATCTCGTCGGTCATCGACTCGACGAAGTACGACCCGGCGAGCGGGTCGACGGTCGACGGCACGTCGGTCTCGTGGGCGATCACCTGCTGCGTCCGCAGCGCCAGCGTGGCGGACTGCTCGGTGGGCAGGGCCAGCGCCTCGTCGAAGGAGTTCGTGTGCAGCGACTGGGTCCCGCCCATCGTCGCGGCCAGCGCCTGGATGGCGACGCGGACGAGGTTGACCTGCGGCTGCTGCGCGGTGAGCTGGACGCCGGCGGTCTGGGTGTGGAACCGCAGCATCATCGACTTCTCGTCCTGCGCGCCGAAGCGCTCCTTCATGATCCGCGCCCACATGCGGCGGGCGGCCCGGAACTTCGCGACCTCCTCGAGCAGGGTGGAGCGTGCGACGAAGAAGAAGGACAGCCGCGGGGCGAACGCGTCCACGTCGAGACCGGCGTCGACCGCCGCCTGCACGTAGGCGATGCCGTCGGCCAGGGTGAACGCGACCTCCTGCACCGGCGTCGCCCCCGCCTCGCCCATGTGGTAGCCGGAGATGGAGATGGTGTTGAAGTTCGGGAGGTGCTCGGTGCAGTAGCCGAAGGTGTCGGAGATGATCCGCAGCGACGGCGCCGG
>JAHWJY010000308.1 GCA_019348135.1 Actinomycetota bacterium
ACCTCCAACAGCGAGATCAACGTGCTCGCCGTCCAGGTCGCCGAGGACGTGTTCCTGGTCCCCGAGCGCTACGTCGCCCTGCGTCGCCCGGCGGACCCCGACGCGCCGTCCGCGCTCGACCGGGTCAACGCACGACAGCTGTTCGACGCGCCCGTCGACACGGCGATGTGGGACCGGTGGGTCGAGTCGGGCGAGGCGGAGCCCGACGTCGTCGAGGTCACCGACGACACCGACACCGCGGCGCTGCGGAGCCTGCTCCGTGGGGGCCGCAACGCCTTCCCGCTCACCGTCGTGCGCGACGACCGCCACGTGCTGTTCGCCGGGGTCGACGAACTCCACGTCGGAGACCGCATCCACGTCCTGCGTCACCACAAGACCGCCGAGTCGCTGGCCGCCGGGGCCGCACCGGTACCGGACGGCGAGCCGGATCCCCTCGACTGACGTCCGGCGCCCGACCGCGGAGCAGACCGTGCCACAGCCTCTCGATCCCGGGCAGGAGAGCGTCCACGACATGGACCCCGACGCCTTCCGGCGCCACGGCCACGCCGTCGTCGACTGGATCGCGGACTACCTCGACGGCGTCGGCGACCTGCCGGTGCTCTCGCCGCTCCCGCCGGGGGACGTCACCCGTTCGCTGCCGGGGGCGCTGGCGGACCGGCCCGAGCCGATGGCGGACATCCTCCGCGACCTCGACGATGTCGTCCTCCCGGGGATCACGCACTGGAACCACCCCGCCTTCCACGCCTACTTCGCCATCACCGGGTCGGGACCGGGGATCCTGGGCGAGGCCGTGACCGCGGCGCTGAACGTGAACGGGATGCTGTGGCGCACCTCGCCCGCGGCGACCGAGCTGGAGCAGGTGACCCTCGACTGGCTACGGCAGCTGCTGGGGCTCGACGCCGGGCTGTCGGGCGTCATCGTGGACACCGCGTCGGTCGCCACGATGACCGCCCTGGCCGCGGCGCGCGAGCGCGCCGACCTCGGCATCCGGGAGCGCGGCATGGCCGGCCGGGACGACCTCCCGGCGCTGCGCGTCTACACCTCGACCCACGCGCATTCCTCGGTCGAGAAGGGGGCGATCACCATCGGGCTCGGGCGCGACGGCGTCCGCGCGGTCCCGGTCGACGCCGACTTCCGCATGGACGTCGACGCGCTCGAGGAGGCCATCCGGTCGGACCTGGCGGCCGGCGTCCGGCCGCTGGCGGTCGTGGCGACGGTGGGGACGACCTCCACGACCAGCATCGACCCGGTCCCCGCCATCGCCACGGCGCTCGACCGGCTCCGGAGCGAGGTCCCGGGCGGCATCTGGCTCCACGTCGACGGCGCCTACGGCGGGACCGCCGCGATGCTGGCCGAGCGTCGGCACGTGCTCGCCGGCGTCGAGCAGGCCGACTCGTTCGTCGTGAACCCGCACAAGTGGCTGTTCACCCCGATCGACTGCACGGCGTTCTACGTGCGTGAGCCGGAGGTCCTCCGCCGCGCCTTCTCGCTCGTCCCCGAGTACCTCCGGACCACGGACGCGGAGGACGTGACGAACTACATGGACTGGGGCGTCCAGCTGGGTCGTCGCTTCCGCGCCCTGAAGCTGTGGATGGTCCTGCGCTACTTCGGCCGCGACGGGCTCGAGGCCCGTCTGCGCTTCCACCTCGAGCTGGCGGAGCGGGTGACGGCGTGGGTCGACGCGCACCCGGTGCTCGAGCGGCTGGCACCGGTGCCCTTCAGCACCGTGTGCTTCCGCGCACGCCCCGCCGGGATCGACGACGAGGACGAGCTCCGGCGGCTCAACGCCGGCGTGCTCGATGCGGTGAACCGCTCGGGCGAGGCCTACCTGTCACACACCGAGCTGGATGGCCGGTACACGCTGCGGCTCGCCATCGGCAACCTCCGCACCACCCCGGAGCGGCTCGACCGGACGCTCGCGGCCATCGACCGCGAGCTGTCCGCCCGCACCTAGACGGGTTCCGGCGGGGCCGGCTGGAGGTGCGGGCGGTCGGGCTCCTCACCCGGCTCCATCGCGACCGTGCTGGGCACGACGGTGTGGGTGGTCCCGAGCTCGGCGCTGCACGCCTCGCAGTGGTGACGCGCGGCGTCGTTGTCCGCGCCACACACCAGACACATCAAGCGGTCCACGGGCGTCCCTCTCGTCGGCGAGAGGGGGACCGTACGCCCGCGGCGCCGCGCCGCCGGCCGCGACGACGGCCACCGGGCCACCTCCCTACTCCATGGCCTCCAGGAGCCGGTCGGCGGCCGTGTACGGGTCGAGGTCCCGTGCGGCCACCTCGTCCGCGAGCGACTCGAGCAGTGGATCGCCCTCGGCCTCGATGCGCGAGAAGCGGCTGCGGATCTGCTCCAGCGCGATCTC
>JAHWJY010000119.1 GCA_019348135.1 Actinomycetota bacterium
CATCGACGTACGGTAGCCCCGCGATGCCCCACTCCTCCGAGACCCAGCGCTACACGCTCCCCCGGCCTCCCGACGGGACCGACGTGGTGACGGCGCGGCTCTGGGCCGCGGGCGCCCTCGGGCTGTGGGAGCGCACCGACGAGCTGGTCGCGTGGTTCCCGGGGCGCGACGTGGCCGTGCCGCCCGGCGGCCGGTGGGAGGTCGAGGAGGACCGCGACTGGCAGGCCGAGTGGAAGGCCGGGATCGCGCCGGTGACGGCGGGTCCCTTCCTGGTGGTGCCGACCTGGCGGACCGACGAGGTGGGCGGGGCGCCGGGTCAGATCCGGATCGTGCTCGACCCGGGACGTGCCTTCGGCAGCGGCCACCACGCGACCACGACGCAGTGCCTCGAGCTCCTCGCGGAGCTGGACGTCCGCGGTGCGCGGGTGCTCGACGTCGGGACGGGGACCGGGATCCTCGCCATCGGCGCCGCGTTGCTCGGCGCCGGCGAGGTCGTGGCGGTCGACGTCGACCCGGAGGCCGTCGAGGTGGCGCGCGAGAACGCGGCGCGCAACGAGGTGGACGTCGAGGTGGCCGTCGGGAGCGCCGAGCGGGACGACCGCTTCGACGTCGTCCTGGCCAACCTCGTCACCGACACGATCGTCGCGCTCGCGGGACCGCTCCTCGCGCGGACGCGCCCCGGCGGCGTGCTGATCGCCTCGGGCATCGCCGACGAGCGCGCCGGCCGTGCCGTCGCCGCCCTCACCGCCCAGGGCCTCGACGACCCGCACCTGGTGTCGCGGGACGGCTGGACGGCGCTCCGCGGCACGCGCCCCGCCGAGGGACGAGCGTGAGGCCGGCCCGGCGCTTCGTCACCGCACTGCCGCTGGCCGCGCTGGCCCTGGCCGTGGCCGCGTGCGACCTGACGGCGACCCCCGGCCCGGAGGCGTCGCCCACCGCCGGCCCGACGGCGCTCGGCTCGGAGCCGCCCGACCCGCACGCGGCCATCCTCACCGGCGCGCTCGAGGACCTGCGGGCCAGCGCGGCGGCCGCTCGCGAGGCGCTCGCCGCCGCCGGGAACAGCTCCGGTCAGGCCGGCGCGGACGCCGCTGCGCTGGCCGTGGAGCGGCTCGCGGCCGACGAGGAGCTCGGCGAGGGCGCGGACGCCCCGGATCCGCGCCCGCTCTTCCCCGGGCCCGAGACGTCGCGCGCCGAGACGATCGACTACGGCGACGCGTTCAGCGCGACGCTCTCCGCGGCCCGCGCGGCGGGTCCCACGGGCGCGCAGGTGCTGGACCTGCTGCGCGACCCGGTCGGCGGCGATCTCGGCAGCTGGCAGCGCGACGCCGCCGGCACGCTCGAGCAGATCCGCACCACGGCGGCGGGCGCCGGGGATCTCGCGGCGGCCGAGGTGGCGATCGCCGAGCTCGACGGCGAGGGTCCCAAGGCGCTGGCGTGGGCGTACCTCGCCGCCGACGCGTCGGACGACGACGACCGGGCGGCCTTCGCCGAGCGGGGGGTCGCCCACCTCGACCTGGTGCTCGACGCCGTCGACGAGGCGCTCGCGCAGCGCCAGGGAGGCGAGGCGTGAGCCGCCGGGTGCCGCTGTCGCGTGAGGACACCGATGTGCGCATCGACGGCTTCACCCACGGCGGCGAGGGCGTCGCGCGCATCGAGGGCAAGGCGGTGTTCGTGCCGGGGACCATCCCCGGGGAGACCGTGCGCGTCCGGGTCACCGACGACCGCAAGAACTGGGCCCGCGCCGAGCTCGTGGAGGTGCTCGAGCCGTCGGCCGACCGCGTGACGCCGCCGTGCCCCTACGTGCCCGACTGCGGCGGCTGCGATCTCCAGCACGTCGCCCCGGACGCACAGCGACAGCTCAAGACCCGCGTCGTGCGCGAGCAGCTCGAGCGGCTGGGCCGGTTGACGGACCCGCCGGTCGAGCCGTGCCGGGCCGTCGGACCCGACCTCGGCTACCGCAACCACGCGCGCCTGCACGCGGCACCGGACGGCCGCCTCGGGTTCCACCACGCGGGCTCGACGGACGTCGTCCCGGTCGAGCGCTGCCTCATCCTCGCCAGCAGCCCGCAGGCCGTCCGAGACCAGGTCGGCGACGGCACCGGCGCGGTCGAGGTGACCGTCCGCGGACACCCGGCGGCGGACCGCCACGTCGCCGTGCTCACGCCCGGGCCGGCGGCGCTCCACAGCCCCGACGGCGACTTCGACCTCCTGCTGCGCCAGCCCGACGGCTCGACGATCGCCCTGCGCGGCGACGGCGTCCTCGCCGAGGACGTCGCCGGCCACCGGTTCCGGTTCCCCGCCGACGGCTTCTTCCAGGTGAACAGCGCCGGGGCGGGCGCGATCGTCGAGGCGGTGCTCGACGCGTGCGGTGAGGTCGGTGGGCTGCTCGTCTGGGACCTCTACGCCGGCGTCGGCCTGCTCTCGCTCCCCCTCGCCGCGGCCGGCGCCGACGTCACGGCCGTCGAGGGCCACGCCGGCTCGTGCGAGTGGGCGCAGACGAACGCCGCCGACGCGGGGCTGTCGCTGCACGTGGTCCACGAGCCGGTCGAGGCCTTCACCCGCCGCATCCGGACGGGCGCGCCCGCCGACGAGACCCCGGGACCGGAGTTCGACCCGCCCGACGTCGTGGTCCTCGACCCGCCCCGCGTCGGCGCCGGCGAGGACGTCTGCCGTGACCTCGCGGCGCTGCGCCCGGGTCAGATCGTCTACGTCTCCTGCGACCCCGCGGCGCTCGCCCGCGACGCCCGCACGCTCGACGGGCTCGGCTACCGCCTGCGCCGCGCCGTGCCGCTCGATCTGTTCCCCCAGACGCACCACGTCGAGGTGGTCGCGCTCTTCTCACGCTGAGCCGCGAGCCCTTCGCGGCGCGCCCCGCCGGTTCCTGCCCGACCGCGCCGGGCCGCGCGAGGAGCGACGACTCCGCACGAAACCCGTGACACCACCCCCCGTCCCTCCTAGTCTCGTAGTAGGTCCCCCGACGAACGGCCGGCGCCCGCCGGGCCGCTCAGGGGACCGGGTTGCCGCGCAGGTGGCACCCCACTCGGGACATCCAAAGAAGGGGGACGCGCCTTGCGCATCTCGAAGATCAAGCTCCCCGCGTTGCTGCTGGCCTTCGGGCTCGTGGCCGCCGGGTGCAGCGACGGTGGCGACACCGACGAAGAGACCACGGAGTCGCCGGACGCCGGCGGCCAGACCGAAGGCGAAGGCGCCGCCGGAGGAGACACGCTCGCTGCCGTCCAGGAGGCCGGCACGCTGAAGTGCGGCGTCAACGGCGTGCTCGCGGGCTTCTCGCTCAACGAGGGCGGCGAGTACACCGGCTTCGACGTCGACTACTGCAAGGCCGTGGCGGCCGCGGTGCTCGACGACCCGGAGGCCGTCGAGTTCATCGAGCTGACGGCCGACACCCGGTTCACCGCGCTGCAGTCCGGCGAGGTGGACGTGCTGATCCGCAACGGCACCTGGACCGCGAGCCGCGACGGCGCGCTGGGGCTGCAGTGGACGCTCACCACGTTCTACGACGGCCAGGGCATGCTCGTCATGGCGGACTCGGAGTTCGAGTCGCTCGAGGACATGCAGAACACCGTCATCTGCGTCCAGTCCGGCACCACGACCGAGCTGAACCTCGCCACCGTGTTCGAGGCCAAGGGCATCACCTACGAGCCGCTCCTCCTCGAGGACCAGGAGGCCCTGACCCAGCAGTTCGAGCAGGGCGCCTGCGACGGCTACACCACCGACAAGTCCGGCCTGGCGTCGTTCGCGCAGACGACCTCGCTCGGCTTCGACAACGTCCGGATCCTCGACGAGACCATGTCGAAGGAGCCGCTCGGCCCCGCCGTCCGGCAGGGTGACGACCAGTGGTTCGACATCGTGAACTGGGTCGTCATCGCCACCATCCAGGCCGAGGAGTTCGGGCTCACGTCCGACAACATCTCGTCCTACGACGGCGACGACCCGGAGATCCTGCGCTTCATCGGCCAGGGCACGGGTGACGACGCCGAGTTCGACGCCGGCTTCGGCCTGGACAAGGACTACAACGTCCGCGTCATCGAGGCGGTCGGCAACTACCAGGAGATCTACGACCGCAACATCGCGCCGCTCGGCATCGCCGAGGGGCCGAACCAGCTGTGGACCGAGGGCGGCCTGCACTACGCCCCGCCGTACCGCTGATCGCGGTCGGCTGAGCAGCACCCCGCGGGGCGGGTCTTCGGACCCGCCCCGCGGCACGCCACCCGGATCCTGCCGGAACTGGCCAGTGGCCGTCCGGCCCCGGTGTAGGGTCCCGCGACCGCGCGAACGGAAAGAGCCCCGTGTCCGCAGCCTCGTCGAGCACGTCGACGCGACCGCCGCTCTGGCGTGACGCCAAGGTCCTGCGGTGGGTCGGGCAGGTCGTGGTGCTGGCCCTGGTGCTGGCGCTGCTGTACTGGATCTACGGCAACGTCCAGGCGAACCTGCGCATCACCCGCCTGCCGCGCGGCTTCGGCTTCCTCGACCAGCCGTACGGCTCGGACATCCGCGGCAACCCGTTCCGCCCCAGCCAGTCCGTCTGGGACGCCTTCAAGGTGGGCTACTTCAACACCCTGCGCGTGATCGCCGTCGGCATCCCGGCCTGCACGATCATCGGCATCTTCATCGGCATCGCCCGGCTGTCGGAGAACGCGCTCGTGCGGGCCTTCGGGACCGTCTACGTCGAGACGTTCCGCAACATCCCGGTGCTCGTCTGGATCTTCCTCGCCTACTTCGTGGTCCTGTCGGGCAACCTCCCGCAGATCAACGACGCGCTCGAGCCGTTCGGCATCGCGGTCTTCTCGAACCGCGGGATCTACCTGCCCTGGTACGAGACGGGCCCGAACATCACGCCGTTCCTCATCACGGCGGGGCTGGGGCTCCTCGTCGCGGTCCTCGTGGCCGCGTGGCGCACGCGCGTGAACGAGCGGACCGGACAGCCCCACCGGCGGGTGCTGTGGGGGCTGTTCACCCTCCTCGTCGTCGCGGGCGTCGGGTTCGTGGTCTTCGACAGCCCGCTGTCGGGCACCGTGCCGGCACGCGAGGGGCGGCTCGTCGAGGGCGGCATCACCGTCGACATCGCGTACGCGGGTCTCACCGTGGCGCTCGTCCTCTACACCGCGAGCCACGTCGCCGAGATCGTCCGGGGTGCCATACAGGCGGTGCCGAAGGGCCAGTCGGAGGCGGCGAACGCGCTCGCGCTCACCAACTTCCAGCGCTACCGCTTCGTCGTCCTCCCGCAGGCGTTCCGGATCATGATCCCGCCGCTCGCGTCGCAGTACCTCAACATCACCAAGAACTCCTCGTTGGCCGTGGCCGTCGGCTACTACGAGATCACGCGCGTCTACTCGACGGTCGCGAACAACGCCGCCCCGCCGGTCCAGGCCGTGGTCATCCTGATGGGGCTGTACCTCACGTTCTCCCTCGGCATCTCGCTCGTCGCCAACGTCATCAACCGTCGCCTCCAGCTGGAGTCGCGCTGATGGACGAGCGCATGCCGGAGTCGCAGCAGGAGCCGACCGTCGAGGAGGCGCAGGCACGCCTCGACAAGCAGACCGGCGCCAAGGAGCAGCCGATCATCCCCGAGCTGCTCCCCCTCCCCGCCGGGGGGCTGAAGGCCTGGGTGAAGAAGAACCTCTTCGGCAGCGTGAAGGACGCCATCCTGACGGTGGTCTTCGGTGCGTTGCTCGGCTACCTCGCGTACCGCACCTTCGGCTACGTCTTCCTCAACCAGAAGGTGATGCCCGACGGCACCGTCCGCAGCGGCTGGGAGGTCGTCTTCGACGGACCGCTCGTCGCGTACATGCTGGGCAACCGCTTCAACCAGACGGGGCTGACCTACGCCAACGTGTGGGGGGCCATCTACCTCCTGACGCTCGTCGCCGGGCTCATCGCCGGGGTCTCCCGGGCGCACGGCAACGTGACGCCGCTGCGCACCACGCTGAAGATCCTCGCGGCGCCCATCATCGGCGTCGCCGCCGTGCTCGTGATGACCCGCACGCTCACGCCGACCCTGCTCGTGCTCGCCGGCGTGGTGCTGTTCCTCGTCGTCCGGTGGGCGGTCCCGAAGCTGCCGGAGAGGGTGCTGCGGCGCGCAGGCTGGATCTCGATGGCCGTCGTCGCGGTGGCGTTCGTCGTCCTCACCGGCGGCGATCCCTCGAACGTCGACAAGTTCGGTGGGCTGCTGCTGACGATCGTCGTGTCGGCCGGCGGGATCGTCCTGTCGTTCCCGCTCGGGGTCCTGCTGGCCCTGGCACGGCGCTCCTCGTTCCCGCTCATCCGCCCGATCGCGGTGGTCTACATCGAGCTCATCCGTGGCGTGCCCCTCATCACGCTGCTGTTCATGGGTCGGTTCGCCTTCGGCTTCTTCCTCCCCGTGGGCTGGCAGACGCCGGGCGTGATCACCCGCGCGATCGTGATGATCACCCTCTTCACCGCGGCGTACGTCGCCGAGGTCGTGCGCGGCGGGCTCCAGTCCGTCCCGCGGGCTCAGACCGAGGGGGCGCAGGCGCTCGGTCTGTCGCCCCTGAAGATCACCCGCCTGATCGTGCTGCCGCAGGCGCTGCGCAACTCCATCCCGGCGCTCATCGGGCAGTTCATCTCGCTCCTCAAGGACACCTCGCTCCTGGTCGTCATCGGCATCCCGGAGCTCCTCGGCATCACCGAGCAGATCCTCGCGCAGCTGAAGTTCAAGGCACAGGGCTTCCAGCCCGAGACCTACGCGTTCGTCTGCTTGATCTACTGGGTCATCTGCTTCTCGATGTCGCGCGCGTCGCAGCGGCTCGAGACACGACTGGGAGTTGGCACGAGATGAGCAACCGCACCGCAGACGACCTCCGCGCCGACGCGATGAAGCCCGGCGGCACCGGGGAGCCGATCATCACGATCGAGGACATGGACAAGTTCTTCGGCGACTTCCAGGCGCTGAAGGACATCAACCT
>JAHWJY010000120.1 GCA_019348135.1 Actinomycetota bacterium
CCTGACCGTCCGCACGGCCACGCCGGCGCACCTCCACCGCGGATCTGTACACGGTTCCTTGGACCCGTTCCGAAGAATGTGTGTACAGATCCTGGAGGGGCGCGCGTGGAGGTCGGGTACTGGCTGGCGAGCGAGGAGTACGGGCCGCGTGAGCTCGTGGCCCAGGCGCAGGCGGCCCGCGAGCACGGCCTGACGCGGTTCGCGATCAGCGACCACTACCACCCGTGGACCGAGAGCCAGGGACACAGCCCCTTCGTCTGGAGCGTCATCGCCGCGGTCGCCGCGACCGTCCCCGACGCGCACGTGACGACCTTCGTGACGTGTCCCACGCTCCGCATCCACCCGGCCGTGGTGGCGCAGGCCGCGGCCACCTCGTCGCTGCTGCTCGACGGCCGGTTCACCTTCGGTCTCGGCAGCGGGGAGAACCTCAACGAGCACGTCCTCGGTGACCGCTGGCCACACACCGACGAACGACACGCCATGCTCGAGGAGGCGGTCGAGGTGATGCGCCGGCTCTGGAGCGGCGATCAGGTGACCCACGAGGGCCGGCACTACACGGTCGTCAACGCCCGCCTGTACGACCCGCCGGCGGCGACCATCCCCGTGCCGATCTCGGCCTTCGGTCCGAAGGCGCTCGACCTGGCGGCCCGCGTGAACGACGGCTACGTCGCCTCGGGGCCGATGGCCGACCTCGTCGACGGCTACCGCGGACGGGGCGGCGAGGGTCCGGTCATCGGGGGGTTCAAGGTGTGCTTCCGCGACGACGAGGACGAGGCCCGGGAGCTCGCGCACCGGATGTGGCCCAACGAGTCGATGCCGGGCGAGCTGGCGCAGGAGCTCCCCACCGTGGCGCACATGGAGCAGGCGGTGTCGAACGTGACCGTCGACGACGTCGCGGGGAGCGTCGTCTGCGGCCCCGACCCGGAGGCCTACCTCGGACGCCTGCGTGAGTTCGAGGACGCCGGCTTCGACGTGGTGCACGTCCAGCCGATCGGCGGGCGTGTCGGGGAGTTCCTCGGGTTCCTCACCGACGAGGTCCTGCCGCGGCGCTGAGCCCGTCCGCCCGGCCGGGCGGCCGGGCGGCCGTCCGCGGCGAGGTGTGCCACGTTGGGACCGAGTCACCGATCACAGGGAGTCGCGCACGTGGGACACGTCCTCCTCATCCACTGGAAGCGGGACGAGGTGGCCTCGTTCTCCGAGCCGCTCCGCGACGCCGGCTGGCGGGTCGACACCGAGCACGACGACGTCGAGGCCGCCGTGCGCACCGCCGTCGAGCTCGCACCCGACGTGATCGTGCTGAGCCTGCAACGTGACGCCGACCGGGGCCGTCGGTTCGCCGACCTCCTCTCCCGCAGCGGTGGCGTGGGCGGGGTCCCGGTCGTCGCCGTCGACGGGGACGAGGACGCGGTCGCCGCCGTCCGGCAGGCGATCCCGCACCTGCGGGACGTGGAGTGGTCGGAGCTGCCGCAGACGCTGCGCGAGCTGGTCGACGTCCGCACCGGCTGACCGACGGCGATCCGGGCAGCGGATGTCGCTATGGCGACATCTCGTTCCCGGATCGCCGCTCGGTGGCGCGCTCGCGCCGGCGCAGCGCCCAGGCGGCGGTGAGCGCGGCGGCGCTCACCACCACGCTGCCGCCGCCCGTGGCGGGGAGGCCGGCGCCGCTCCCGCCCGCGCCGGCGCCCGGTGGCGGCGGTGCGGTCGGGGCGCCGGCGAACTCGCCCGGCCCGAAGCCCGCCGGCGTGGTGCGCCCCGCGCCGGCGACGACGAACGGGTCGCGGCCGAACCGGCTGACCGCGATGTGCTCGGCGGTGCGGGTCGCGAACATCTGGTTGGTGAGCGTCGGGTTGGGGCTGCCGAGCCCGTCCGGCAGCGACGACGCGTCGGTGATGTAGAGCCCCTTGACCTGCCAGCTCTCCTGGTTGCCGTCGACGACGCTCGTGCGGGGGTCGCGGCCCATGCGCATCGACGACTGCATGTGGAGGTACAGCGGCGGCCAGTCGGCGCGGTGGACGCGCTTCGCCCCCGCGGCGCGCAGGATCTCGGCGGCGTGGCGCGACAGCTCGTCGCGACGGCGGTCGGACTCGGCCGTCGGCGTGTAGGCGACGTGCGGGACGGGGCCGTGCTCGTCGTCCGGCCAGTCCGAGGCCACCGTGACGCGGTTGTCGCGGGAGATCTCGTCGTCGGTCAGCACGAGGACCGCGATCGACCGGTCGTAGGCCTCCATCGCCTGGTGGAGCGCGTCGCCGACGAGGTGGCCCCGGGTGTCCCACAGCTCGCCCGACGAGTTGTCGTCGCCACCCCACGACCGGCTGAACGTGTAGCTGCCGAACCCGGTCTTGGCCGGGCCGTTGCCGGCGGTCTCGAGACACCCCAGGCCGGGCAGCTCGACGCGGGACTGCGAGTTCTGCCCCACCTCCGGGTGGATCGGGTGGTCGAAGGTGCCCGTGACGTAGTCGAACCAGTGCAGCGTCAGGTACCGACCGACGACGTCGTGCGGGTCGGGCAGCTCCGAGTTCTTCCACAGCCGCGGGGACTCGACGCAGCCGGCGGCGAGGATGACGACCGGCGCGGTCTCGGTGTGGACGTCGCCCGTCGTGACGTCGCGCCACTCGACCCCGTCGACGACCACACCGCCGCCCTCCCCGCGGGTGAGGATGCGGGTGACGAACGCGTCGGTCACGAGCTCGAAGCCGTCGGAGGAGGCCGCGAGCGGGATGTAGCTCACGTTGGTGGAGCGCTTCGCCTTCTGCGCGACGGGCACGCCGTGCGGGTGCATGCAACCCTCGTAGCAGTGGCCGCACTGGTTGCAGCCCGTGCCGGGGCCCGCGTAGCCGGGCGGGAGGATGGCGTTGTACTGCGGGCGCCAGCCGGCGGTCGTGACGTCGCGGCCGCGGATCTCCTCGAACCCCAGCTTCGACGCCCCGTGGCTGACCCACGCGTCCTTCGTGGGCAGCTTGGGGTCGCGGATCGCCGGCAGCAGCGTCTCGACGCGCTCGTAGTACGGGATCAGCGAGTCGTACGACATCGGCCAGTTGCCGGCCTCGACCGCCGCGGGGTAGGCGCGGGGCGAGTTGCCGTAGTAGTGCAGGGTGGTGCCGCCGACACCGGCGATCTGGGTGATCAGCCCCGGTCCCGCCATCCGGCGGACCCATGGCGAGCGCGACCGGTCGCTCGGTCCCCAGCGGAACTCCCCCGACACGACGTTGGCCATGTCGGACTCCGAGTGGGTCCACTGGCGCTCGGGATCGTCGTGGTGCGGCCCGGCTTCGAGCTGGAGGACGCGCAGGCCCTGCTCGGCGAGCTCCTTGGCGGCGACGGGCCCGCCGCCGCCGGCGCCGATGATGATGACGTCGCGGTCCGCCACGGCGGCCTCCCTAGGCGTCGAAGTCGGTCATCGGGGCGAACCCGGACGGCGAGCCGTCCTGGAACGTGTCGAGACGGCCGTGCGAGGGGCCGAGGTAGCCGGCGACGTCCCACTGCGGGGGTCGCGGTCCACCGGGGACCGCCGGCTCACCCAGCACGACGTCGCCCCAGTACGCGAACGACGAGAACGGCAGGACCTGGTTGGCGAGCTGCCGGATCGAGGGGTCGGGGTCGAGGACCATGGCCCGCAGCGCGGCGTGCCGCCCCGCGGTGTCAGCCGTCGAGAACGTCGGTGCCCCGCCGGCCTGCAGCGCGTAGGCGTCCAGCACGGCGGCGACCGCGGCGGAGGGTGAGCCGTTCGGCAGCGGCGGGAGCGCCTTGTCGAACTCGGCGATGATCCAGGCCGCGACCGGGGCGACGCCGGGGTCGTCGTCCGGCACGCCGTTGATGGCGGCGACCATCGCCTCGAAGTCGGCGGTGACCGTGGGCGACGTCTGGGCCGACGCCGCGGTGGCCCACCGGGCCTGGGTGAGCAAGGTCGGCACCGACAGGGCCACGCCGGCCAGCGCCGTCCGTGCCGTGGACGCGAGCAGTTCCCGCCGCGAGAGCGTTCCGGTCACGAGCTGTCCTCCCAGCAGGAGCCGATGGGACACCCTTCGACGGTGGCCCACCGGACTCCTGCCGACCTACCGCTCCCCGAGGGCGTCGAGCATCCGGATGGAGCTCTCGAGGGCCGCGTCGCCGAAGCACCGGTCGATGGCGTACGAGTCCTCGTAGTTCACGATGACGTACCCGCCGGCGACGAACCCGAGGCCCTGCTGCCCGACGGCACTCATCTCGAACTCCTGCGGCATGTAGCCGAGGGCGTCCATGGCCTGCCCGATCGGCATGGTGACGAGCGCCCCGGACTTCTCCTTGAGCGTGTTGGAGAAGTTGGCGAAGATCTCGCCGGGAGCGGTGGTGAGGGCGAAGAGATCGCCGATGCGGGCGGCCCCGGCGGCCACCTCGACGCCGAACGGCGAGGTCGAGAGGCACGGCGCGGTGTCGGGGGCCTCGCCCGTCCGGATGCTGGCCGGGCCCGGGACGAACTTCCGGTCGAAGAAGCCGGCGGCCCCGAGCGTGGTCAGCGGGACGTTCGTCGCCGGCTGGACCCAGACGTCGCGATCGGTGCGGACGTCGGTGTCGGCGAGGCGGGTGCCGTCACCGGTCGCCGGGATGAGCTCGGCGAGGTGCGCTCCGATGGCCGTGCCACCGGACGCCGACAGGTTGCCGAGGCCGGTCATGAGGTGGAGGCCGACGCCGCCGAAGCGCTCCTCCACGGCGTGGGCGAACAGGCCGGGCCAGTCGGCGTGGGCGACGCCGGTCTCCTCGTCCTGGGTGGTCGGGTGCGCCGCGTAGGCACCCACGGTCGCGATCGTCCGGGCGGTCTGGTCGCCACCCGGCGTGTCGCCGCTGGCACCGCCCCCGGGGACGTAGGCGCGCAGCCACGCGAGCTGCTGCTCCTCCGCGGCGCGGTAGGTGTCCCGGCGCTCCCGGTTGAACGGTCGCGCACGCTCCTCGCCGACCTCGAGGACGGCCGGCTCGCTGGTCGTCACGGCCTCCGTGATGGTCTGGCGGATCGTGTCGGCGACCTGGTCCATGTACCAGTCGGGCACGAAACCCCAGCCGCCGATGAAGTCGGGCGCCGTGTGCGAGTGGGTGGAGGCGATGACGATCCCCGAGGGGTCGATCCCCAGCTCCTCACCGAGCGCCGCCGCGATCTGCTTCGTGCCGCAGTCCTCGCACTTGCTGGCGTAGTCCCACCAGTAGCCCTCGCCGTCGAGGACGGTGAGGACCAGCGTGTCGGCGCCGTCGCTGATGGACACCGAGCGGACCCACAGCCCGAGGTCCGGGGTGGCCTCGTCCTCGTCCCGCCACGCCGTGATCGGGTTGGTCGGCCCGAGGCCGTACCCGCCCATGTAGATGCAGTCCGGGTTCTCGGGCCACGGCGAGCCGGCGTTCGCGAGGTGGTCGATGTGGCCCTCGGTGTTCTCGACGAGCTCGGTGACGACGCTCTCGTCCATCCGGCGGCAGGCGTCCCGGTCGGTCTCCCACCTGCCGTCGTGGTCCTCCGGCCGGGGCTCGATCGAGTTCTTGGCCGCACCGACGAGCGCCCATCCCGGCTCGAGCACGTCGCCCCCGATCGTGGCCTCGGCGGTCTCGGTCTCCGTGACCGTGCCGACGCCCCCCGCGGCGGCGGAGGCCGGATCGGTCGCGTCGGCGACCTCGGCGACGGCGGTGCCGGCGCCCGACCCGGCGACCACGTCGAGGGCCCTCGGAGCGAGCCCCGTGCCGGCCCACGCCGCCGTGACGGTGAGCGCGCCGGTGACCGTGGCGACGACGACCTTGCGGAGGACGGGACGAGGGTCCATGGAGCGCTCCGGGAGGGGCACGGCCGCACGGGCCGGGAGGGAGGGGGTAGTGTCCGCTTCGACACCCGAGGACCGGACTCCTGCCACCCGTGCGCGGTCACCCTCCCCCGATCCCGGCGCCGTCCGGGGAGGGCACAGCCGCTTCAGCCCGGTCGTGCACCCGCCGATGAGGAGGGAGAGGGACCGATCCTCCGCACGGATCCCACCGAACCAGCGGGGAACCCCGCACGGAAGCGGCAACGATGACCAGCCTGACGCTCGACCCGACGGCGAACTACCCCCGCGAGGTCGCCGCGCGACTCGACGAGCTGGGACGCGCCGACCGCGAGCGGGCGCTGCGCCTCCTCGAGGTCGCCGACCGCTGCTGCGGGGGCGACGTCTCCGTCCTCGTGGCGATCGTCGAGGCCGTCAGCGCCTGAAGCGCCTCAGCGCCGGCGGGACGACTCCTGCTTGGTCACGTGCTTGTCGATCTGGCGGTGCAGGTCGTCGCGGACCTCGGTGACGGCGCGGTCGCGCTCCAGCTCGGTCGAGGTCGCGACGAACCGCGGCAGGCCGGCGATCCACGCCTCGAGGACGGTGCGCTGGGAGTCCGAGTCGCGCTCCTTGACCGACAGCTCCAGCTCGACCTGGTCCTCGTCGAAACGCGACAGCCGCCGCTCGAGCTTGCCGCCGAGGAGCGACCGCAGGTGGTCGTACTCGTCGGGACGGAACTCGGGGACGATGCGGAGGCGGTCCTGGAGGATCGACACGGTGGGTGCTCCTGGTCGGGGTGGCGGATGCTGGTCGGGGCCGCGGCGACGGCGACGGGCGGCCCCTGGACGCGGCGGGCGCCGGCTCAGGAGCCGGCGCCCGCGGTCGTGCGGCCGGTGCGTCCGCTCAGCGGGTGGTCATCGAACGGTCCCGCGGCTGGCTGCCCTTCGTGCCGGTGACGGCGTTGTAGATCAGCAGCGCGATGATGGCACCCACGATGGACCCGATCAGACCGGCGGGGTTCATCATCGACTCCCCTTCGGCGCCGCCGAAGACGAGCGAGCCGAGGAACCCACCGACGAACGAACCGACGATACCGAGCAGCACGGTGCCCCAGAAGCCCATGGGGTCCTTGCCGGGAACGAGGGCGCGTGCCAGGTAACCGGCGATCGCACCGATGACGATCA
>JAHWJY010000309.1 GCA_019348135.1 Actinomycetota bacterium
ATCCGCTACCTCCGCAAGCTCGAGGCCGAGGGCGTCGAGCCGCACCTCGCGGACGTCGCGGCGTCCTTCCAGGAGGCGATCGTCGACGTCCAGGTCGACAAGTCCATGGCGGCCGCCGTCGACGAGGGCATCGAGCGCATGGTCATCGCCGGCGGCGTGGCGGCCAACACGCGGCTGCGCGCACGGATGCAGACGGCCTGCGACGCCCACGGCATCCGCCTGCTCGTGCCGGCGATCGGGTTGTGCACCGACAACGGGGCGATGGTGGCGGCCTCGGGCGCGAACCTCCTGGCGCAGGGGCGGTCCTCGGGGCTCGACCTCGCCGCCGACCCGAACCTGCCCCTCGCCGGCGTCGCGGGCCCGGGCACGTCGCACCGGACGGGCGGATGACGGGCGTGCTCCGACGTCTGCGCTGGCGGGCGTGCAGCGAGGGCGAGCTCGAGACGGTCACCGCACGCCTCGCCGCGTGGCCCTGCGAGGTCGGCGGTGCCGTCCGGCACATGTTCGCGCTGGCCACGATCGAGTCGCAGGGGCACCGCCCCGTGCGCATCGCCAGCGACGACGAGCGCTGGGCCGCCGCCGTCGTCTTCCCCGGACGCCTCATCGTCCCGTGCGGCGACGCGACCGCGGTGGCCGACGCCGGCCTCCCGGCGCGCCGCTGGCGGCTGATCGTGTCCGACGCGGCGACCGTGGACGTGCTGGTGGATGCGCACCGCGACGACCCGGCGGTGCGCATCCACCACCAGCGCCTGCTCGTCGTCGACCCCGACCGCGTCCCGTCCGCCGTCGAGGTGCCCGACCCCGGGCTGCGACGGGCCGTGCGCGAGGACATCCCGGCGCTGGCCGAGCTCGCCGTCCGGCTCCACGTCGACGACCGCTTCGGCCCGGATCCCGGACGCAGCGGGCTGCGCGGCTACACCAGCCGTCTCGAGTCCACGGTCCCGCAGGGCATCGTCTGGTGCGTCGGGCCCGTCGGCCGCCCCGTCGTCAAGATCGAGCGCAGCGTCGCCTCCCGCCGCTGGGGCGTGCAGCTCGCCGGCATCGTCGTCGCCGACCAGGTCCGGGGTCGCGGCCTCGGCACCGCGGCGGTCACCACCGCGGTCCGCCACGCCCTGCACGAAGGCCCCGGCCGGCGCCCCGTCACCCTCCACGTCCGCGCCGACAACGCGCCGGCGCTGACGGCCTACGCCCGGGCCGGGTTCGTCGACCGCGAGGAGTGGCGTCTCGCCGTCCGTCCCTAGCTCGCGACGACCGTCGGCTAGCTCGCGACGACGCGATCCGCGCCGCTAGGCGACGACCCGATCCGCGCCGCTACGCGACGACCGCCCGGAGCTCGCGGAGGTTGCGCACGAGGTCGTCGGCGTCGCGGCCGAACGCCGTCGCGAGCGCCCGGATGTCGTCGGAGCGCAGCGAGAGCATGCGGCCGTTGTAGTCCCCGCGCTGGAGCTGGATCCGCCGCGCGTACCGCGACAGCGCCGCGATGGCGTCGTCGCCGTTCGCGATCTCGGGGACGCGGGTGAGGTCGAGCACGACCCGCGGAGCCTCGTCGCCGGCGTCGTCCGCCGTCGGCTCGGTCACGGGCAGGAGGTCGCGCATCGGCACGCCGTAGAAGCGCGCGAGCTTGGCGAGCTTCGCCACGCTCACGGCGCGGTCACCGCGCTCGTACGAGCCGATGACCACGGCCTTCCACTCGCCGTCGCTCTTGTCCTCGACGTCCTGGAGGGTGAGGCCCTGCTGGCTGCGGATCGCCCGGAGTCGCTCGCCCAGGAGCTGCTGGTAGTCGCGCTGCATCTGGTGCTCCTACCGCTTCCGCGGTCGTCTCGGTCGCTCACCCGGGGTCCGGGGGTGACGGCTGGCGTCGGAGGGCCATCCGGCCGTGCGACGTGGTTCCCACGTGCCATGCAGGTGTACCAGCACGGGCGGGGGGGTGCCACGGACCGTCGACCGGGAAGCCACCGAGCGTGCGTACGGGGTCGCCGGCGACCGTCGCAGACCGGCACCCCGGACATCCCCGGCGGCGTCGCGGCGTGTCCGCCGGCGCGCGAGGGGGGGTTTGCACTCGATGGGGACGAGTGCTAGTGTTGGCACTCGGCGCGTGGGAGTGCTAGTCGCCCCGCCGATCCGGTCCCCGGCCCACGCGTCGGGGACCGAACGAGACCTCACCGGTCGACGCCTCCGGCGTGGCCGGTGCATCCAGAGAACACCCCCATGAACCACTACGAGCACCAGGGAGGGCACGTTGGCCGCCACCACCAAGGTCAGGATCAAGCCTCTCGAGGACCGCGTCGTCGTCACGCTCGATGAATCCGAGCAGACCACGGCCTCCGGCCTCGTGATCCC
>JAHWJY010000030.1 GCA_019348135.1 Actinomycetota bacterium
GGATGGTGTCGACCGCGGCGAGCTGCCCGCGGCGGGGACCGAGGGTGACGAGCTCACGACGGCCGGCGGCCACGACCGCATCCGCCACCCGTTCCACCTCCTCGACCGGGGCGCCGTCGGGAACCCGTTCAGCGACCGCCTGGAGGAGGTCGCGGCGGGTGAACGTCGCCGCCTTCTCCGTCAGCGCCTCGTCGTCGACGAGGTCGGCGACCAGCCGGTCGAGGTCGACGCGGCCCGGCTGGTGCCGTCCGAGCACCCGGGCGACCTGTGCGGGGTCGTGACCGAGCGCGGTGGCGCGGCTCGCCCATCCGGTCCGGAGCTCCGCCTCCGTGGCGCGGCCCTCCTTCGCGGCACGGGTCTCAAGCGTTGCGACCTGGGCCGCCTTGGCGGAGGACTCGCCGCGCTCTTCCAGGCGTTCGAGGATGGCCTGGCGGCGGCGGGAGAAGCCGTCGATCAGCTCCCGGTCGATCCCGGCGATGTCAGCGAGGCCGTTCACGACCGGCTCCCACGCGACACCGAGCCGGACGGTGAGCTCGTGACGGAGCTGTGCCTGGTAGAGCACCCCGGCGGTCTTGGCGTGCAGGAACAGCCGCCGCGACTCCAGGGTCCGCCACACCCCGTCGTCACAGGTGCGGACGAGGTTCGCGACCAGCACGTGGGTGTGCAGCAGCGGATCGCCGGCACGGGAGGTGCGATGCCGGAACCCGGCCGCGATCACCCCGTCCACATCCACCCGCTCCCGGCCCTGCGCCCCCCGGCGGGTGCGTGCCGCCTCGCGTTCCACGTACCCGATCGCCGCTTCGACCGCGGCGTCGTGGGCCGCCACCACCTGAGCGGCCACCTCCGGGTCGCCGAAGGCCCACACCAGCGACACCGACTTCGGGGCGCGGAAGGTCAGGTCGAACCCGGGGTTCTTCCGGGCCGGATGCTTCGCGAGCCGCTCACCGGTCGCAGGGTGGTCGCCGGCGAGCACCCGCCGCAGCTGCTCCGCCTCGACCTTTCCATCCAGCCCGACCGCTTCGAGGCCGCGGCCGAGCCACCGGCCCGGTGCTTCCCCGCGGGCGAGGTAGTAGTCCTCCGCACCCGCGGCGACCACCGACAGGTAGTAGTCGTGGCTTCCCGGAGCCATCCGGCCGATGTTCAGCATCGTGATGCTGAAGGCCGGCACTGCCCCAGTGACAGTCTGTGTTCGTTCGGCATGAGGGGCAGGATGCGGGTGGAGGTCGTGCTTGTCGAGGAGCTAGATCGTCGTAGATGGGCTTGTATTGGTCGATTATGGCATGTTTCTGTGTTGGTGGATGATGGTCGGTGACGTCGTCTCTCAGTAGATGTCGATGGGTAACGGCATGGACTCGTCTTCGGCGACTTTCCGGGGTGAGCGGCGGTCGCACGGATCTCGCCGCTGAGGTCCTGGCAGCACCGGCGGAACACGTCCGCCAGGAGAGACCGGCGCACGGACGCCAGCGGGGAGGCGGAGTGTCTGAGTGTCCGTGGCGCCCTGATGGCGGCGTTGCGATGGCGGCTCCCGGGACCGACCTCTCCGAGGCCGACTCGGCGACCGGTATCGACAGCTACCTGCACCTGAATCCGTCGCTGCCACTTGACGCCGGCCCGTCGGGATGGTTGTCGTCGCCGGGGCTGCCCCATCCGCAACGCAGTCAGAGACAGGCCGGCAGAGTGCGGTCCTGGACGGGCGAGATCTGGAGTTGTCAGACACTGAGCCAGTCAGGGCTGGTGTCGGGCATGCCGGCCTGGCGCAACCTACGGTGCGCAACCCAGCGGCACCGGACGGAGACGACGTGGCATCGGCCGATCAGGACCGGCGGGGCGTCGAGGGACGCGCGCTGAGCCCGGACGCGTGGCAGCTCCTCGTCGACTCGTCGAACGATGCGTACATCAGCATCGACGGCGACGGGCTGGTCACCGGCTGGAACGCGAAAGCTCACGAGCTGTTCGGATGGGACCGTGCCGAGGCGGTGGGTCGGCTCCTGGCAGAACTCATCGTCCCGCCAGAGCACCAGCAGGCACACCTGCAGGGGATCGAGCGGTTCGTCGAGACCGGTCACGGCTCGGCGGTGTTCCGGCGGCTGCAGCTCCCAGCGTTGCACCGCAGCGGCCGACGGCTCGACGTCGAGTTCACCATCCTGCCGATCAACGACCCGGTGAACGGTTGGCAGTTCCACTCCTTCCTCCGCGACGTCACCGCGGAGCTCACCGAACAGCGCTACGTGCGCCTCCTCCAAAGGGTGGCGGTCGCCGCGAACGAAGCCACCTCGGTCGAGGCGGCGGTGCGTGCCACCGTGGAAGCCGTGCAGTCATTGACGGCGAGCAAGCTCGCGCACGTCTACCTCGTCGACCAGGACGCCGAGCAGCCGGCGATCGTGGCGACCAACTGGTGGTTCCCGAGCGGTGACCACCCTCTCGCGGAGGCGACGGCCAGCTTGCGCGTGGCCGTCGGGCAGGGGCTCGCCGGTCGCGTCGTTGCCACCGGTCGCCCGGCGTGGGTGACCGACGTCGGACGTGACGGCAACTTCCCCCGCGCGGCCGCCGCGCTCGCGTCCGGCGTCGGAGCCGCGTACGCCTTCCCGGTCATGACCCAGGACCGGCCGGTCGCAGTGATCGAGCTCTTCCTCGAGCAGCCGAGCGAACCGGACGACCATCTGCTCGATGTGATGGGTTCGGTCGGCACCCAGCTGGGACGGATGTTCGAGCGCGAGCGCGGCACCGACGAGCTCCGTCGGCTCGCCGCCGACCGGGAAGCGATCGTGTCGATCGTCGGTCACGAGCTCCGGGGACCGCTCGCGGCGGCGCATGGCGCCGCCGGGATCCTCCAACACGACCCGTCGGACGAGGATCGTCCGGTTCTCGACGTCCTCGACCGTCAGCTCACACGTCTGCGCCGACTCGTCGACATGTTCCTGACGGCACAGCGTCTCGAAGGTGGGGCGGTGCAGCGGCGACGTGCGCTCGTCTCGCTGGCCCAGGTGACCGCGGACGTGGTGACAGACGGCGAGTTCATCGACGTGCAGGTGGCCGTCGCTGACGACCTCCGGGTGCTCGCTGACCCCGACCACGTCGCCCAGATCCTGTGGAACCTCCTCGGCAACGCTATCCGGCACGGCGCACCGCCCGTCGTGGTCGGCGCCGACCGGCACGGCGACGTCGTGCGGCTCACCGTGACCGACGCCGGCCCCGGCGTCGCCGACGAACTCCGCCCACAGCTGTTCCAGCGGTTCGCCCGCGCGCCAGGCAGCCCCGGCACCGGGCTCGGCCTCGCCATCGTCCGTGGCCTGGCCCGGGCCAACGGTGGCGACGCCATCTACGACCACAGCGCGGCGGCGGGTTCGTCGTTCAGCGTCTCGCTCCCTGCTGGCTGAATCCGCGAGCGTCCGGGCCCGCCGAGATGGCTAGCAACGCCACCACCATGCCGACGACGACGCCCAGGTACCGCACGGCGCCTCTCCGTGCTCGGGCGCAACCTCAGCAGGACCGGCGAGTCGGTGCGTCCGCCGGAGCGGCCGAACGGCCGTGACGGACCTCCCTGCCAGCCCTGGGCCCACGACAGGCTGTCCGCGGAGCAACCTCCGGGAGGCCTGACGTGGCACGGATCGAGCGCTCGATCGAGATCGACGCCCCACCCGAGCGGGTCTTCGAGACGCTCGCCCACTGGGAGGGACTCACCAGGTGGTCGACGATCACCGACAGCCACCGTGGCCCCGAGACGTGCACCCGCGTCGGCGACGAGTTCGAGCAGACCATCCGCGTCGCCGGCATCGGCCTCGAGACCCAGTGGAAGGTCACCCGCTACGAGCCGCCGAGCACGATCGCGTACCGCGTCACGGGCCCCGGGGACAGCCACATGCTGATGAGCCAGACGGTGACACCGGCGGCCAGCGGCAGCCGCCTCGAACTCGACATCGACTACGACCTGCCCGGCGGCGTCCTCGGCGACGTCGTCGACCGCCTCTACGTCGAGCGCCGGAACGAACGCGAGGCCGACCACACCCTGCAGAACCTCAAGGACTACCTCGAGGACCGGGCCGGCGCCTGATCATCCGCCGCCGGATGCGCGCGTCCGGCGGCCAACGACGCGTCTAGATGACGGCTTTTGTGCCGGCGTACACGACGCTGAGCGAGACGGCCGGGGTCGCTCGAGCGATCGGGCCCTCCCGTCACGCCACCCCCGTGATGACACGTACGCCGGCCGCCCATCAGTAGAGGCCGCCGTCCTCGCCGGTGTCGTCGGCGGGGGCCTCCTCCTCACCCGGCGAACCGTTGCCGCCGCTCCCCGTCTCGCAGGCCACGCCGCCGATGGCGGTCACGGCAGCGACGGCGATCGTGGCGAACCTCGTGATCGGACGCATGCGCTCTCCTGTGCTCGCCGCACCAGCATGGCCCCCGAGGCCCGCGCGGGGGTGCGGTCCCCCGTACGGGCGGAGGTACCCCGACACGCCGCGCGTGGTCTGGTCGACGGCCTCCGTAGTCAGGTCCCTTGCAGGCGCGTCGTCAGGTCCCTTGCAGGCGCGTCGTCAGGTCCCTTGCAGGCGTGCCCCCAGCTCGGCGACGAGCTCGTGCACGCGATCGGCGGCGATCGGCACGGCTGCGGCGACGTGCGCGGTGAGCCCCTCCTCGAAGTCCTCGCACCGCTCCGGCTGACAGCCGACGAGCATGACGGCGTCGGGGAGCACACCGGCTGCCTGCGCGAGCCGCAGCAGCCGTGACGGCTCTGCGAGGTGGAAGTCCGACAGCTGGGCGCGCCACTCGTCGAACGTCGGCGTCGCGACGTCAGGCGTGTCCGGGACGAGGACGAAGGTCGTGCCGGCGGGCGCACCGCGTTCCACCGCGTCGACGAGGATCAGCGCGGCGTACCCCTCCATGAGCTGGTGGAGCACGCCCAGGCCGCCGATGCCAGCCTCGAGCAGGTCGACACCCTCCGGCAGGGTGCCGTGCAGGCGTTCGGCCACGGCGATGCCGAACCCGTCGTCGCCGCGCAGGACGTTGCCGACCGCCGCGACGAGGATCCGCTGGGGCGGGTCGACGGGCGCTGACGTAGGCGGATCCTCGGAGGCCGCCGCCACGCCCGAGGCATCACGCATCGGACGTGTCGCCCTCCACCACGCCGCGACGCAGCAGGCTCGAGGCGGGGATGAGGACGGGCGGCGCGGGGTGCGCGGCGGGTTGGGAGACGTCGAGGCGGACGAACTCCGGCAGCTCGGCGCGTAGCGCCTGCTCGACGAGGTCGCGCAGGGCCGCCGACGATGCCGAGCAGCTCTCGCACGCGCCGAGCAGCTGGACGTTCACGACCCCGCCCTCGGCCGCGACGATCTCGAGACGGCCGCCGTGCGACTCGATGGCGGGCCGGACGCGTTCCAGGGCCACCTCGACGCGCTCCCACTCGGCGTCGGCCTGGTCGTCGTACAGCCCGAACAGCAGCCCGACGTGCGGATCCTCCAGCGCCTCGTCCAGCAGCGCCCGCGCCTCGAGGAGCGCGCGGACGCGCTGTAGGGCGCCGCGGTGGATGACGTCGACCGCGCGGAGCATCTCCAGCATCGCGTCCCGCACCGTCGCGTCGGGGTGCGTCTCGATGAACGCGACGAGGTCGTCGAGCTGCGCGAGCGCGTCGTCGACCCCGGGCGGGAGGGGATCGGGCCCGGCGGTCACGGCGACTCCCCGCTGCCGTGCGACCACCAGCCCCAGCCGAGCGTCTCGAGCGGCTGGAGCCCGCGCGGCATCTGCGCCACCAGCGCAGAGGCCAGCGCGTAGACCTGGGTCCCGGCCAGCAGCTGCACCGGCCCGCGCCACCCGAGCGCGACCCCGAAGGGGCCGGGTTGCCCGGTCCCGCCCCCCGCCTGCTGGCTGAGCGCACCGAGCAGCGGCAACAGGAGGCCGGCGAGCAGGAACAGCACGAGCCCCCACAGCGCGCCCTTCACCACCGCGCCGCCGAAGGTGAACCGGTCGCCGGGTGTCACCGGCCACAGCAGGGCCAGCCCGAGCGGGAGCACGAACACCCCTAGCGCCAGGAAGACCGTGTGTCCGACCAGGGAGACCGGACTCGGATCGCTCGAGAAGACGGCGCCGACCAGCTGGGGCAGGTCGACCACCGTGACCTCGAGCGCGGCCAGGAGCCGGATGAGCGCGGTCAGGATCACGGTGCCGACGAGCCCGCCGAGCAGCGTGGCGGGGAACAGGGAGGGGTGCGGCTTGTAGAGCATGGGGTCTTGCAACGCGCTGCCTCCTCGGCTCAGGCGGTCATGGCGGAGGCCGGGGCGAGGACCTCTCGGCGCACCAGTTCCACGGCCTCGGGGAGCAGTGCTCGAGCCTCGACGCTCAGCACCGCTCCGGTCGTCCCCGGTTGCGGCTCGAGCTCGACGACCACGACGTCGTCGGGCAGGGCCGCGAGGTGGCGGCCGATCACGAGCAGGTGGTCGAGGTGGATGACGCCGCCACCGGCCTCGTGCATCCGTGCCCGGACGTCGTCGCTGTCGGGGGCCTCCGTCCCGCAGCGGAAGCGGTAGAGCCGACCGGGCTCGCGGCCGCGCTCGGTCACGGCGATGAGGATCACGCGGTCGTAGAGGGCTTCGGCGTCGCGGAGGTCGAGCGCCACGTGCAGCGCGCCGTAGCCGAGGTCGGCGATGTCGACGCCGGGTGGCCACTCGTGGCGGGCGAGCTCGTCGCTGACGAGCAGGCCGAACGAGCCGTCACCGAACCACCGGTAGCCGACGCCTCCGACGAGCACCCGGCGGGGCATGCCAGCGACGCGGTCGTCGGCCGCGGTCACTCGGCACCGCACGCGCAGGTCGTGGCGTTCCGGACGATCATCGTGTCGCCGTTGGCGACGTGCACCGTGCACGGCATGCACGGGTCGAAGGACCGGATGGCGCGGAAGATGTCGATGCCGGTGAAGTCGTTGTCGGAGTCGAACTCCTCGAGGATCGGCGTGTTCGTCACCGCCTCTTCGTACGGTCCGGGCTGACCGAACGGATCCACGGGTGAGGCGTTGAAGGTGGACGGCGTCACGATCTGGTAGTTGGTCAGCACACCCTTGTCCATGGTCAGGTGGTGGGTGAGGAACCCCCGTCCGGCGCCCCAGAAGCCGACACCGCGCCGCTCGTCCTGCGGGATCGTGAACTCCGTCGTCGTGGCGGCCTTGTTCTCACCCTTCCCCATGAGGTCGAAGGCCATCAGGACGTTCTCGTAGCCGACGAGCAGCGAGTAGACGATGTGGTAGGCGCGGGCGCGGTTGCGCTCGAAGGCGTTCCACGTCTCGGGGATCTTCCACTCCAGCTCCATGGCCGGCAGTGCTGCGGTCTGCGGCACGTCCATCTTGATGCTGGTGCCGGTCGCCTCGAGGAAGCGGCTGTGCGGCATGATCCCTGCGGCAGCCGTGGTCCACAGGCGCGCGTAGGCGCCGGCCTCGACCACCTGCCGGTCCCAGCGCGGCGCGGTGCTCCAGGTGTAGCGCTCCTTCCAGGTGCGCTTGTCGGAGCGGGGCTTGGTCTCCTTGTTCCAGGGGTGGTTCGGCGAGATCGGGTTGCCGGCGGGATCGGTAGGGAAGGGGACGCCGTCGTCCTCCCAGCCCTCGTAGTAGGAGTGCTCGACGAACTCCTCCATGCCCATGTTGATGTGGTGCAGGTTGGTCGTGATCAGCTCGCCGTCCATGATCACGCCGGGCGTCGCCCAGCGTCGTGCGCCCCACTCCGCCGCGCCGGCGTACGTGCCGTCGTAGGCGTAGGGGTCGTCCCACATCCCCGTGTCGATGAGGTTCTTCTGCCGCGTGCCGACCTGCTTGTAACGGGGGTCGGCGTCGTAGAAGAACTCGGTGAGGTCGTCGAAGATGAACACTCCGCGCTTGGCGTAGTCGATCGTCCGGACGATGCGCAGGTTCACCTCGTTCAGCGCCTGCAGCGAGACCGTCGTGGTGACCCCTCCGGGGACGACCGTCTGCGGGTGCGGGTACTTGCCGAACAGGATCGAGTACGCCTCCTTCGCCGGCCGGGTCATCTGCAGGCCCTCGAGGTACAGCTTGCCGGTCAGCGGGTTGAGCGCGGTGAAGAGATCGGCCATCGTCTTGAAGCCGTGGACGTCGCCGTGGCGCGTCTCGGTCTTCTTCGCCGCCTCCCACAGCGATGGGTTCGTCCGCTCGATCACGACCTGGGAGTAGTCAGGCCCGGCGAGCAGATAGAGATGGACCGGGTTGTCGATCTGGAAGTCGAGCGCCAGCTGGATGTTTCGCAGGGCGCCGCCCATGGGGGGCACCCCGATCCCGAAGGCCATCTCCATGGCCAGCGACGAGGCCACCGAGTGGACACCGCCGCAGACCCCACACACCCGGCTGGAGATGAACATCGCATCCCGAGGGTCTCGGCCTTTGAGGATGACTTCGTAGCCGCGAAAGAGCGTGCCGATCGAGTGCGCCTCGAGCACCTTGCCCTCATCGAGGTCGACGACGGTGTGGAACGCGAGCGCCCCCGCCACCCGGGTGACCGGGTCGAGGTTGACGTCCTTGATGTGGCCGTTCGACGCCAGGAGCTTCTCAACCTTCGAGCGGTCGAGGTCGCGGGGCTGGTAGGCGTACGGGTCGGCCAGCCCCTCTTTCAGCCGGGCGTTGCCCTGGGCGTCGAACTCGACCGGCAGGTTCTGAAAGCACATTCGGTGCTACTCCTGGTCGTCTTGAAGGGGGGTCTCGAACCCGTCAGCCTGAGGTGACAGACCCGGCCGCTGGTAGGTGCCTCGCTTGCGGGCCTCTTCGGCCCTCCGGTCGGGCAGCCACTGCGCGTAGTGCTTGCCGTAGGCCACCTCCGGTGGCACCACGTAGCCGCTGGCGTACTTCTCCTCGTCCTTCTCGTTGCGCCCCGGGAGCTCCGAGCGGAAGTACTGGATGCGCGAGTAGAAGTACTCGAAGGAGCGGTGGAAGATGGTGACGTTGTCGTACTCAGGCGCCCAGCCGCTCGTGGCGTCGCTCTTCCAGCGGGGCTCGCGGTTGCGCTCGAGCTGGGTGGTGCGCCGCAGCGGCTTGGTCAGCGCTCCGTGCATGCGCGACAGCGTCGTTGCCGGCGTGGTCTGGGGCGGACGCTTGTAGAAGGGTGTGAACTTGTCGGGGAAGCCAGGCGACATGCAGCCGATGCACGCCCCTCCCGCCACCATGCACCCGCCCTTGCCGTTGATGAACCCGCGCTCGGTGATGTGGCAGTTGACCACGGGACCCCAGCACCCGATCTCGGCCAGGCACTCCTTGCCGCCGAACTCGCGGGCGAAGCTGCCCTCCTCGTACCACGCCCCGCGCGGACAGTGCATGTGCACGGTGTCGCCGAACTGCCAGGCCGGACGACCGAGCTCGTCGAACTCCGGCAGCGAGCCCTGGCCGTTCATGTACTTGAGCAGCAACGAGACGGTCTCGGTGAAGTCGTCCCCGATCGGCGGGCAGCCCGGCACGTTGACGACCGGCAGGCCGAGGGCGCTGCGGTAGTCCTTGCCGAGGAAGTCCATCAGGCTCACGGCAGCCGTCGGGTTGCCGAGCGCCGCCGGGATGCCGCCCCACGTCGCGCACGTACCGATGGCGATCGTCACGGCAGCGTCCGGCGCCAGCCGCCGCACCCACTCCGGCGTCGACCTGCGCTGGCGCTGGTCCGCCGGCGCCCACAACGGCAACGACCCCTTGGCGGCGAACGGCTCCGCGCCCACCGTCAGGTTCTCGTCGGGGATCGAGCCCTCGTAGACGAGGATGTAGGGCGCGTCGAGCGACCCCTCCTCCGCCCGCTCCAGCGTGTAGGTGAAGTGGTCGCCCGACTCCATCTCGAACTGGTAGTGGTGCAGGACCACCACCGGGACACCCGGCATCCCGCCGGTGAGCAGCTCCTCGATGGACGGCGCGGTCGCGCCGATGGTCGACACGGTGCAGCCGTCGCAGCTCATACCGGGCAGCCAGAAGACGTAGACCTTCTTCAACGGCCCGAGGGTGTCCATGCGCCCCCCGGTCTCCAGCAGCCGCTGGTGGAGCTCACGGCTGTGGGCACCGGCGACGTTGCCGACCTGGTCGGGAAGGGAGCGGCTGACCTCGTCCTCGAGCGGCTGGTCCACGCGTGCGTGCAGCGGCACCGAGATGATGTTCTCGTCCATCCGCGCTCCTCAGCTCTCTTCGCGCTCCGGGTCGAGCAGGTCCTGCGGCGCGGCGTCGAGGGCGCCGAGCGCTTCCGTCATCGCCGCCGCCAGGCCGCTCCCCCGCTCGGGCAGGTCACGTGTCTGGTGCGCGACGGCCCGCATCCCCATGGTGACCTTCTCGAACCAGTGGCGGGTGCTCTGCACCGACTTCATCATCAGCAGCAGCCCGACCGCCACGACGCCGAGGAGCGCCCATGCGGCGAGCACCGAGAGAACCGTGAGGAGACCGGTCATGGCCGCTCGCTCCGCAGGCCCGGCGACAGCGAGCTGACCCGCGGTGGACGAGCCGCGGCGGAGAGCGGGAGTCCCCGCACCGCGCCCGCGAGACCGCCGGCGAGCTGCTCGAGCGCGGCGAAGGCCTGCTCGTCGGCGACGTTGTCCGCGAGCTGCCGTGCCGCATCCCGCGTCATGTCCGCGAGCTGTCGGAGCTCCTGCAGGACCCGCAGGGTCAGGAACACCAGCTTCAGGATGGCCAGGAGCGCGACCCAGGACCCGAGCAGCCCCACCCAGGCGACGACGTCGACGGCCCCCACGTCAGCTCCTCCGGCTCGGCAGCTCGTCAGCGGCCTGCGCGGTGGCCCGTTGGAGCCCCTCCATGCGGCTGGCGAGGGCACGGGCTCCGGCATCGACGGCCTCCAGCGTCGCGGACGTGTCCGCGATCGCGGTCCGGATCCGGACGAGGTGAGCCACGACGGCGATCAGCCCGACGACGAGGACCACCGCGAGCAGCGCAGCCGTCGCCAGGGCCAGGTTCGTCACGGCCGTGGCTCGTCGTCGGAGCCGCCGAGCCACTCCTGCACCCTCTCCGCGACGGCACCCAGCGGCCCGCCCTCGCGGTCGTCCGGCCGCGCTGCCGCCCGGGCCGCGTCCCGGATCGCGATCAGGTCGCGGTTGGTCTGCTCGAGCGTCCACAGCGCGACCGTGTTCTGCGCGATCTGCTTGCCGGCGGTGTACGTGCGCGCCGCGTGGTGGTCGATCTGCCGCAGGAGGATGATGACGACGCCGAACAGCAGCGCGATGACGACCACGACCACCGAGGCAACGACCAGCACCGCCAGCCAGGTCTGCTCACCCGTCATCGCGGCGCCCCTCCTGTTCGTGACGCCGCCCGGTCAGAACGCCGCGCCGGTGCCGCCGTTGGAGTGCAGCAGCCCGTAGAAGATACCGGTGGCCAGCCCGAACCCGAGGTGGCCGATGAACGAGGTCGCTACGTCGAGGGCGCCGTAGCTGCGGTAGGCGAACCCCTGTGTGCCGACCGCGCCGGTCTCCGGGTCGATCGACGGCACGATGGCGACCACCGGGCCGGCCAGGGTGTAGTGGATGAGCGCGCCGACCATGCCCCACAGCCACAGGTTCGACTCGACCCCGATGAGGTCGAAGAACACCGCGTAGCCGATCGCGATGACCGCGGCGAGGAGCTGATGGAACAGGATGCCGACGACGTAGCCGCTGGTGCCGCGCTGGCCGAACAGGTTGCCCCAGGTGCGGAAGATGTTCTGCTTGACCGGCAGGCCCATGGCTTTCTGCAGGTACACCGGCCCCTCCATGAGCGCACCGGCGATGAGGCCCGCGATGATCGCGGTTCCGACGTCGAGGTTCATGCTGCGCCCTTCCGTGGCGGGACTACCGTGGCGACCCGATGACCGATGACGTGCCGAGGCCGCAGTGAGGGCCTCGGACGCTACCCAGGGCCGGCGGGATCACGGCGAAAAAGGCACTGGCCGAAAGGTCCTCCCTCGGCTGCAGACCCCTCTCGATCAGCCTCGCAGCAAGGCGGCGTAGAGGGTGAGGCCGGGCCCGAACGCCATCGCGACGATGGGGTCCCCCGGGCCGATGTCCGCCTCGCGCATGATGCGGTCGAGGATGAGCAGGATCGTCGCCGAGGAGCAGTTGCCGTGCTCGGCGAGCACTTCGCGGGACACCCGTACCGCTTCGTCATCGAGGCCCAGACGTTCCGCGACGACGTCGATGATCGCGGGCCCGCCGGGGTGGATCGCCCAGTGGACCACATCGCGACGGTGCAGCCCGCTGCCGGTCAGCAGCTCATCGACGGCCCCTTCCACGTGCTGCGAGAGGACGTCGGGCACCTCCGGGGACAGTCCCATGCGGAAGCCGAGATCGGTGATGTCCCACCGCATGAGGAGAGCATGTTCGACGTCGGTGCGCGAGACGACGTCGACGACCCGCGGGCCGGCACCGCTAGGGCGCACCGCCACCGCCGCGGCGGCGTCACTGAACAGCGCGTGCGCGACGACCTGTTGCATGTCGGGGTCGGGGCCGGCGGCCGGTTGCGCGTGCAGGCTCGTCAGCTCCACGCACAGCAGCACACCGGTCCGCCCGCGGGCCGCGGCGGCATCGGCGGTGGCGGCGAGCGCCGGGATGGCGGCGTAGCAGCCCATGTGACCGACGTGGAGGCGCTGGGTGCGGGCGGACATGCCGAGGTCGCGGGCGAGGAGGATGTCGAGACCCGGTGTGGCGTAGCCGGTGCACGTGGCGACGGTCAGCTGCCCGACCTCCTCCGGGGCCAGTTGCGCCCGGTCCAGACAGCGGCTGATGGCTTCCCGGCCTAAGGGCAGCGCTTCGTCCACGAACCGTCGCATCCTCTGGCCGGTGGACCAGTCGCTGATGTCGTCGGTACGTGGATCGGCGACGCCGTGCCGGCGGTCGACGCCGACGCGGTGCCAGATCCGCTCCGCTCGCGGGTCGTGGGCGTAGTGGTCGGCGAAGTGGTCGTTCCACAGGGCTGTCTGGTCCATCACGGGCGGTAGTGCGATACCGGTGGCCGTGACCGTTGCGTTGTTCACCACGGGTGGATGTCCGTTCCCTCATGGGGGTCGAGCCCCAGCGCGGCCGTGCCGAGCACGTCGGCCGCGACGTCCGACGACGGTGGCATCAGCGGGCCGCTGCGGGCGTCCCGCAGCAGCCGTTCCAGCACGCTGCCGCGCGTCAGGCTGCCCAACCCGCACGCCTCGACGACCGAGCCGGCGACGTCGACCGCGACGTCGCCGGCCAGCAGCTTCGCGCGGTAGATGGCGCGGTTGGTGTCCGGGTCGCCGGGCGCGGCATCGATCCGGCGTGCGGCGTCCTCGAGGACCAGCCTCGCGGCTTCCGTGTCCGCGTCCGCTCGCCCGATGCGGGCACGCACCGCCGCGAGCCGGGTGAGCCCGGCCGGCTGCCCGGCGACCGTCCGCCGCTGCAGGTACGCACACGCTTCGTCCAGGACGGCTCGCGCCACGCCGACGTACACGGCGGCGTAGGAGGCCACCAGCCACTGCGGCATCAGATGCGCCAGCGGCAGGGCCAGTCCCTCGACGCCGCCGAGGAGCGCATCGGCTTGGACGTGCATGTCGAGCGTGAAGCCGTTGCTGGCGGTGGCGCGCATGCCGTGCGGGTCCCAGGCGTCGTCGACGTCCAGACCTTCCCCGTCGGGGACGAGAAAGTGAGAGACGAGCGGCTGTCCGCGCTCGTCGGTCCCGTCCACGGCACGGGCGGCCACGAGGTAGGCGTCGAGGTGGCCGGCGCCGGAGCAGACCGACTTGTGCCCGACGATCCGGTAGCCGTCACGGTCCGGCCGGTAGGTCGTCTGGAGCTTGGACAGGCGCGACCCAGCGCCGCGTTCGGTGATCGCTACGCCGTACATCGAGCCCTGCGCTGCCGCCTCCAGGACCCGTGCACGGTGCTCGAAGAACCCGTCGGTCGCGCCCATCGCGCGAGCGAGGTCCTCCGGGATACCGGCGAGCGACCCGGTCACGGAAGCGTGCATGTTGAACAGCAACGCCGTCGCTGGGGCCCCTCGAGCCAACGTCTGGGCGACGCGGCAGTAGTCGAGGAACCCCGCCCCGTGGCCGCCGAACTCCTGCGGCACCATCAGTCCCAGCAGCCCGGAGTCGCGCAGGTCATCGATGTCGGCGGTGGGGAACGCCGCGTCGGCGTCGAAAGCTGCGGCCCGCTGCGCGAAGCGGTCGGCGAGCCGGTTGGCGGTGGCGACGGCGTCGGTCATGGCCGCCCACCGGCCGCCATGGCGGCGAGGGGTCGCTTGACCCCCACGCCGGCGTAGAGGCCCGACAGATTGGCCGTGCGTCGCATGGGGACGCTGCCGCGGCGGGTGAGGACGAAACGCACGTAGGCGAGAGGGGCCGGACGAAGACCGTGCAAGGTGAGCGTGATGCCGTGGTCGGCGAAGGCCCGGCGGAGGCGTCCCGGATCGACGAACAGCTCGGGGTCGTGGCAACGAGGCGGGGGCCCGCCAGGCAGCCGTTCGCCCACGGTCACGAGCGACAGACGCGCCCAGACCGTGTCCGCGATGGTGTCGACGATGACGGTGCCATCCGCGGCCGTGACGCGGGCGATCTCAGCCACCACCGCCTCGACGTCCGCGACGTGTTCCAGGATCTCACCGGCCACGACGACATCGAAGGTGCCCTCCCGGAACGGCAGAGCACCCGCGTCGGCCAACACGGGCCGCACGCCGACCCCTGAGGCCTGGTGCAGCGCAGAGGCGACCAGATCCACGCCGACGTGCGCGTAGCCGGCCGGCACGTGCGGCGCGAGCAGCCCGCCGCCACAGGCGACATCGAGTAGCGATCCGCCACCCGGCGGCGCCGGCGGGATCAGCTCTCGCCGAGCGGCCGCGATCCAGTGCAGTGCCGCGAACGGCCCGTCGACATCCCACCACCGGTCGGCGAGATCGTCGTACTGACGAAGGTCATTACGACGACGTCGCCCGTTCCCTGCCGCCACCTGCACCTCCCGCACTCACGCACGCACTTCGCACGCGAAGGTAGGACCCGGCGACGCGACCCACGGGCGCTGCGGCGGCCGGACGGCCACCCAGTCCGCTCCGACCGAGCATGCCGCCTACCGCTCTCAGCGCGCTGGGACGACGCCGTGTCGACCGGGCGCCCGCCGGTCGCAGCGTCGAGCGGTCCGGCGTAGCTCTTGGACGCCGCGGAGGAGTTCCTGGATGGCACGGTTGACTCTGCGGCCGTGGGTCCACCGCCGTCGCTGGCCGTGCGCCGTGCTGGGCCGTGACCGGTCCCTCGAGCAACCTCGAACGTCGCGTCCCGTGGCCCGGGCCGGTACGGCTGCCGCTTACGTCGGGCTGTCGCGACCTACGGTGCGCAGCCGAGAGGTGCGTAGACGGGGACGATGCGGCTGCCCGGCCAGAGCGGTCGGCGCGCTGTGCATCGAGTTGACTGACGACCGTCGCTGTGGACCCGCCGTGGACCCGAGCGGACCGGGAAGGGGTGCAACTCGACCGAACCCCTCAGCATGACACCGTTGTGTTTCCGCAGGTCAGCGCCACATTCCAACATTCGACGCTACGGGCTGGCATGCCCGGAATCAGGTTTAGGTCCCAGTGGCCTTGAAGGCTGTGGGAGTTCGAGTCTCCCCGCTCGCACCACGTCTGACCTGCGGCTTCGCTCGAGCTGTCGGACGGCGTCGCGCCACCTATCGCGTTCGATGCCGGGAGCCGGGGCGTGGCCGACGGTGCGGAGGAGGTAGGCGGGCGGGTGGTACAGCGCGGCCCGGAGCCCGCCGAGCTCGTCGCGTCGGTCCTGCAGCGCTGCAGGCCGGTCGTCTTCTGCCGGGCGGCAGACGTGGTGGGCGGCTGCCGGACCCATCGTCGGTGAACCCGCTCGGCACACGACGGCGACCGCGTGCGGTCCGGCCCCACGGGGCGGGACGCAGGTCAGTGCTGTGATGTCGAGTGGGAGTAGGAGGCGGGGGCGATCGTGTCCTCACCCTGGAGGGCACGGGTGAACGCTCGACGGTCGGCGGCAAGTCGGGCCGGCAGTTCGGCGAGCTGGGTGTTGTCGTAGTAGGCGAACGCGCCGAGGGAGCGGAGTCGGCGGCGGTGGCGCGAAGCGGGCAGTGCGCTCAGGACGGCGACCATGGTGGCGGGTGCGGTGCGCATGAGCGGGCCGATGAGTGCGCCGGTGGCGTGACCGGCGAGGGACAGGTCGAGGAGCGCGATGTCAGGTCGGTGGTGGCGTGCTGCGGTCAGGCACGCGTCGGGGTTGTCGGCCTCGGCGACGACGTCGAAGGGTCCGTTGGCGGTGAGTAGCGCTCGGATCAAGGCGCGGAACGGCGCTCGGTCGTCGACGAGCAGCACGCGGAAGTCGCCGTTCGGCGACGTGCTGTTCGGTGTCATTCCGCCTCGCGTGCCCGGCTGCTCGCCGTCCGGTCCGGTGATCGCGCCCGAGTGCCTCGGTGCCGCCGACGCGAAGGTGTGGGGTCGGCGGCTGCCTGGCCGCCACTCGGGCTACGCAAGCGCGGTGGAACTCGTCTCCAGGGCGTCGCGCAGCCGAACGAGCCCGTCGCGGATGCGCGACTTCGCGGTGGGCGTCGGTACGCCGAGAAGTTCCGCGACGCGCCGGTACGTGTGCCCGCCGAAGTAGGCGAGCGTCACCGCCTCGCGTTGCAGGTCCGTCAGCGCTGCGAGCGCTGATCTGACCGCCGCATACTCCGAGAGGAGTTCCACGTCGTCGGCGACCGGGTCGACGGGAACGACGGTGCCGTTGACGGCCGAGGCGCGCCGGTCGCGGTCCCGCGCTGCCTGCTCGCTGCGGACACGGTCGACAGCACGTCGATGCGCGAGCGTGCGCAGCCACGTGCCGGGGGTGCCGCGGGCGGGGTCGTAACGGGCCGCCGTCCGCCACGCCTGAACGAAGACCTCTTGGGTCACCTCCTCGGCGTGGGCCCGGTCGCGGACCACGCCCAACACCAGCCCGTAGACGTTCCGGCAGTGGCGGTCGTAGAGGGCGGCGAACGCCTGCTGATCGCCGAGAGCGACACGCCCGAGCAGTTCGACGTCGGACCTACCAACGACGTTCCGATCGCCGACGTCGGCGCGGAGCGGCGACGTTCCGTCGATGCGACCGGCTGTTGTGGGTCGCTTCACGTGGCCTCCCCCGATCCGGCTTCCACCGCACCCCGCGAGCGCTCAGGATCGCGCGGGCATGCTGCGCGAGACTGGTTCCCCGGTACGTGCCGGCGAGATCCACGCTACGTGCGCGCGCCCACCAGCAGACCAACGGGCATGCAGACCCGAGTGACGGAACGACACCGGTGGACCACGATCCGGCATCGCTCAGTCGCTCAGCCGATGGCCGCATCCAACGCGACGATGAGGTCGATCCAGCGGGGCCTCTCCGGCCGCACGAGCAACCTCGCGCCCATGGCTTCGGCGACCTGTCGGGCGAGCGATAGCCCGACCGGACCGCCATCGGACCCGAACGTCGCCGTCCGGCGCGATGTCAGTCGCGACACGGTGGCGTCGGGGAGACCTGGACCCTCGTCGACGACGCGGATCGCCCCCCATCGGCCCTGCACGCGGAACTCGAGGCGGATGCGGCCGCGTCCGTGATGGAGCGCGTTCTCGACGAGGACATCGAGGATCTGGTCGAGCCCGGCGGCGTGGACGGCGATGTCCACGTCCGCGTCCGCGTCCGCGGTGACGTCGCGTCCGACGGCACCCACGGCGGGTCGCCAGCGGGCGGCGGCGGCGGCGAGCGCCCGGCCGATGTCGACCCGCTCGCGGTCGCGGATGGTCGCCTGCTCGGCGAGGTCGAGGATCGTGTTGACGGCGTCGGCGAGCCGCTGCACCTCCCCAAGCATGTCACGCAGTTCTTCGGCGGCCGTCGGTGGCGTCCCCGGTCGCCCCGCCAGGTCCTCCATCCGGATGCGCAGTCCTGTCAGCGGCGTGCGCAGCTGGTGGGCGGCCTGCCTGGCGAACCCCGCGTGTCGGCGGGCGGCGAGCCGAGCGGCGATCTCGCCACTGGCCGCGGCCGCCAGGTCGTCGAGGGTGGCGAGCTCGTCATCGGTCCACGTCCGCGGCTGGTGGTCGATCGCACACAACGACCCGAGGATCGACCCGTCCGGCGTGCGCAGCGGCGCGCCGGCGTACGCGACCACGCCGAGGTCCGGGATGGCGAGGTTGTCACAGACGAGGGCGTGGCGCGGGGCGTCCTCGACGACGAGACGCTCAGCCGAGGTCACGACGTGCTGGCAGAAGGAGTGTGTGAGCGGCGTCTCCCGACGACTGGCCCACGGTTCCGGCAGGCCCGTCTGGCTCTTGAAGAACTGGCGGGTGTCGTCGACGAGGGAGATGAGCGCGACCGGGACCGCGAGATTGCGGGCCACGAGGCGGGTGTAGCGGTCGAAGGCGTCCTCGGCCGGCGAGTCGACGAGGCCGGTCTCGTCGAGCACGCGGAGACGCTCACCGTCGTCGAGGCCGGCTCCGGGCAGGCTCACCGGCGCGGCCACCTGTCGGGATCAGCTGTCACGACTGCGCCGACGTGTCGAGACGGAACCCGACCCCGCGCACGGTCACGATCCGCTCGGCGACGTCGCGTTCGGCGAGCTTGCGGCGCAGCCTCGACACGGTCACGTCGAGCGTCTTCGTCGACCCGTACCAGTTCTCGTCCCAGACGGTGTCGATGATGTGCTCGCGGGTGACGACAGTGCCCGGGTGGCGCCACAGCAGGGCGAGCACGTCGAACTCCTTCGGCGACAGCGCGACCTCCGCGCCGTCCGCGAACACGCGCCTGGACGCCTCCTCCACGGCCAGGCCGCCCGGGCCCGTCGCCGAGGTCGAATCGGGGGCGGACGTGTATCTGCGACGGACGGCACGGATCCTGGCGCACAGCTCCGCCAGCGCGAACGGCTTGGTGAGGTAGTCGTCGGCGCCGCTATCGAGACCGACGACGCGGTCGATCTCGGCACCCCGCGACGTCAGCATCAGTATGGGCGTGTCGGCACCGCGGTCCCGGATCCGCCGGCACACGTCGACGCCGTCGATGTCAGGCAGCTCCAGATCGAGCAGGACCGCGTCGAAACGTGTCGTCGCCGAACGGTCGATCGCCTCCGTGCCCGACGCGACCCAGACGACCTCGTAGCCCTCGCGTTCCAGAGCACGCTGCAGCGGCCGCCCGATCGCTTCCTCGTCCTCGACGAGCAGAAGGTTCCTCACCATCTCCGGAGGCTACGCGCTCCGCGGCCCGACCGACCGGATCGCGAGAAGGTCCGTAGAGAGCGCCTGGTCTCCCGGTCCGGCTCGTCGCCGACGTCATCGACCGTCATGTCATCCCGTCGCGTGGCCGTCCCCAGGGATGTGGCGCCCAGGTGGCCTCGAAGGCTGTGGACGTTCGAGTCTCCCTGCGCGCACCGACCGACCGGCCGCCGGTCCGCTGCCGGCCCTGGTCCCGGAGCGGAGCCGGTTCGATGTGACGCGACCTGGCGCCGGAGCGCCAGAGCCGCGGCCCACGGGGTCCCGGCGAGCGCGCCCCACGGTAGGCAGGGCGCAGGACGCCGACCGCCGGTTCGGCCGCTGACCCCGTCCGGCGACGACCGCGCCGACTCGACGGTCCGTGCGCGGCGACCCCTGTCGGTCGGACAGGTCAGGAGGGTCCCCCAGGAGCATCGGGAGGCTCCTAAGGTCGACGCACGACCACGCCACCCAGAGGACGTGCCATGAAGGTCCGTGCGACCGCTGCCCTGCTCACCGCCCTCGCGCTCGTCGCGACCGGATGTGGAGACGGGGGTGAGGACGTCGAGCTCGGGGACGCGGCCGACGACAGCGCGACCACGCCCGGCGCCGATGACGAGCCGGCGGGCGGGACAGGGGAGGGTGGCACCCTCGTCGCCGCCCTCGGGGGCGAGCCCGACATGCTCGATCCCCACAAGACCTCGTCCTCGTTCGCGTTCAAGGTGCTCGAGAACGTCTACGACACGCTCGTGCAGCCGGGCGAGGATCTCCAGATGGAGCCCGCCCTCGCCTCGGACTGGGAGATCTCCGAGGACCTCCTGACGTGGACGTTCACGCTCGAGGAGGGCGTGACGTTCCACAACGGGTCGGAGTTCACCGCCGAGGACGTCAAGGCGAGCTACGACCGCATCATCGACGAGGAGCTCAACAACGCCTACCGCTTCGAATCGATCGAGGAGGTGCGCGCCGTCGACGACCACACCGTCGAGATCGCCCTCAGCCGACCGACCCCCAACCTCCTCACGCAGATCGGTGCCTTCAAGGGCATGGCGATCCTCGACGCCGACGACATCGAGGGCGGCTTCGACTTCGAGCAGGAGGCCAACGGCACCGGCCCCTTCACCCTCGAGTCCTTCACCTCGGGCCAGGGGATCGAGCTGGCCGCGTTCGACGACTACCGCCGGGAGGACCTGCCCCACCTCGACGCCGTCGACTTCCGCTTCATCCCCGAGGAGTCGGTCAAGTTGACCAACCTGCAGTCCGGCGACGTCGACTGGATCGACACCGTGGCGCCCGAACGCGTCGAGCAGCTCGAGCAGGACGACCAGATCGAGGTGGGACGGGTCGCGGGCAACGACTACTGGTACATGGCCACGAACATCGAGCGGGAGCCGTTCTCGGATGTGAACGTCCGCCGCGCCATCGCCTTCGCCCTCGACCCGGCGAAGATCGCGCGCGCTGCCCGGCTCGACGCCGCGACGCCGAACGAGACCGCGATACCGGAGACGAGCTTCTGGTACCACGAGTACGCGCCGTACGGCCAGGACGTGGAGCAGGCACAGCAGCTGATGGAGGAGGCCGGGCAGGGAGACGGCTTCTCCATGGACCTGATGGTCACCAACGAGTTCCCCGAGACCGTCGATGCCGCCCAGGCCATCGCCGCGCAGCTCTCCGAGATCGGGATCCAGGTCGAGATCCGGACGCTCGACTTCTCCACGTGGCTCGCCGAGCAGGGAGAAGGGAACTTCGACAGCTTCATGCTGGGGTGGCTCGGCAACATCGACCCGGACGACTTCTACTACGCGCAGCACCACAGCGAAGGCGGGTTCAACTTCCACGGCTACGACAACCCGGAGGTCGACGAGCTCCTCACCGAGGCACGCCGCGAGACCGACCAGGACGCGCGCAAGGCGCTGTACGACCAGGCCGCCGAACTGATCGTGGACGACGCGAGCTACATCTACTT
>JAHWJY010000121.1 GCA_019348135.1 Actinomycetota bacterium
CCGGCGCCAGCGGCTCCACGAGCTCGGTGGCGACGAGCTCCTCGGCGCCGTCGTCAGCCCGGCACCGGGCGTCGGCCGCGCCGACCTCCACGACGGTGAGGACCACCGCGACGTCGCCGCAGGTGATGCAGGCGTCCTCGACCGGCAGCGAGCCGAGCAGCGGCAGACCGGTCCCGTCCCTCATTCGATCCTCGACCGGGCGATCTGCTCGACCTCGTCCTCGTACTCGGTGCCGAGCATCCGCAGGCCCTCGAGCGCCTCCGCGGCCTCCGTCTCGTCGATGATCGACATGGCGAAGCCGACGTGGATCAGCACCCAGTCGCCGAGCTCGAGGCCCTCCTCGCGGACCAGCCCCACGTTGATCTTGCGCGTGACGCCGGTGACCTCGACCGTGGCGAGCTGGTCCGTCCCGTCGACCCACTCGACGACCTGACCTGGGATGCCGAGGCACACCGTCCCCACCTCCCGCTCGACGGTCCGCCGATCACGGTAGCGGACGACGACACCTACCGGTCACAGGAGCTAGCCTCGGACCACGACGGAGGGCTCGGATGCGGATCGCGGTCGCAGGCAAGGGTGGCGCAGGCAAGACCACCATCTCGGGGACGCTCGCCCGCGTGCTGGCCGCCGAGGGCCGGGACGTCCTGGCGCTCGATGCCGACCCGAACCCGAACATGGCCCTGACGCTGGGGGTGGCGGTCGCCGACTACGACGGCGGCGAGGGGCTCTCGCACGACGTGCTGGAGCACCGCGAGATCGACGGCAAGAACGTCGCGGTCCTGGCGCAGCCCCTCGACGAGCTCCTGTCCGAGCACGCCCAGGACGCGCCGCAGGGCATCCGCCTGCTGCGGTTGGGACGACCCCGTAGTGCGGGTGGTGGCTGACTGTGCGGCGCCCACTCCACCGTGCGTGGGGTACTCGACGCGATGCCCGCCGACCAGACCGTGATCGTGGACCTGGAGGCCTCCCCCGAGCACTTCAGCCGCGCGAAGACCGCCTACGTCGACACGATCCTGCTCGTCGCCGAGCCGTACTTCAAGTCCCTCGAGACGGCCCGCCGGTACCACGAGCTCGCGACCGAGCTCGGGATCCCGCGGGTCGCGGTCCTGGCGAACCGGGTCCGGGACGACGCCGACGTGGTCCGCGAGTTCTGCGACCGCAACGGCTTCGAGCTGGCCGGCGCGATCCCGCAGGACGACAGCTTCCAGACCGCGGAGCGTCTCGGCGTCGCTCCCATCGACCACGATCCCGACAGCCCGGGTGTCCGGGCCATCGTCGAGCTGGCGGGCTCGCTCGATCTCTGATCCCCGCCGCCCACCGAGGTACCCGGAGGCACCGATGAGCTCCGTCCCGCAGGAACCGAAGAGCCCGGCCCTCCGCAACCTCTACTGGCGCGACGAGATCCTCCAGGTGATGTTCTGGATCCAGGGTGAGGGGCTCGGCGACGAGGTCGACGTGCGGACCGTCGCCCGCTTCCTGGGGGTCGACGCCGACATCGTCGAGCGCTACCTCGACCGTCTGGTGGCGGACGACTACCTCGAGGCCGCCGCCGGCGACCGCTACCGCCTGTCGGCGCAGGGCCGGGCCGACGGCAGCCGGATCTTCGCCGCCGAGTTCGCCGACCTGACCCAGCCCGGGCACGGCGAGTGCGGCGACGACTGCTGGTGCCACGCCTCGCCCGAGGAGGCGGAGGCGTGCCACGACGACCGCCTCCGGGCGGCGGGGCTGACGTGACCGAGGCGGATCCCCTCCAGGTCGAAGGTGGCGGGCTGCCGCGGAGCTTCCTGCGGCCGTGCCTGCTCCTGCTCCTCGCCGAGACCCCCAGCCACGGCTACGACCTGCTCGAGCAGCTCGCCGAGCTCGGGCTGCCGACGGCCGACCCCGGTGGCCTCTACCGTGTGCTGCGGGCGCTCGAGCGCGAGGGGCTGGTCGACTCGCGGTGGGAGACGTCCGATGCGGGACCGGCCCGCCGGACCTACGAGCTCACGGCCGAGGGCGTCGAGTGGCTCCACGCCTGGGCCGGCGCGCTCGCCGAGGGTCGCCGCCTCGTCGGAGGCTTCCTCCGGCGCTACGCGCAGCTCGGCCGCACCGCCCAGCAGCCCGGTCGCGCGCGTGGATGAGCTGGCGCAGCTCGTCGACCGTCTCGACGAGCTCCTCGGGCGTGTCGACGAGGCCGAGGAGCCCCTGCGCTCGACCGTGTACGAGCTCCTGGACGCCGTGGACCTGCTGCACCGCAGCGCGATCCGGGAGCTCGTGACGGCACTCGGGCCGGAGGCCGCCCGGCGGCTGGCCGCCGGCCACCCCGCCATCGAGTGGCTGTTCGAGGCCTACGTGCCGGACGAACGGGCGCTCGCCGAGTCCGCGCTCGACGCCGTCCGGCCCTTCCTCCACAGCCACGGCGGCGACGTGCAGGTGCGCGACGCCGCCGACGGCATCGTCCGGGTCCGGCTGGAGGGCGCCTGCGACGGCTGCTCCGCGTCGGCGGCCACGCTGCAGCACGGCGTCGAGGAGGCGCTGCGCGACGGCTTCCCGGGCTTCCGTGCGCTGGAGGTCGAGCCGTCCGACGCCGCGTCGCATCCGCCGCCGGGCGCCCCGCTCACGCCGGCGGGACGCGACCTGCCCATGTTCCCGGGCGGCTGAGCTCGGTCCGGACCGGCGCTGCGGTGTGGGTCCAGTCGATGCCGAGCCCCGTGACGAGCCGGCGCACCTCCGCGGCCGCCGGCGCGACCGCGGCGGCGACGGCCGGATGGAGGCCCTCGCCGAGCTCCGAGGCGTCGACGTGCTGGCAGCCGACGAGCTGCACGACCGGAGGCAGCACGCCCATCGCCTCGGCGAGCAGCATCGCCCGCTCCGGGGTGGCGTAGTGCATGTCCGCGAGCGCGTCCCGGCGCTCCGTGACGCCCCACGCGGACATGTCGACGCGCGGCGGCTCGAGGACGACGAGCGTGCCCGGTGGGCGGCCGACGTCGACGGCATCGATCAGCAGGAGCGCGTCGTCGTCGCCGGCGAGGAGCTCCTGGACGAGGTGGATGCCCCCGATCCCGACCTCGAGGACCCGGACGCCCTCCGGGACCGGGGAGGCGAGCAGCAGCTCGGCCACGCGGACGCCGAACCCGTCGTCACCGCGCAGGAGGTTGCCGAAGCCCGCCACCGTCACCCGCATGGTCCCTAGAGTAGGCGTGATGGATCAGACCACGGACCGGATCGTCGAGCTCCGGGCCCAGGTGCAGCGCTACGACGCCGACCGGTACCCGGTGCAGCACGCGACCGCGCAGTTCCACCTCGGCGCGGCGCTCCACGGCGCCGGACGCCTCGAAGAGGGCGAGGCGGCGCTGGCCGCCGCGGTCGCGGGCTTCGACCCCCAGGTCCTCCCCCGCGAGCACGGCGTGGCCTGCAACGCCCTCGGGTCGTTGCTGCGCGACCGCGCCCGACCGTCGCTCGCGATCGAGCTGTTCCGGCGGGCGGTCGCCGCCTTCACGGCGGCGGAGGCCTCGTCGGAGCTCGGGGCCGCCTGGTTCAACATCGGTCTCGTGCTCCGGGACCTCGGCGACCGTGACGGGGCCGTCGACGCCTTCCGCCGTGCCGGCGAGCATCTCGACGAGGACGCCGTCCCCGGCGCCGCCGGCGCGGCCGCCCGGGAGCTCGGCACGTGCCACCTCGAGGACGGGGACGTCGAGGCGGCACTGGGCGCGCTCGCCCGGGCCGTCGACCTCGCGGACCGTGCCAACGATCCCACCGGGGTCGGCGTGGCGGCGAACGTCACGGGCCTCGCCCACCTCGCCGCGGACGACCACGAGGCCGCCGCCGCCGCGTTCGCCCGCTCCGCGGCCTCGCTGCCACGCAACCGCGAGCCGGCGGCGCACGCGATGGCGCTCGCCAACCTCGCGCTCGCGCACGAGCGACGGGGTGCCGCGCCGCGCGCCCGTCTCGCCGCCGCCCAGGCGCTGGCCGTCGAGCGGATCGAGCCCGCGGTCCGGGCCCAGGCCGAGGAGGTCCTCGACCGGGTCGGCTCCCCGACCGGTGCCGTGTGGCAGGTGCTCGACGAGGAACCGGAGGAACGGTGGCCCGGCATCGTCCGTGCGGAGGTCACGCGCTGGGCGACCCTGCCACCGGGCCCGCGGAGGTTCGAGCTCGGCGCCTGGATCTCGGGGCAGCTCGACCGTCCCGGCGTGGACGTGGTCCTCGCCGCGACGCTCGTCGGTGCCTACCTCGAGCTGCCCCCGGACACGCTCGACCGACTGGTCGTCGCGACCGTCCAGGCTGCGGCCGAGCGCCCCGAGGAGGAGCGGGTGCGCTTCCGTCAGCAGGTGTCCCGCGCGCTCGCGCGGTACCCGATGCCGCAGTGGATGCGGCTACGGGATCTCTTCAACCGGGCCGCGGGCGAGGAGGGCTGGGGGTGAGCGTGTCCCCGGGCGGGACCGAGGACGCGAGGGCGTTCGCCGCCGTCCTCGGTGAGCGACCGGTCCGGGCCTACCCGGCGCTCCTCTCGACCGAGGCAGCCGCGCAGGCGTGGGCGCGCGAGGGGGCGCCCGCGGGTGCGGTCGTCGTCGCGGACTACCAGGTGTCACCCCGGGGACGGTCGGGCCGCCCCCTGGATCTCGACCCCGAGCGTCACCTCGGTTTCTCGCTCGTCCTCCGCCCCGAGCTGACGCCGGAGCGGGAGGGGTGGCTGTACACCGTCACCACGGTCGGCCTCGCGCGGGCGCTCGACGGGGACGTCGGCATCCGCTGGCCGGACGTGCTCGTGCGGGGTGACCGCACCGTCGCCGACGTCGGGGTGCACGCGGAGCTGGGACCGGCGCGCGTCGACTGGGCCGTCGCGACGGTCCTCGTCGAGGTCGACGGGCGCGACCGTCCGAGCCTCCTGCGCGACGCCGTCGTGTCGATCGAGCTGGCGCTCGAGGAACCGCTCGAGCGGATCCTCGACCGGCAGCGGACGATGTGCCGCACCTTCGGGGACGACGTCCGCGCGATGATGATCCCGATGGGGCCGGGCGGGCCCCGCATCGAGGGCGTCGCCTCCGACGTCAAGGACGACGGGTCGCTCGTCATCGCCACCGACGCCGGTGGGCGCGTCGCCGTCCGTCCCCAGCACCTCGGCGAGCTCCAGCCCCGCGCCGGCTGATACTCCCGCGGGCGCGCAGACATCCCGTGCAGGGATCCGTGGCCGGGACCCCGAACTCTCTCCTCGACGTCTGCGGTGGGCGAGCGCGGCCGGCCGAGGCCGGGGAGGACGATCATGAGGTGTCTCGACGGGTTCGCCCGCGTCGCTCTGCCGGCCCTGGCACTCGGCATCCTCGTGGCCCCCGCGATCCCGGCGGACGCCGCTTCCCCCGCGGCGTGTGGACCCGGCGACGTGCCCGAGACGGGCCTGCAGGGACAGGTCCCACGTGCCGTCCAGCTCGCCGGGTTCGAGGGGTTCCGCTGCGGTCTGGAGCTCGTCGGGCAGAACACCGTCAACGACCGGGGCGGCAACCACCAACTCGCCGCCATGGGCGACTGTGCCTACTACACCACCACGGCCCTGGCGGGAGCGAACCCCGCCTACCCCGACACGGGGATGGCGGTCATCGACGTCTCCGACCCGACCGCTCCGGAGCTCGTGGACGTCCTACGGAGCCCGGGGACCCTCGACACCCTCGAAGCACTGCACGCCTACAACGGCATCATCACGGCCTCGACCGACAACGTCATGGACGTCTACGAGGCGAAGGAGGACTGCCGGGAACCCGTCCTCCGAGCGACGTTCCAGCTCCCGGTGGTGTCACACGGGTTCCGTCTGAGCGACGACGGACGGACGGCGTACGCACTCGGGCACGGGACGGCGAACGCCGGCGAGGTCGCGCGCTACCTGTCGGTGATCGACCTCTCCGACCCGTCGGAGCCGGAGCTGATCCTCGAGTACGCCGAGCACGGCGGACACGACATGGACCTGAGCCCCGACGGCAACCGCGCCTACATCGCCGGCGAGGGCGGGCTGATCATCCTCGACACCTCGGACATCCAGGCCCGTCGCCCGGAGCCGGAGATCCGGGTGATCCACCACCTGACGTGGCCCGCGGGATCGTCGATCACGTCGCACACCGCCAAGTGGGTCCAGCGGGACGGGCGGACCTACATCCTCGCCTCGAACGAGGCCTTCAAGACCACCTGCGACGGACGTCCCCAGGCCAAGCACATCGACATCACCGACGAGACCAACCCCGTCATCGTCGCGGACTACGGCCTCGAGGTGAACGACCCCGAGCTCTGCAACGAGCACGAGCTCAACCAGGACGGCCTGAGCTACAACGTCCACTACGTGGGGGTCGATGACAAGTACGACACCGAGTTGGTGTTCTGGAACTGGTTCGCCTCGGGCGTGCGCGTCTTCGACTTCCGGGACCCGACGCAGCCGCGCGAGATCGCCTACTACAACCCGCCGGTCAAGCTCGACACGGCCCAGAAGGGGGGGCTGTTCGGTGAGGAGTTGCTGTTCGTCGACGTGACGACGCCGAACATGTGGTTCCAGCCCGAGACGGGCCATCTGTGGTTCGGCAGCGCCAGCAACGGCTTCCAGGTCCTGGCGTTCACGCCCGAGGCCCGGGCGGCCAACGATCTGCGGCCCCCCACGGGCGCAGCCGGCGGGCCCGAGCCGGACGCGACCCCGCACCCGCCGGCCGCGCCGGCGCCCGAGATCGGGCCGGGCCTGCCCGCGACGGGCCCTGGCTTCCCGGTCGGCATCGCCGCCGCGGCGCTGCTCGGAGGCGCGCTCGTGCTCGGGCGGCGGCGCACGGTCTGATCCCGCTCCGGGGCCCTCGGGACCCCGCTCAGGGTCCGTCGGGGCCGGCCTCGAGCACCGCGGCCTCGGCGGCCGCGACGCGGTCGAGCTCCTCGATCAGGGCCCACCACAGGGCC
>JAHWJY010000031.1 GCA_019348135.1 Actinomycetota bacterium
AGCGTGCGCCGGCATGGCTGCGCCCGCTCCTCGCGTACCAGCGGGGCATGGACCGTGTCAGCAACGCCGTGGGGACGGTGTCGAAGTACCTGGTGCTGCTGGTGGTGGCGGTGGGGTTCTTCAACGCCCTGCTGCGCTACGCCGGGCGCTTCGCGGGACGCCAGCTGACCTCGAACCGGTACGTCGAGCTGCAGTGGTACCTCTACGCCGGCGTCTTCCTGCTGGCCTTCGCCTACATCCTGCAGCACGGGATCAACGTCCGGGTGGACTTCTGGTTCGCGGACCGCAGTCGGCGCACCAAGGCGGCGATCGACTTCGTCGGGCACCTCGTGGGGCTGCTGCCGTTCACGATCCTGGGCATCTGGCTGACGTGGAACCCGGTCGTGCGCTCGTTCGGTGCCCGGCCCGACAACACCCTGCCCACGTGGCGGGTGTGGGAGATCTGGGAACGGTCACCCGACCCGGGCGGGCTGCCGCGCGCCCCGATCAAGCTGCTGCTGCTGCTCGGTCTGGTGCTGCTGTTGCTGCAGGCGTTGGCCGAGATGGTGAAGCTCGCGAGCGAACTGACGGGGCACGGGCGCCACGTCGAACGCGCGCAGGAGAACGGGCCCCTCCGCGTGGAGTGAGTGGGGTGACCGGCCGTCTCGCTGGGGGACGGCCGTGGATGGGGAGGGCAGCGAACGGTGGAGTGGCTCGCGATCGTCATGTTCGTGCTGTTCCTCTTCCTGCTGCTCTCGGGCTACCCCGTGGCGTTCTCCTTCGCGGGGACCGCGATCGTCTTCGGCGCGATCGGGCTCGGCTTCGGTGAGGTGAGCCTCGGCGCGAGCCGGCTCCTGTTCGGGCGCTGGTTCGGCTACATGTCGGACCAGATCCTGCTCGCGATCCCGTTCTTCGTCTTCATGGGGGCGGTGTTCGAACGCTCCGGCCTGGCCGAGCGGCTGCTCACGACCATCGGCCTGCTGATGGGCAAGGCCCGCGGCGGGCTGGCCCTGACGGTGGTCCTCGTGGGGTCGCTCTTGGCGGCGGCGACGGGGGTCGTCGCGGCGACCGTGATCGTCATGGGGATGATCAGCCTGCCGACGATGGTCAAGTACCACTACGACCACCGTGTGGCGACGGGCGTGATCGTCGCCGCCGGCACGCTGGCGCAGCTGTTGCCGCCGAGCCTCGTGCTGATCGTCCTCGCCGCGGTCGCGGGCGTCAGCGTGGGTGACCTCTTCCTCGGGGCGCTGATCCCGGGGCTGATCCTGACCTCGCTCTACGGCCTCTACATCATCTACCTCGGCTGGCGGCACCCCGAGCGGGTGCCGGCGCTCCCGCTCGAGGCCAGGACGCTCAAGGGGCTCGCGCTGCTGCGGGAGGCCATGGTCTCGGTCGTGCCGCCGCTGTTCCTGATCATCGCCGTGCTGGGCAGCATCTTCCTGGGGCTGGTCTTCCCCACCGAGGCCGGCGCGGTCGGCGCGGTCGGCGCGATCGTGCTGGCGGCGTTCAACCGGACGCTGAACTGGCGCATCCTCAAGGAGGCCGCCCAGACCACCACCAACATCACGGCGCTGGTGCTCATGATCCTGTTCGCATCGACCTTCTTCGGGCTGGTGTTCGACCAGCTCGGTGGTCAACGGCTGGCGACGGAGTGGCTCACGGGCCTGCCCGGCGGGTTCTGGGGCTTCCTGATCATCGCCAACATCGCGGTGTTCCTCCTCGGCATCAACCTCGAGTTCCTCGAGATCTCCTTCATCGCCCTGCCGATCTTCATGCCGGCCGTCGTGGCCCTGGAGATCAACCCGATCTGGTTCCTGGTGATGATGGCCATCAACCTCAACATCGCGTTCATCTCACCGCCCGTCGGCTTCAGCCTGTTCTACCTCCAGTCGGTGGCGCCGGCCGAGGTCCGGACGGCGGACATCCACCGTGGGGCGTTGCCGTTCATGGGCCTGCAGGCGCTGGCGCTCGTCATCGTGCTGGCGTTCCCGCAGACGGTCACGTGGCTGGTCGAGGTGTCGCAGCGCACCGTCAGCGGCGGCTGAGCCAGCGCCGCCGTGGTCCACGCGACGATCGAGGGCCGCACCGGCAGCGGTGCGGCCCTCGAGGTCGTGCGGGGCTCCGTCAGCCCTCGCTGCTGTTCGCTGCGTGCTGGAGCATGCCCAGCTCGCTCAGGCCGAACCACTGCTGGATGGGCTCGCGGAACGCGTTCCAACCCTCCAGGATGTCGGCGAAGTCCTGGTCCTGTGACGCGAACTCGTCGTAGAGCTCGAAGGACGCCTCCTCGGCGGCCTGCATGACGTCGTCGGGGAAGGCACGCAGCTCGACGCCGGCCTCCTGGATGCGGACGAGCGCCTCGGGGTTGAGCTTGTCGTACTTCGCCATCATGATCTCGTTGGAGTGGTGCGCCGCCGACCGGACGATCTCCTGGTAGATGCTCGGCAGCTCGTTCCACCGGTCCAGTCCCATCTGGACCTCGAGGGTCGGGCCCGGCTCCCACCAACCCGGGTAGTAGTAGAACTGGGCCGCGTTCTGGAGGCCGAGCTTCTCGTCGTCGTACGGACCCACGAACTCGGCCGCGTCGATCGCGCCGGTGTCGAGTGCCTGGAAGATCTCGCCGCCGGCGACCACCTGGACGGTGACGCCGAGCCGGCTCATGACCTCGCCGCCGAGCCCGGGGATGCGGAAGCTCAACCCGCGGAGGTCGTTGACGCCGTTGATCTCCTTGTTGAACCAGCCACCCATCTGCGCGCCGGTGTTGCCGGCCGGGAACTGGATCATGTTGAACTTCTCGGCGTAGAACTCCTGCATCTGTTCCAACCCGCCGCCCTGGTGCAGCCACGAGTTCTGCTGCCGGGCGGTGAGGCCGAACGGCAGCGCCGTCCCGAACCCCATGACCGGGCTGCGTCCGGTGTAGTAGTAGGACGCCGTGTGCCCCATCGGGATGGCGCCCTCCTCCACCGAGGGCAGCACCTCGAGCCCGCCCACGAGCTCGCCTGCCGCACGTGGGGTGATCTTGAAGCGTCCGCCGGTCATGGCCGAGACGCGCTCGGCGAACACGGTGGCGCCACCGAAGATCGTGTCGAGCCCGAGCGGCCAGCTGGTGGCCATCTCGAGCTCGATCTCCGGCAGCGACGACTCGCCCGCCGCCTCACCGGCGAGCTCGGCGTCGTCACCGGTGAGGCCGCCCTCGGTGCGCCCGGCCTCCTCGTTGTCACCGCCGACCGCACCACCGGTGCAGGCGGCCAGTCCGACCGCCGCTGCCGCCCCTGCTCCGTACCTGAGGAAGTCCCGCCGTTCCATGTCTCGCTCCCTGTTCGTTGCCACGGGACCCGTCCCGTGCAGCCCCGCCGGAACGCTAGTCCCGCTCGCCGTCGCGGGCGGCCGATTCCGCGCCTACGGTCCCGCGCGTGGAACAGCTCACCCCCGCGACGCTGCGCAGCCGCGCCGGGTTCACCGCGACCCTCGCCGGCGCGATGGCGGCCGGCACGCTGGTCGCGCCCGCGCTCGCCGTGCTGGCGAGCTTCGTGATCGGCGACGTCGGTCTGAGCCGCAGCCAGCTCGGGCTCGTGATGGCCGCCTACTACGGGGTCGCCGCGGTGGGCTCGCCGTCCGTCGGGCGACTCGCCGACCGGTTCGGCGGGCGCCGGCTGCTCGTCGGGACGTTCCTGCTCTCCGCTGCCGGATTCCTCGTGGTCGCCGCGGCGCCTGGTCTCCTCCTGCTGCTGGCCGGCGCCGCGATCGGTGGACTCGGGCAGGCGGCGGCGAACCCGAGCACGAACAAACTGCTCTCCGTCCACGTCGCGCCCGGACAGCGGGGCCTCATCACCGGGCTGAAGCAGTCCGGGGTCCAGGCCGGGGTCTTCGTGGCCGGCATGGCGCTGCCGACGCTCGCGCTCGCGTTCGGGTGGCGGGCCGCGATGGCCGGCGTCGGGCTGCTCTTCCTGGCTGCCGCCGCGGTCGTCCGGGCCGTGGTCCCCGCCGACCCGGCGGCGGGGCCGGCCGAGCCACGACACCGCTCGGACCGCGGCTCGCTGCCGCCGGCCGTGATGTGGCTGGCGGCCTACGGCGGGTTGATGGGTGCCGGCGCCGGGGCCGTGACCGCCTACCTCCCCCTCTACGCCGAGGAGGGCCTGGGGCTGTCGGTCACGGTCGCCGGCGCGGTCGCCGGCGTGAGCGGCGCGGTGGGGTTCGTGTCGCGGATCACCTGGAGCACGGTGAGCGAGCGTGGCGCCACCTTCTCCCGCCCCCTGGGGGCGATCGCCCTCCTCGCGACCGTCTCCGCCGCGGGGCTGATGGCGGCGCCCGCCGTCGGGGTGTGGCTCCTGTGGGTCGCGGCCGTCGTCCACGCGACGTCGGGCCTGGCGTGGAACTCGGTCGGGATGCTCGCCGTCATGCACGTCGCCGGCAACCGCCAGGCGGGTCGTGCCTCCGGCATCGTCCTGCTCGGCTTCCTGGCCGGGTTCAGCATCGGTCCACCCCTGTTCGGCTGGTCCGTCGACACGACCGGCAGCTACGCCGCGGGGCTGGCCGTGGTGGTGCTGGCCTTCGCCGCTGCCGGGATCGTGATGCTGCGCTGGAGCCGCGTGTACGTCGCCGACCAGGCCGCATGAGCCACCGGACCGCGGACCCGGCGGTGGACCCGGACGTGGCGCCGGGGCGCTGGGCGGCGCTCGCCGGGCTCGCGGCCGCCGAGCTCCTCGCCATGAGCACGTGGTTCTCCGCCTCCGCCGTGGTGCCCGAGCTGCGCGGCGTCTGGTCGCTGACCCCGACCGAGGCGTCGCTGCTCACGATCGCGGTGCAGCTCGGGTTCGTGGCGGGGGCGCTGGCGAGCGCCGCGTTGTCGCTCGCCGACCGGTTCTCCCCGCGCCGGGTGATGGCGGTGGCCGCCGCCGGCGCCGCGGTCGCCAACCTCGGTCTCCTGGCCGCGGACGCCGCCGCACCCGCCATCGTCCTCCGGTTCACCACCGGCGTCTTCCTCGCCGGCGTCTACCCCCCGGCGCTGAAGGCCATGGCGACCTGGTTCCGGGCACGTCGGGGGCTGGCCCTCGGGGTCATGGTGGGGGCGCTGACCCTCGGCTCGGCGCTGCCCCACCTCGTGCGCGCCCTCGGCGGGCTCGACTGGCGTGTGGTCGTCGCCGTGACGTCGGCCGCGACGCTCGCTGGCGGGGTCGTGGCGCTCGCCGGCCGCGACGGGCCCTACCCGTTCCCGCGGGCCCACTTCGACCCGGGTCAGGCCCTCGCGGTCATGCGCGACCGGGAGGTGCGCCTCGCCTCGCTGGGCTACTTCGGGCACATGTGGGAGCTGTACGCGATGTGGGCCTGGATCGGCGCCTACCTGACGGCCTCCTTCGAGGTCACCGGCGTGGCCGATCCGGGCACCGTGGCCGCCTACGGCGCTGCGGGTGCGGTGGGCATCGGCGCGCTCGGCTGCGTGGCCGGGGGACTGCTCGGTGACCGACGCGGTCGGGTGTGGCTCACGTCGGTCGCGATGCTGTCGTCCGGCGCGGCGGCGGGCGTCGCCGGCGCCGTGTGGGGCCGTGCGCCGGCGCTGGTGCTGGCGGTCGTGCTGTTCTGGGGCTTCTGGGTCGTGGCGGACTCGGCGCAGTTCTCGACCCTCGTCACCGAGGTCGCCGACCAGCGCTACGTGGGGACGGCCGTCACGATGCAGCTGGCGCTGGGGTTCACGCTGACCGTCGCCACCATCTGGCTCGTCCCCCTCCTCGTGGAGTGGGTCGGCTGGCGGTGGTCGTTCCTGGTGCTCACGCCGGGGCCGCTGCTGGGCACCGTCGCGATGCAGCGGCTGCGCGTGCGGCCGCCGGCGATCGCGGTCAGCCGCGCAGGCGTGCCATCCCGTCGGTGAGCATGGCGCGGGCGTCGGCGCGCATGTCCCGGGCGGCGTCCGGGTGGGCGAGGATCGCGAGGAAGCTGAAGAGCAGCCCCACGCTCGACATCGCGACGGAGTCCAAGGCCATCAAGCGGTCCATGCGGCTTCCCCTTCGTACACCGGCCGTTGCCGACGAGGGGGTCATCGGCGCGTCCGGGCCGCTCCTGTAGGGGTGGGCCCGGACGCCCCCGGGAGGGAGATCAGCAGGGGAGGTAGCCCGAGGTGTTCTCGACGGCGTTGGTCTGCCCGAAGCTGTCCGACAGCGGGTTGGCGTCCCAGGCCGCGAAGCGCAGCGTCATGTAGTGGGTCATGAAGTCGCAGGTCGCGGCGTCCTTGAAGGTCTGACCCGACAGCGCGGCGAGGGTGTTCTCGACCACCGCCTGCTCGGGGTCGGCCGTGATCAGTCCCCACCCGACCTGGGCGTAGGGGGCGATCGAGTTGACCGGCACCTCGGTCAGTCCGGCCCGGTCCACCTGGGGCGGGACGGCCGCACCCTCCTCGAGGGCCCGGCGGAGCTGCCAGTTGGAGATGCCGCCGTCGTCGGAGGTGACGAGCAGGCCGTCCGTGACGCCGCCGAGGTGCCCGGCCGCGCGCCGTGCCTCGAGGAGGACGGCCGAGGCCACCCCGGCGCTGCGCGGGGTGGCGAACGAGGTCCCGCTGACGGACTCGGTCCCCTCGGTGCAGGTGTCGCAGTACGGCAGGTCCTGGGTCCAGTCGGCGACGAAGTCCGGCGCCGTGCCGGAGAACGTCTCCTTGCCGCCGCCACCGTCCTCCCCCTCACCGAAGCCGGCGATCCCGATGGCCCACCAGGGCCCGGAGGTGCCGTCGCTCGGCGCGAGCGTCGGGTCGTTGGCGGAGGCTCCGAAGTGGAGCTTGCCCATCTCGACCACGCCCTCGTAGGAACCGGCGAGCGCCCCGAGCGGCGCCGACGTGAAGAAGCCGTAGGACGTCGTGACGATGTCGACCCCGGGGTGGGTGAAGGCGTACCGCTCGGCGTCGGCGCTGACGCCCGTGTCGGTCATGCCCTCGACGAACAGGACGATGGCGTCGGGGTTCGCCGCGAGCACGGCGCCGGTCACGCCGGTGCCGTGGGTGTCGCCGCTGTCGTCCGGCAGGAACGGCCGGTCGCCGAAGTTGACGGACCACGCGAGGATGTTCGTCCCGGCGAACCAGTACAGCTCGTGCTCCTCGACGTCGGCGTAGACGCCCGCGGCGAGGTCGGCGTCGTAGTCGTCGCTGATGTGGAGGATGTGCTCCTCGTCGATGCCGAACTCGGCGAGCACGTGCTCGTCGACCGCCGGCACGTCGACGTCGAAGGCCTCGTGGTAGGGGTTGATGCCCGAGTCGATGGGGGACACGACCACCCGGGGCTGCGCCGTCGTCGTGTCGGCCGCCGTCGCGACGCTCGCCTGCTGCAGCCCGCGCTGGGCCTGCTCGGGGCGATCGGTCGGTGCCGCGGCCAGGACGGAGAAGGCCATCGCGGCGCTGAGGGTGGCGGGGAGGAGACGTCGCACGGGGGGACAACCATCCGGACGGGGGCGGGGGAGGTGGCGCAGGGGCCAACGATGGTGTTCGCCGTCCGGTGCGTCCGTTCCCCCCGACGTCCGCTCACCGGACGTCCGTGACGGAGGGAGAGCCGGCAGGGACGGTGCGTCCCCGGGACGCCGGCCGCGGCAGCGCGGCCGGTCTACGGTCCCCCCGACCGACCGAGCGCGAGGAGCGGCGATGAGCGGACCCGTGCAGGAACCCGACCGGGAGTGCTCCGACGACGTCCTCGCCGGGGTCGAGGCGCGCGAGGGCCGGCGCACGAGCGTCGCCGGGCTGGACGTCGTGCGGGTGCTGCCCACGAAGGGCCGGCGGACCGTCGGGGCGTGGTGCTTCGTCGACCTGATGGGGCCGGTCGACGCCGAGCAGCCCGACCCCCTGGAGGTCGGGCCCCACCCGCACATCGGCCTGTCGACCGCGACGTGGCTGCTGGAGGGGGAGGCGCTGCACACGGACTCGCTCGGCACCGAGCAGGTGATCCGGCCGGGCCAGCTGAACCTCATGACCGCCGGCGGGGGCATCGCGCACGCCGAGCTGGCGGCGCGACCGCCGTTCCGCGGGGCGCAGATGTGGATCGCCCAGCCGGAGGGCACCCGCCACGGTCGGCCGGCCTTCGAGCACCACGCCGAGCTGCCCCAGGTCGAGGTGGGGGACGCGACGGCGCTGGTGTTCGTCGGCACGCTCGACGGGGCCGGCTCGCCGGCGCGGACGGACACGGCCCTGGTCGGCGTCGACGCGACGCTCCACGGGGGGGCCGTGACCTTCCCGACGTCGGCCGCCTTCGAGCACGCCGTCGTGCCGCTCGACGGCCGCCTGCGGGTCGGGCCGGAGGTCGTCGAGCCCGGCTGGCTCGCGCTCGTGCCCGCCGGCGTCGAGGAGCTCCGGATCGAGGCCGACGGGCCGGACGCACGGTTCCTGCTGCTCGGTGGGGAGCCGCTCGGGGAGGACGTCGCGATGTGGTGGAACTTCGTCGCCCGCGACCGGGTCGAGCTCGAGGCCGCGTGGCGGGACTGGCGCGACCGCACCGACCGCTTCGGGGACGTGTCCTCGGCGCTGGAGCGGATCGAGGCGCCCGTTCCCCCGTGGGTCCGGGCCGACGGCTGAGCGCCGACCGCCCGCCGACGCAGGGGAACGCGCGCCTGGCGGAGAACGACGCTGCCCGACGCGTGCGCAGCCGACGGGGGCCGGGGGCACACGGGAGGCTGTCGGCATGCAGGGATGGGGGCACGGGACCGAGGAGCCAGCCGTGGACGATCCACGGATGGCGGACTCGCGCATGCGCATGCGCACCGCGGCGATCCTCTACCTCTCGGCCGGCGTGCTGGTCATCGCGTCGCTGCTGCTCTCCTCGGGCCACCAGCCGCTCGGCTACGTGGTCCCCAGCGTCGCCGTCGTCACCGGGCTGCTCCTCCTGCCCGTGGGCGAGCGGATGTTCATCCCCCTGTGGGTCAACGAGCTGCTGTCGCTCGGGGGCTCGCTCCTCATCGGGGTGCTGGTCGTCTTCGTCAACCCCATGCTCGCGGACGTCCCCGGGGTGTTCGTGGTCTACGTCGCCGCGTACGCGTACTTCTTCTACGAGCGCGGGCGTGCCCTGCTCCACGCCGCCATCTGCGCCGCCGCCTACGGGATCGGTCTCGTCGTCTCCGGGGTCGACTTCTGGTTCGCGCGCTGGCTCGTCATCGCCGGTGCCTCGATCGTCGCCTCCGTCCTCGTCACCCGCCTGGCCGAGACCGACCGCCGGGCCGCCACCATCCAGCGCGAGCTCGCCGAACGCACCCGCCGCCTCGCCAGCACGCGCGAGCTGCTGCTGGTCGCGGTCTCGCACGAGCTGCGGACCCCGCTCACGCTGGTCGCCGGCACCGCCTCGATCCTCAACGAGCGGCTCGAGGACCTGCCTCCGGCGCGGCTGCGTGAGCTCGTGACGAGCCAGGACGCCCACGCCCAGCGCCTGGTGCGGCTCGTCGAGGACCTCGACGCGCTGCACCAGCTGTCCCAGGAGGCGCTCGTCGCCGGCCGCGAGGTCGTCGACCTCCACACCACCTGCGCGGAGTCGGTGCCGCCCGAGATGGTCGACGACGTCCGGCTGCGCATCGACGCGCCGTCCGTGCCGGTCCGCCTCGACCCGCGCTTCATCCGTCGCATCATCGACAACCTGCTGCGCAACGCCGTCCGGCACACCCCGGCCGGCAGCGAGGTCCTGCTGTCCGCGCGGCTCGACGGCGATCGCATCGTGCTGGAGGTCGCCGACGCCGGCGCCGGCATCCCGGACGCGCACAAGTCGGCGGTGTTCGAGCCCTTCGTCCGCCTCCACACCGAGCGCGCCGGCAGCGGGGTCGGGCTGGCGCTCGTCGCGGCGCTCGCCCGCGCGCACGGAGGGACCGCGACGGTCGTCGACCGCGACGGTGGCGGGTCGATCTTCCGCGTCACCCTCGCCCAGGCCGTGGGCACCCCCGCACCGCTCCCGTTCTAGAGGGTCGCCTGGAGCTCCTCGAGGACCTGCGGGTCGTGGGTGCCGAGGCACAGCACGTCGACGCGGCTCTCCTTCCACGCCTCGAGCCGGTCCTTGATCCGGTCCATCGTCCCCACGAGCGCGACCTCGTCGACGAGCTCGGCCGGGACGGCGGCGGCCGCCTCACCCTTCTTGCCATCGAGGTAGAGGTCCTGGATCGTCCTCGCCGCCTCCTCGAAGCCGTACCGGACCGCGAGGTCGTTGTAGAAGTTCTTCTCGCGCGAGCCCATGCCGCCGATGTAGAGCGCGAGGATGGGACGGACCTGGTCGCGGGCGGCCTCGAGGTCGTCGTCCACGGCGACCTGCACGGTCGGGACGATCTCGATGTCCGCGGCGTCGCGGCCGGCCTCCTCGAGCCCACGGTCGAGGTTCTCGTTGAAGATGTCCTCGCGCTCCGGCGAGTAGAAGATCGGCAGCCACCCGTCGGCGATCTCGGCGGTCAGCTCGACGTTCTTCGGCCCGATGGCCGCGAGGTAGATCGGGATGCGGTTGCGCACCGGGTGCAGGATGGACTTCAGCGGCTTGCCCAGGCCGGTGGCGTCGTCGCCCCGGTAGGGGATCTGGTAGTGCTCGCCGTCGTGCTCGAGCGGTGCCTCGCGGGCGATGGCGGCGCGGACGATCGAGACGTACTCGCGGGTCTTGCCGAGCGGCTTGCCGTAGGGCACGCCGTGCCAGCCCTCGACGACCTGCGGCCCGGACAGCCCGAGGCCGAGCAGGAAGCGCTGCTCGGACAGCGCGTCCAGGGTCATCGCCGTCATCGCCGTGTTGGCGGGCGTCCGCGCCGGCATCTGCAGGATCGCCGAGCCGACCTTGATGCGCTCGGTGCGGGCGGCGATGTAGGACAGCACCGTCACGGCATCGGAGCCGTACGCCTCGGCGGCCCACACCGAGTCGATGCCGACCTGGTCGGCACGCTCGATCAACGGCCACACGTGCGCCATCGCCGCGCCGGCGTACCCGATGTTCAGTCCCAGCCGCACCGTCGTCTCCTGTCGTGGTCTTCCCTGGCGGTCTAGCCGACGAGCCCGTGCCCGTCCCAACCGGCCGTGACGGGGTGGAGGAACATCCCCGAGCGGACCTTGGGCTCGAACCAGGTCGACTTCGGGGGCATCACGGCGCCCGCGTCGGCGACGGCCATCAGCTCCGACACGCGGGTCGGGGGCAGCGCGAAGGCGGCGCCGTCGGCGCCGGCGCGACGGACGAGCTCGGCGAGCCCCCGGGGGCCGGGCACGAACTCGAGGCGGTCGTCCGAGCGGGCGTCGGCGATGCCGAGGACGGGCCCGAGGATGCGCTCCTGGAGCACGGTCGCGGCCAGCGCCGCCACCGGGTCGACCGCCTCGGCGTCGGGCGACGTCCGGACCGTGAACCAGCGCCCGTCGAGGTGGAGCGCGAAGTCGCCCGTCTCCGACGGCGGCGTGGGTGCGGCCCCCTCCGGCACCGGCTCGACCTCGAAGCGCTCGCGGATCGCCGCGAGCACCTCGCCGGCGCGGTCGCGGCCGACCCCCCGGACGGCGCGGTGGTACGGCTCGAGGCGCAGCTCGCCGGCGGGGAAGGCGACGACGAGGAGCCGGGAGCCGGGACCGTCCGTGGCGCTCCCGTGGCTCCTCGCGTGGCGGACCGCCGCCGCGGCCCGGTGGTGGCCGTCGGTGAGGTACAGCGCCGGGACCGACGCGAACGACCCCCGCACCGCGGCCACGTCGTCCGGGTCGTCGACGGTCCACACGCGCTGCTCGAGCCCGTCGTCCGAGGTCGCGACGAGCTCCGGGGCTCCTGCGGTGACCCCCTCGACGATGTCGGCCACGGGGGACGGGCCGCGGTGCACCAGGCCCACCGGCGAGGACGACACGCCGACGACCTCGAGGTGGCGGACGAGGTCGTCCTCCTTGTCGGCGCGCGTCTCCTCGTGGAGGCGCACGACCGAGCCGATCTCGCCCACCGGCACGGTGCCGACGACGCCGGTCTGGACGTGCTCGCCGAGCCGCATGCGGAGGATGCGGTAGCCCGGACGCGGCTGCGGGCGGAAGGCGCCCTCCCGGAGGAGCCGCTCGAGCGTGGCCCGGGCGGTGCGCAGCAGCGTGTCGTGGTCGATCTCACGCCCGGGGACCTGGTCCTCCGGGGACCGGGTGACGTTGAGGAAGGAGTCGGGGTTCGCGTCCGCCGTGCGGGCGCGCTCTCCCGGGCTCAGCGAGTCGTAGGCGGGCGCGATGACGCGGGGCGCCGCGGCGGGCGTGACGAGCCAGCCCTGCGTCGGGTCCAGCGTGGCCACTCAGTCCTCCCCGCGCGAGGACACCGAGATCACCGCGTCGAGTCCACGCAGCGCGTCGAGCACGGCGTCCGTCACCCCCGCCGAGACCCGCATCGTCGCGACGGCCGCCCGGGCGCCGGCGAACACGCGGTTGTCCATCTGCTCGACGTTGACCTGGTGGGCGCGCAGCACCTCGAAGACGGCCGACAGCGCCCCCACGCGGTCGTAGTGGCGCACCACGAGGGTCGAGGCGCCGAGCGCGACCGTCGCGAGGTTCACGCAGTTGATGACCTCGCCCTCGGTGTAGGCCGCGATGACCCGCAGCGTCGCGGCCGCGATGGCCTCCTGTGCCTGCTCGGTGGACGCGCCGATGTGGTGCGTGCCGGTGACGGCCGGGTGCTGGGCGAGGGGGTGCTCCCACCCGTCGGCGCGCTTGGCGTCGGGCTCGCCGCGGTAGACGTCGAGCCCGACCCGCAGGTCCTTGTCCTCGATCGCCGCGAGCAGTGCCTCCTCGTCGACGACGGAGCCGCGCGACGTGTTGATGAGCCAGGTGCCGGGCCGGAGGTGGGACAGGAACTCCTCGTCCACCAGGTCCTCGGTGCCGGGGGTGGCCGGGACGTGCAGGCTCACGACGTCCGCGGTGGCGAGCAGGGTCGGGAGGTCGTCGACGAGCTCGATGCCGATGGCGCGGATCCGCTCACGGGTGACCGCGTCGCGTCCCGGCCGGTCGAGGGTCCGCACCCGCATGGCGCAGGCCGCGGCCCGTTCGGCGAGGGCGAGGCCGATGTCGCCGCACCCGATGATCGCGAGCGACCGGCCGGCGAGACCGCGCGCCTCGCTGTACCTCGCCTTGTCCCAGCGCCCGGCCCGGAGGTCGGCGACGTTGTCGGGGATGCTGCGGTCGATGGCGAGGATCAGCCCCAGCGCGAGCTCGGCGACCGCGATGGAGTTCTCGCCGGGCGTGTTGCAGACGTAGATCCCCCGCGCGGCCGCCGCGTCGGTGTCGATGGTGTTGGTGCCGGCGCCCGCCCGGACGATCAGCGACAGCTCGGGTGCGGCCGCGATCGTCTCCGCGTCGACCCGTGTCGAGCGCACGACGAGGGCCTCGACACCGTCGAGGAGCCGCGGGAGGTCGTCCGGTCCCGCAGCGGGCTCGTCGACGACCTCGTGCCCCGCGGCCCGCAGCTCCTCGACCCCCTCGAAGGCGTCCGCCACCAGGATCCTCACGCGTGCTCCTCTGCCTGACACGGGCGGGGACGTCCCCGCCCCGGGGACCCTACGGGCGGGCCGGCAGGGTGGTCTCCCGACCGACCGGTCAGGCGCGGTAGGCGGCCGCGGCCTCGTCGCCGGCCGAGGCCCGGTAGACCGCCTGCATCGACCGGCCGAGGTCGAGGAACTGCTCGCGGCTCATCTGGTCGAGCACGAGCTCGCGGACGTTGCGCACGTGCAGTTCGGCGGCCTCCCGCAGCAGCGCGAAGCCGTCGTCGGTCAGCACGGCCCACATCCCGCGGGCGTCGTCCTCGCACGGGACGCGCTCGACGATGCCGCGCTGCTCGAGCCGGCCGATGCGGTAGGTGACCTGCGGCTTGGGGATGAGCGCGCGGGAGCTCACCTGGCTCATCCGCACGCGCCGGTCGGACGCCTCCGACAGCAGCACGAGGATGGCGTAGTCGTCCATCGTGATGTCGAAGCGCTCGGACAGCTCACGCTCGAGCCGTCGTTCGAGCGCGGTCATGCCGGAGATGAGGCTCCGCCACGCCTGCTGCTCGGCGTCGTCCAACCACCGCACGTCGTCCATGCACCCAGGGTAGCCAGGGGGGCGGAGCCTCCGGTCAGGCGCGGTCGATCCAGCGATCCGCCGCGGCCAGCCGCTTCTCGAGCTGCTTCAGCGTGGCCTCGGCGATGCTGCGGATGCCCGCCTCGTCGTTGAGCCGGGCGTTGAGGACCTTGGCCTCGAGCCCGGTCAGGTGACCGAGCATCTGGACGCGGTCGCTGTTCGCCTGACGCAGCTCGCGCTTGCGCTGGGTCCGGGTGACGGTCAGCGTCGTGCCGCCGGCGGAGGTGTCCCCCAGCGGCGGCGGGGACACGATCTCGATGTGCAGCGTCAGGTCGTCGTCCTCTCCGCCGTCGAAGATGAGGTCGTCGGGGTGGTGGTCGTCGAAGACGTCGTCCGGGTCGTGCTCTCCCAGCGGCGTCGCCGAGATGGCCTGGAACAGCGACAGCTGGTCGTCCCCGTCGGCGGTGGGCAGGGCGTCGAGCGCGGTCGGGTCCTGCTCACCGGCGTCCTCCCGCCGCCGCAGCGAGTGCGTGCGTTGCTCGGCGAGGCCGGCGGCGAACGTGCGCAGCCGGGCGTCGTCGGGGATGAAGAAGAACGCCTTCTGCCGGCGGTACCCGGCGGTCCAGCGGACGAGACGCCCCACGGCCTGACGGAAGAACAGCTCCGTCACCGTGTTCGTGGCGTAGACCCCGACCCGCAGGCGGGGGATGTCGACCCCCTCGGAGACCATGCGGACGGCGACGATCCAGGGATCGCTGCCGGCGGCGAAGTCGGCGATGTGGTCGGAGGCGAGCGGGTCGTCCGAGGTCGCGACGACCGCCTTGACCCCGTGCCGGTCCTCGAGCATCGCGGCGATGTCCCGGGCGTGCTCGACGTCCATGGCGATCACGAGACCGCCGGCGTCGGGGTGGTCCTGGCGGATGCGCCGCAGGGACCGGTCGGCCTGGTCGAGGACGGCCGGGAGCCACTGGCCGTCGACCGACAGCGCGGTCCGGAGCCGCTGGGAGGCGTGGACGCGGTCGAGCTGGTCCTCGAACGTGGCCGCCATCGCCGTGCCGTCGGGGGCGGTCCACTCCATGTGGCCGTTGATGCGGGGGAAGAAGACGGGGCGGACCACCCCGCCGTCGACGAGCGCCTCGCCGTAGCCGTAGGTGTAGTCCGCGACCGCCTCGTCGAAGGCGTAGTCGACGAACGGGATGGGGTTCTGGTCGGAACGGAACGGGGTGCCGGACAGCGACAGCCGGCGCGCGGCGAGCTCGAAGGCGGTGAAGACGCTGTCACCCCAGGCGCGCTCGGCGCCGGCGTGGTGGATCTCGTCGAAGACCACGAACGCGTCGTCGGCGAAGGGCCGCATCGGGGCGGGGTCGGAGGCGACCTGCTGGTAGGTCACGACGACGCCGTGCATGTCACCGGGGAACCCGTCGCGCGGGCTCCACTCGGGTTCGAGGTGGAGGCCGAAGCTCGTGGCCGCGTTCGCCCACTGGACCTTCAGGTGCGAGGTCGGCGCCACGATGAAGACGCGACGGTGGGGGTGGGTGGCGAGGTCCCGCACCGCCGCCGTGAGCGCGAAGGTCGTCTTGCCCGCCCCCGGGGTCGCGACGGTCAGGAAGTCCCGGGAGGGGGTCGCCTCGAACCGCTCCAACGCGTCCCGCTGCCACTTCCGGAGCCGGAGGGAACGACGCAACGGAGGGGCCTCGGCGGGTCGGCGGCATGGCGTGAGCGGCGGGGCGCGACGGTACCGTGGCGTCATGCCGGAGCCCGTCACCGTCCAGTACTTCAAGCACCCGAGGACGCCCCACTGGCGCCAGCAGATGCGGCTGCTCGGCGACGACGAGCACGGCATCTGGCTCGGGATGGACGAGGGTGCGTTCTTCCGCAAGGGCGCGGACGCCCCCGTCCCGTCCCCGACCCCCATGGTCCAGCTGGTGCGTCCCGGCGCCTGGTGGACCCTGCTCTACAACGGTCCGCGGCACCGCTACCCCGTCTACGTCGACGTCATCGCGCCGGCGACGTGGTTCGGCGGGCGGCGGGTCGAGATGGTCGACCTCGACCTCGACGTGGTCCAGCTCACGGACGGGTCGGTGCGCCTCCTCGACGAGGACGAGTTCGCCGACCACCGGGTCTCGCTCGGCTACCCGCAGGACTGGATCGCCGGCGCCGAGCGTGCCGCGAGGGAGGTCACGGAGATGCTGACCGGCGGGCTCGAGCCGTTCGCGGCCAGGATGCGGGCCTGGCACGACCACCTCACGGGCGGCGCGCCGACGCCCGCGTAGCCGGACGGTCGGAGCGGTCGGCGACCCGGTCTTCACTCTGCGTGACAGGAGGCCACCGGCCGAGCGAACCGGGCGCGGTGGCAACCCGTCGGGAGGTGGCCGTCCGTCTGTCCCCGCTGCGCCGACGCGGTCCCCCGGCGCGGTCCTCTACGCGATCGCCCCGGCCCCCGGCGTCGTCCGCCGCCCCGAGAGGGGGCGCCTTCCCCGAGGTCCCGCCGCCATGGTGCACGTCCCCGAGCTGCCGTTGACCGACGCGGCGTGGCTGTTCGTCGCCGTGATGGCGGCCATCCTGGTCGCCCCGATCGTCGCGCGGTGGCTCCGGCTGCCGGTGCTCGTCACGCTCGTGCTCCTCGGCATGCTCGCCGGCCCGGGGGTGCTGGGCCTGCTCGAACGGGAGGGGCCGCTCGAGATCATCGGCGAGGCGGGGCTGCTCTACCTCATGTTCGTCGCCGGGCTCGAGCTCGACCTCAAGGAGTTCACCCGCCGGCGTGCGCACGCCATCGGCTTCGGCGTCGCGGGCTTCGTCCTCCCGATGCTGATCGGCACGGCCGTGATCGCGCTCATGGGCTTCGAGCTCCTGGCCGCGTTGCTCCTGGCGTCCTGCTGGGCCTCCCACACCCTGCTCACCTACCCCACCTTCCGCACCCACGGGGCCGCCAAGCACCGGGCGGTCGCCACCAGCGTCGGCGCGACGATCCTGACCGACATCTGCGCACTGCTGGTGCTGGTCGTCGTCGTGCAGGCCAACGCCGGCGACCTGGGCCCGAGCCTGTGGCTGACGCTCACCGCCGGGTTCGTGGCGCTCGCGGTCCTGGCGGGCTGGGCGCTGCCGCGCGTCGGGCGGTCGTTCTTCGCGACCTTCGGCGACGGCCGCAACCCCCGGTTCATCTTCGCGATGCTCGCGATGTTCGGGCTGGCCGCCATCGGTGAGCTGGCCGGCATCGAGGCCATCGTCGGGGCCTTCCTCGCCGGGCTCGGGCTCAACCGGCTGGTACCCGCCGGGTCACCGCTGATGCACCGCATCGAGTTCGTCGGCGACGCCTTCATGATCCCGATCTTCCTGCTCACGGTCGGCCTCCTGGTCGACCCGGCGGTGCTCGTGTCCCCGCGGGTCCTGACCGTCGCCGCGGGGTTCACCGCGATCGCCCTCGGGACCAAGTTCCTGGCCGCCTACGGCGTCGGCCGGCTGTTGCGCTTCGAGCGCACCGAGATCGGGGCGATGTACGCGCTGACCTCCGCCCAGGCCGCGGCCACGCTGGCCGCCGCGATGATCGGCGTCCAGGCCGGGATCATCGACGCCGAGGCGCTGAACGCCGTCGTCGTGGTGATCCTCGTGACGTGCCTGGTCTCGACCTCGCTGGCCGCGCGGTACGCGCCCCGGCTGCCGCAGGAGCAGCGCCCGCGCCGCCTCGCCGAGACGGTCATCGTCCCGATCGCGGACCCCGAGCGGTCCACCCCACTCGTGACGCTCGCGTCCCTCCTCGCGTCCGACGACGCGGGTCTGGTCGTCCCGGTGACGGTGGCAGCGCCGGAGGCCGGTCCCGGCCAGCTCGCCGACCTCCGCGAGGTCGTCGATCGCGCCGACGAGATGGTGCTCGCGACCGGCGGGGAGAGCGACGCCCTGCTGCGGATCGACGCCTCCCCGTCCGCCGGCATCGTCAACGCCATGGTCGAGCGCCAGGGGACGATGCTGGTGCTCGGCTGGACCGACCGCCGCGTGTCGCGTCGCGCGGTCTTCGGTGACACCGTCGACTCGGTCCTGGCGAAGGTCCCGGCCCCGATGCTCGTGGCGCGGCTCGGTCCGGACACGGCGTGGCGGCGGCTCGTGCTGCTCGTCGCCGAGAGCAACCTCCGCGGCGAGGGGCGGCGCGGTCTGCGGCTGTCGGTGGAGGTCTGCCGGCGCATCCGCGAGGCCCGCACCGACGGCGACCGGCCGGAGATCGTGGTCGTCACGACCACGGAGGACGACGACCTGCGCGAGCTCGTCGCGCGCGAGCTCGAGGTCGAGGTGATCGTCGACCGCCGCCGCCGCACGGTCATCGCCGGCGACCTCGCGGACGACGGCGACGTGTTCGTCGTGCCGTTCCGTCCGGAGGAGCGCGGCCTCCGCGGTGACCCCCGCGAGGTCGCCCGGGCCCTGGGTGACACGCCGCTGGTGGCGGTCCTGGATCACAGCGGGGCGCTGCCGCACGCGCCGGCGCCGGACGACGACCGGGTCGACGAGCGGCTCGAGGACCAGGTCGAGTCGATCCGCGTCCGCGAGCGCGGGACGCCGACGCCGAACGCGGTCGAGGCCGGCGTGGTGGAGGACGAGGCGGGCGACGACGACGCCTCCGCGGACCGCACGATCGTGGTGCCCGAGATCGCTGCACCGCGGCAGCCCCGGGGCTGAGGCGCGCGCCGTCGGACGATCCGCGCGACTCCTGATGACCGAACCGGCCCGGAGCCCCGGGCTCCACGGGTACCGTGACGGGGTGCAGCCGTCGGACGGGGCCGCCGATCGTGACCGACCATCTGGGTGAGGAGCTCCGGCTCCTCGAGGCCGTCGCGGACGCGCAACGCGCGCTCCTCGGGATGCGCCGGCGTGCCGACGCCCGCGACGCGCTCGTGGCCTACGTCGAGCGCCTCGGCGCCTCCGTCGCACCCGCCCATCCTCCGACGGACGCGACGCTGCCCGTCGACCTGTCGGTGGGTGAGGGCCTCCCGGTCGTGCCGGTGGCACCGCCCGGCACCCCGTTGCGGTCCCGGCTGGAGCGGACGCTGCCGGAGCTCGTGCACCAGGCCCATGCCGCGGCCGCCCGGTGCGACGAGCTCGCGACCGCCCGCCTCGACGGTGACCGGGACCCCGTCACCGGTGCGCCCACCCGCGGTCGGCTGCTGGCGGCACTCGAGCACGCCGTCCCCGGCGAGGACCGCCTGCTCGGGATGGTCGTGGGCGGGGAGGGGTGGGCGATCGAGCCCTTCGGCCGCATGCGCACCGACGGCCTCGTCCGGGCGCTGGCGGACGTCGTGCGGTCCCTCCGGGCCCCCACCGACCACTGGGGCCGGCTGGGCGGGTACGGCGTGGCCGTGCTCGCGCTCCGCAGCGACGAGGGGCGCACCGGGTCGTTCCTCGCCGAGGTCCAGCGGCGGTGGCTCGAGGAGCGCGGTCTCGACGTGCACCTGCGCACCGCCGACGTGGCGATCACCTCACCGCCGGTGGCATCCCTCGACCACCTCGAGGCCGAGCTCGCCCGCCGCGCCACGGCCGCCAGCTCGGGGCGTGACGACCACGGCGGTCGACGGTGAGCCTCCGTCCCCGTGACCGCGACGCCGACGACCGCCAGCCACCGTTCGTCATCGTCTCCGACCTCGCGGTGGAGGCCGTCGGTGCGGACACGCTCGAGCAGGCGTTCCGGTCGCGGCTGGGGGAGGTCGACGGCTGGCCCGGCTTCCTCGACCTCGAGGTGTGGCGCGACGAGCGCGACCCGGAGCGTTTCGTCATGGTCAGCTGGTGGTCGACCGAGGAGGCGTACGTGGCGTACATGAAGAGCGACGCCCACCACCGCTCGCACGCGCGCATCCCGACGGACCCGGCCGCGCCGCGGGCGACCGGCATCGGCCGCTTCCGGGTGGTCGCGCGCTGAGCCCCGCGTCGCTGCCCCCGTACCTGGTGACCGAGTTCGTCGAACGCCTCGCCCTCGGCGACCGCGTCGGTGCCGTCGCCCGCACGCGCGAGCTCCTCGACGAGGGCTTCAGCCGCGCCGACGTGCGCGAGCTCATCGCCCGGGCCCAGCACGAGGTCGGCCGACTGTGGCAGTCCAACACGTGGACCGTGGCGCAGGAGCACATCGCCACCGGCATCAGCGAGTCGGTGCTGCTGGCCGTCGGGACGTCGGGCGACGCTGCGGGGGACCGTGGGCACGTGCTGGTCGTCTGCGCGGACGGCGAGTGGCACCTCCTGCCCGCGCGGCTCCTCGCCGAGGAGCTCGACGATGCCGGGTTCCGGGTGACGTTCGCCGGCGGATCGATGCCCGCCGAGCACCTCGTCGGCACGGTCCGGCAGCTCGGCCCGGACGTGGTCGCGGTGAGCTGCACGCTGTCGCTGAACCTCGCGGGCGCCGCGCGGACCGTCGCCGCCGTGCACGCCGCCGGCCGGCCGGTGCTGGTCGGGGGTGCGGCGTTCGGCACCGACCAGCAGCGCGCGGCCGCCGTGGGCGCCGACGCGTGGGCCTCCGACGTCGCCGCGGCGACGGCGATCGTGGAGCGCTGGGTCGAGGAGCCGCCGGAGCGCGAGCCGCCCACGCGGCGGGACCGTGCCGAGGCCGACCGGCTGTACCGGGAGGAGGCGCGGCTCGTGGAGGACGCCTACCACCGGCTCAGCGCGCGCTTCCCGGACCTCAGCCGGTACTCGGAGTGGCAGGTCGACCGCACGCGCGAGGACCTCGCCTACCACCTCCGCTACCTCGCGTCCGCGGCGCTGGTCGGCGACGACGGCGTCTACCTCGAGATGCTGCCCTGGCTGCGCGAGCTGCTCACCTCGCGGGGCGTGGGGGCACGGGCCGTGGACGTGACGGTCGAGGTGCTCCGCGAGGTCGCCGCGGCCGAGAGCCTGCCCGAGACCCAGCGGATCCTCGCCCGCGCCTGAACGACGACGCGTCGACCCGGGCTGCGACGACGCGTCGACCCGGGCTGCGACTACGC
>JAHWJY010000122.1 GCA_019348135.1 Actinomycetota bacterium
CCACCCCCACCCCGGTCGAGCCGGAGCAGGCCACGTTGCCCTTCGACGCGGCGCTGGACGACCCCATCCCGTTCGCGTTGACGGCGCGGGCCCGGCGCGCGATCGCCCCGGACTCGTTGCCGCAGCTGACCCTGCTCGACGACCCCTCGTCGGCCCCGGCCGCCGACGTCGCCGCCGAGGAGCCGGCCGCGCTCGCGTTCGAGGACGCGGTCGACGCCGATCCCGAGGACCCGGCGGACACCCGTCCGGCCCGGGCGCGTGCGCTGCGGCACGCCGGCATCGACGTCGACCAGATCGCCGAGGAGCTGGCGGTCGACGAGCTGGTCGTGCGCGCCTGGGTCGACGACATCACCCCGGTCCGGTCCGCGACCCGCCGGCTGCGGTCGGTGCCGGCCGGCCCCACCCCGGCACCCGCACAGCGTGCACGGGTCGAGGCCCGGCGCCGCCGTGCCGAGGAGGCCTACGAGGCCACCCGGACCGGTGCCCGCCGCGCCGCCGCCGACCGCATCGCCGCGGACCCCACCTTCGTGTCCGGCCTCGGACTGGTCACCGGCGTCGCCGAGGTCAGCCCGCAGGGGATCGTCCTGACGACCCGCGACCTCGACGTCGCTCGCGCGGCGGTGCGGTGGCTCACGGGCACCGTCGAGGTCGACCCGACCCGCGTCCGTGTGCTGCTGCGGCTCGCGCCGCAGGTCGCCGCCGACGTGACGGTCCACGCCTGGCAGGGCGCGACCGGGCTGCCGAAGGAGCGCTTCACGACCGCGCGGTGGCGCCAGGCGCCGACGGCGGACGCCGTGGAGGCGATGGTGCGGATCGCCGACCCGAGGGTCGCCGGCGCGCTCGCCGGGTGGCGCGACGCGCTCCTCGGCTCCTTCGCCGACGGCGCCGACAGCGGGCTCGAGCACGCCTGGTGACACCCGGGCCGCAGGGCCCGCCCGTACCCTGCCCGCGTGGAGGACGACGGGTACGTACGGGTCGCGGCCGCCGACGATGTCGGCGGTCCGCCGTTCGTCCGCGTGACCGTCGAGGGCACCGAGGTGCTCGTCGGTCGACTCGACGACGGCAGCGTCCGCGCCTTCTCGCCCCGCTGCCCGCACCTGCAGCAGCCGCTGACGTCGGCGTTCCTGACGGGAACGACGCTCGAGTGCCCGTTCCACTTCTACGCCTACGACCTCGACAGCGGTGCCAACACCTTCCCGGGCGACGACGACGACCTCGCCCTGCCCGTGCACGACGCCGTCGAGCGCGACGGGGCGGTGTTCGTGCGGGTCAGGGGTAGCGGGCCCGGGCGCTCGGCCACCAGTTGAAACGGCCGAGCAGCACGGCGATCGACGGCACGAGGAAGGTCCGCACGACGAAGGTGTCGAGCAGGATCCCGACCGTCATGGCGAAGCCCATCTGGCGCATCGACGCGAGGTCCGCGGACATGAGCGCGGCGAACGAGCCGGCGAGGATCAGGCCCGCCGAGGTGATGACCCCACCCGTGAGCCGGGTGCCCTCGGCCACGGCGGCCCGCGTGGTGCGGCGGTCAGCCTCCTCGCGCACCCGCGACATGAGGTAGATGTTGTAGTCGGCACCGAGCGCGACCAGCAGCACGAACAGGAACGGCGGCAGCCACCAGGCGAGGCCCGCGCGGCCGCCGATGCCCTGGAACACGATCGTGGCGATCCCGAGCGCGGAGCCGAACGACAGCAGCACCGTCAGCACCATGTAGAGCGGGGCGACGAGCGCCCGCAGCAGCACCACGAGCACGAGGAAGACGCCCAGGATCACGGCCACGATGATGATGCGGAAGTCCCGTCCGGCGGCCGTGTCGACGTCGTTCCAGAACGAGCTGATGCCGGTCGGCGCGACGGTCGCGTCCTCCAGCGGGGAGCCGTTGAGGCTCAGCTCCGCGACCTCCGCGACCGCGTCGACCGTGACGAGCGCGTCCGGCGAGAACGGCGACATCGACAGCCCCACGAACACGCGGGTGCGCGTGTCGTCGTCGGCGAGGAAGAACGCGAGCTGGTCCTCGAGCTCCGGCAGGGCCTGGAGCAGCCCCGGCGTGACCACGAACGGGCCGCGGTCCTGCCCGAGACCGGGGATGAGCTGCTCGAAGCCGCTGTCCTGCAGCTCCGCGGCGCCGGAGGCGAGGCGGCGACGGAGCTCGCTGGCGCCGGCCTCGAGCTCGCCGGCGCCGTCGCGCAGGCGCGCGACCCCGTCCCGGAGCTGGTCGACGCCGGGGCCGGCCTCGCGGAGGCCCGCCGCGAGCTCGGCGAGGCCGGCGTCGAGCTGCCCGAGGCCCTCGTCGAGCTGGTCCGCGCCGGAGACGAGCTCCGCGGTGCCGTCGACCGCCTCGCCGAGGCCGACCTCGAGCTCCCGGAGCGCCGCCGCCAACCCCTCGTAGCCGGGCTCCACCTGTCTGCCCGTCCGGGGGTCCTCACCCGTGATGCGGCCGTACGCCTCGCCGGTCGCCCGTGCGGCCCGTTCGTACTCCGGGTCCGTCGCCCCGACCGTGAAGTCGGACAGCGCGTCCCACGCCTCGCGGATCGCCGCCTCCGCGGGCTCGGCGACGTCGGTGCGCAGCTGGCGGGCACCGTCGCGGGCCTCACCCAGGCCGGCGCGCAGCTCCGCGAGCCCGTCACGGAGGCGTCCCACGCCCGCCCGCAGCTCGGCCACGCCGGCCCGCAGCTCGCCCGTGCCGGCGACGGCATCGTCGAGCCCCCGGGACAGCTCCGGGAGCCGTTCCTCGATGCGGGCGAGCCCCGCGCGCAGCTGACCGGCGCCGTCCGCCAGCTGGCCGGCGCCGGCGGCCGCCTCCTCGAGCCCCTCCTGGAACTGCCCGATGCGCTCCGTCGCCCCGTCGGCGTCCTGGACCTCGGGAGGCTCGCCGTCGGTCGGCATCGCGACCGACCGCACCGTGTCGACCCCGTCGAGGCGCTTGAGGTTCCGGGACAGGTCGGCCATCGCCCGGAGGCTGCCGGGGTCGGTGATGGGCTCGTCGTCGTCGATGACGAGCGCGAGCGGCGCGGTCTCGCCCGGCGGGAAGTGCTCGGACAGCGCCTCGAAGCCGACGGCGGAGGGTGCGTCGGCGGGGAGGTCGGCGAGCGTGTCGTGGGTGAGCTGCATCGAGGGCAGGGCGAGGAGCGGCGGGAGGACGATCGCGAGCGCGCCGGCGAGCACGCGTCCCGGGTGTGCGACGACGAGCCGGCTCACGCGTCCCCAGACGGACGGGTCCTCCTCCGGGGTCGGGACGGCGGGAGCCGCGGCGGGTGGGCTGTCGAGCCGGCTCACGGTGTGGTCCCCGTGCTCGAGCCGGCGTCGCCCGTGGCCGCCGCCGGCGCGAGGTCGAGTCCGAGCCGGTCCGCCTTCGACTCGATCAGCAGCGAGTCGCCGGGGTGGCTGCCCCGGATCCCGCTCGCAGGCCAGAAGAGCCACCGCCCGAAGACGTGCATGAGCGCCGGCGTCAGCGTGAGCGCGGCCAGGAACGTGATGGCGATCGCGAGGGCCATGGCCGGGCCCATGGTCCGGAACATCCCGAACTCGGCCACCGCCTGCGCGCTGAACCCGACGATCGTCGTGGCGGCCGACGACCCCAGCACCGCCCCGAGGACGAGCACGGTGGCCACGAGCGTGCCGCGGCGGAGCGGCGTCCCCGCCCGGTAGCCACGGTCCTCCGCGAGGTCGAGCTCCTCGTGGTACCTCGACAGCAGGAAGATGCAGTAGTCGGTGCCGGCGCCGAACACGAGCACGATGCTGAACGTCTCGTACAGCGACGACACGTCGAGGCCGGCACGGGCCAGCAGCGAGACCGTGGAGAGCGACACCACGAAGGCGACGCCGATCGTGATCAGCGGCACCAGCGGGGCGATCGGCGAGCGGTAGACCCACAGCAGGATCAGGGCCACGAGCGCGATGGTGATGAGGTGCGTGCGCGCGACGCTGCGCTCGATCGCGGCCGCCTGGTCGGCCGCGACCGCCGGCCCGCCGGTGACGTGGACCTCGAGCCCGTCGGGCGGGTCCGTGCCGGCGAGGTGGACGCGGAACTCCTCGACGGTCGCGTTCGCCGGCGGCGTGAAGGCCGGGACGTCCAGCGACGCGAGCAGGAACATCGCGTGACCGTCCTCCGACACCAGCACGTCGGTGAGCTCGGGCTCCTCGAGGTGGGTGGTGACGACGTCGACCGTCTCCGGCGCGTCCTCGGAGGTCAGCCACGCCGCGACGTCGCGCGCGTAGTCCAGATCCTCGTCGCCGAGCTCACCGTCGGACCGGACGAACGCGAACGCGATGCCGTCGGAGAAGCCGTCGCCGGGCCAGCCGTCCTCGAGCAGCCGGCCGCCGACCATCGCCGGCGCGTCCTCCTGGAGGAACGCGGTGTTGTCGAACGTGGCGACGTCGTCGAAGGGGGGCGCGAGCGACCACAGGAGGAACGCGGCGAGCAGCCACGCCCCGATCACGGCCCACCACCAGCGGACCACGGAACGGGCGAGGCTCGACAAGGGAGGCTCCGGTGCTGCGGCGGAGGGGTGCGGGAGGGGGTCGGAAGAGCGGGGGAGGCGGGTAGTGACCGCCGGTCAGTTCGATGCAAGCAGACCGCGTCGCCAGGTTCCACCCGGGCGTCCGCCGTCCGGTCGGTGGCCGCGCCGCCCCTAGGCTCGCGGCATGACCCTCCGCGTGGCGCTCATCGCCGGGCCCGACCCCGGCCACGCCTTCAACGCGCTCGGGCTCGGGGTGGTGCTGGCCGCCCGCGGGCACGACGTGACGATCGGCACGGGCACCCAGCACCAGCGGGCCGCCGAGGACGCCGGCCTGCGGTTCGTCGAGCTCCCGCTGCTGGCTCCCACCGCGCGCGACGGCGACATGGGCCACCTCATCTGGGGTCGGGGCGCCGAGATGGCCCCGCCGCTCGCCGAGCTGCTGCGTCCGCTCCGGCTCGACGTCGTGGTCTCCGACGTCCTCACCCGCGCCGGCAGCTTCGCGGCGGAGCTCCTCGGCGTGCCGTGGGTCGAGCTGTCCCCGCACCACCTCTTCGAACCCGATCCCGCGATCCCGCCCGTCGGCATGGGCCGGGCGCCGGCGCGGACGTGGTGGCGCCGCCGGTCGGACGACCGCATCCGCCGCGCGCAGCAGGCGAGCCTCGACGAGGGCGCGGCGCTCGAGCGCGACGTCCGTCGCGGGCTCGGCCTCCCACCGGACGGCGGCGAGCCGGAGGCGCGGCTGCTGTGCACGCTGCCGGCGCTCGAGCTCGAGCGGGAGGACTGGCCGGCCGAGGCGCACGTCGTCGGTCCGATGGGCTGGGAGCCGGACTGGCCGCCGTTGGCGCCACCCGAGGGCACGGCCCCGCTCGTGCTGGTGACCGACTCGACGGCCTCGACGGTCCGGCGCTCGCTCGCCGAGACCGCGCTGGACGGGCTGCGTCACGCCGACGTCCGGCTGGTCGTCACGACCGGACGGGACGACCTGGTCGTCGACCGTCGCGGCGTGCGGGTGGGACGCGCCCCGCACGGCCCGCTGCTCGACGCCGCCGCCGTGGCGGTCGGCCCGGGTGGGGGCGGCTTCGTCGCCAAGGCGCTCGTGCGCGGGGTGCCGCTGGTGGTCGTGCCCCTGATGGGCGACCAGCGCGAGACCGCCGGCCGGGTGCAGCACCGCGGCCTCGGCCGGCAGCTGTCGCCGCGGTGGTGCTCGCCGACGACGCTGCGGGTCGCCGTCGAGCACGTCCTCGCCGATCCGCGCTACACCACCCGGGCACGCGAGGTGGCGGCGGACGCGCGTGCCCGCGGCCTCGGTCCCGACCTCGCCGCCGGCCTCGTGGAGGCCGCCGCCCGGGGCGCCGTCCCCGCCTCGGCCGGGCCCCACGGCCGGGGATAGGGTCCCCGACGGCGAGGAGGACACCGATGGGCGAGGTCGAGGAGCCGCGCCCGGCGCGGCTGCGGACCGCGCTCGGGCGGCTCGGCCTGGCGGTCGTCGCCGTGACCGTCATCGGGCTGACCTCCGGCTACCTGTTCGGGACGGCCAACCCCGAGGGTGCCGCCGGCGCGCGCATCTCGGCGTTCGTGCGGGTCGAGCCGGCGGACGTCCCGCCCGAGGAGCTCGAGGCCCGCGACCCGGCCGCTCCCAGCACGGGCGAGGCACGCGGGGAGGCCGGGTGCGGGGAGCGGACCGAGCCGCTCCCCGCCGACGAGCAGGTCGCTGCGCTGGCGGCGGGGCGCGTCCTGCTGCAGTACCGGCCCGGGGACGTCGACGCGGCGGAGCTCGCCGAGCTGCGCGCCATCGCCGGCGACCACGCCGGCGACGTGCTGCTCGCCCCGAACCCCGACCTCGAGGTGCCGTTCACGGCCACGGCGTGGGCCCGCCGCATGCCACTCGGAGGGCCCGAGCCGGACCTCGTCGACGCCTTCGCGACCGCCCACGCCGGCGGCGGCCCCGCGCCGGCGCCGTGCGACGACTGACCCGCCACCGACCCTGACCATCCCGGAAGGACCTCCATGTTCGCCCTCACCGCCACCAGCTTCTCCACCGACGACCCGCTCAGCGGACTCGTCGCCGGCGAGCACCCCGATCCCACGCCGCCGGACGGCTGGGAGGTCGTCGAGGTCCGGGCCGCGTCGCTCAACCACCACGACCTGTGGACGCTCCGCGGCGTCGGCATCACCGAGGACCGGCTGCCGATCGTCCTCGGCTGCGACGCCGCCGGGATCGCCGCGGACGGCCGCGAGGTCGTCCTCCACTCGGTGATCGCGACGGGGCCGGGCGACGAGACCATCGCCGACGACTTCAACATCCTGTCCGAGCAGCACGACGGCACCTTCGCCGAGAAGGTCGC